>DASTXE010000001.1:0-300000 GCA_035765535.1 Rickettsiales bacterium | reverse complement strand
CCTGGCAATCAAATTTTAGCGGGTTTACTAGCATGACTTCCTACCTGAAACTCAAGAACGGCGGCAAGATTGCCTACAACAAAATCGAAGGCGCCTCCCCCGGAGTTATGTTTCTCGGAGGATTCCGCTCCGACATGAACGGCGTAAAGGCGCTGGCGCTTGAAAATTTCTGCAAGAAACAGGGCCGTGCGTTCATCCGCTTCGATTATGAAGGACATGGCGAATCTTCCGGAGATTTCGAGGATTGCACCATCGGCCGCTGGAAGGAAGATGCCCTGCAGGTGTTGACCAAGCTGACCGATGGACGCCAGATACTCGTCGGCTCTTCGATGGGCGGCTGGCTCGCGTTATTGCTCGCCATCCAGAAACCGCGTAATGTCGCTGGTATTATCGGCATCGCCGCCGCTCCCGATTTCACCGAATATGCCGTACTGCAAAAGCTCAAGAAGAGCCAGGTCAAGGAATTGCAGACCAAAGGCCAGGTCATGGTGGCATCCGATATGGGAGATGATTACCCCATTACGAAGCGCTTTATCGAGGAAGCACGCCAGCACCTGCTGCTGAACAAGAAAATCCCGATCAAATGCCCCGTCCGCCTGCTGCACGGCACCAAGGACGATGAAGTTCCCTGGGATATCGCCATTCGCATCAATGAAAGGCTGGAATCGGACGATGTCAAAACTATCCTCGTAGAAAATGGCAGCCACACGCTTTCCGACCCGAAAGAGCTTAAGAAAGTCCTGAGCGTACTGGATAAAATGATTGCATGGCTGCGGGTATAATACACCGTTTACATATTGTCCTGCGCACCATGGGTTTCCTAAAGAAATCATTTGCACAAATTCAAATAAGCAATACATTGCGTAACTGATATTCTTTCACGTTGGCTAAAGAGAAAACTATGACAAAACTGACTATTGACGGAAAAGAAATTGAAGTGCCAGCCGGTTCCAGCGTGATCCAGGCGTGCGAAGCGGCAGGAGTTGAAATCCCGCGTTTCTGCTACCATGAGCGCCTCAAGATCGCCGGCAACTGCCGCATGTGCCTTGTCGAAGTTTCTCCCGGCCCGCCGAAGCCGCAGGCTTCCTGCGCACTTCCTGTCGCGGAAGGTATGAATGTCAAAACAAATACGCCCATGGTTAAAAAGGCCCGTGAAGGCGTGATGGAATTCCTGCTTATCAACCACCCGCTTGATTGCCCGATCTGCGACCAGGGCGGCGAATGCGATCTACAGGATCAGGCCATGGGCTATGGCCGCGGCACCAGCCGTTACGATGAAAACAAGCGCGCCGTCCAGGACAAATATATGGGGCCGCTGATCAAAACCCAGATGACGCGCTGCATTCATTGCACGCGCTGTATCCGCTTCTCCGCTGATGTCGCCGGCGTGCCGGAACTCGGCGCAACGGGCCGTGGCGAGCATATGGAAGTCGGTACTTATGTTGAAAAAGCGCTGACGTCCGAACTTTCCGGCAACCTCGTGGATATCTGTCCGGTCGGCGCACTGACCTCCCGCCCTTATGCATTTACCGCACGCCCGTGGGAACTGCGTAAAACTGAATCCATTGACGTGATGGATGCTGTGGGCAGCAATATCCGTGTCGATTCGCGCCAGAATACGGTGCTGCGCGTTCTGCCGCGCCTGAATGAAGAGATTAACGAGGAATGGATTTCCGACAAGACCCGCCATGCGTGCGACGGCTTGCGCACCCAGCGCCTTGATCGCCCGTATGTCCGCCGTGATGGTAGGCTGCAGGAAGCAAGCTGGCAGGAAGCGCTGGCTGTTGTAGCAGACAGATTGCATAATACTGTGCCGACGAAGATTGCCGCCATTGCCGGTGATCAGGCCTGCGTTGAAAGCATGTTCGCCCTGAAGGCGCTCATGACCGCCATCGGTTCTCCGCATACGGATTGCAGGCAGGACGGCGCGAAGATCGATGTGACCGATCGTGCTTCTTACCTTTTCAATTCGACTATTGCCGGAATTGAACAGGCAGACGTGCTGCTACTCGTCGGCACGAATCCGCGTCATGAAGCCACCATCATCAATGCACGCATCCGCAAGAGCTACCTGCAGGGCAAGCTCAAGATTTATGTGATCGGCGATGAAACGGATCTCACCTACAAGACCGAATGGCTGGGTAACAATCCGGAAATCCTGAAAGAAATTGCTTCCGGCAAACATCCGCTCAGCCAGAAGCTCAAGGAAGCCAGCAACCCGATGATTATCGTCGGCCAGGGCGCTCTTTCACGCACGGACGGTGAAGGCATCCTCAAAGTCGCGCGTTATATCGCGGATAATTTCGGCCTCGTCAAGGACGGCTGGAACGGCTTTAACGTCCTTCACAGGGCGGCTGCACGCGTAGGCGGTCTTGATACCGGCTTTGTACCCGGCCCGAACGGCAAGGATACACATGGTATTCTGGAAGCGGCGAGCCGCGGCGGCATGGATGTGGTTTACCTGCTCGGCGCAGATGAAATCCCGACAGAAGCGCTCGGTAAGGCTTTCGTTATTTACCAGGGGCATCACGGCGATGCGGGCGCTCACCGTGCCGACGTTGTTCTGCCCGGCTCTGCCTATACTGAAAAGAATGCGACTTACGTCAACACCGAGGGCTTTACACAACATACTGCGCAGGCGGTTTTCCCTCCCGGTGAAGCGAAGGAAGACTGGAAGATCATCCGTTCCCTTTCGGAAGTGCTGGGCAGAACGCTTGCGTTCGATACGCTCGAGCAGCTGCGCGCACTCATTCCGCAGGCCCCGCAGGCCGTATGGCAGGCTGGCAAGGGCGATGCCAATGCCGGAGTTACTACCACCCCGTTCATCTACCCGGTTGCAAATTACTATATGACAGACCCGATCAGCCGTGCTTCCAGGACGATGGCGGAATGCGTTTCCGTGTTCCTTGAAAACGGTCAGAAGGCCGCGTAACCGTTTTGCAGCCCGTAATCAAAATATGCGGGCTTAAAACGCGTGAGGCTATTGAGGCGGCCAATGCGGGGGATTATCTCGGTTTTATCTTCTATCCCCCTTCTCCGCGTTATATAGCACCGGAAGATGCCGGAAAGCTTAAGCAGTATGCACAGCGCAAAACCGTTGCCGTGACGGTTAACCCTAACGATAATTTACTGGACGCTATCTGCAGCCAGTTTGCCCCTGATTACATACAGCTTCACGGCAGCGAATCACCGCAACGCGTGGCAGAAATCAAAGCACATTTCGGCCTACCGGTCATTAAGGCTTTCAATATACAGACACCGGAAGATTTTTCCTCTGTAGCTGCCTATGAACAGACAGCCGATATGCTGCTGTTCGATGCGAAATCTCCCAAAGGCCTGCATGGCGGAACGGGAACGGCGTTCGACTGGAAAATGCTGGCTGGCCGGGTTTTTACAAAGCCTTACTTTCTTTCCGGCGGCATCCATGCGGGTAATGCAGAAGAGGCTTTACGCATCAGTGGAGCGCGCATACTCGATATTTCTTCCGGAGTTGAAACTGCTCCCGGTGTAAAATCACCGGAGAAGATTGCGGAGTTTATCCGCAAGGTCAAAGCCATTACTCTCTGAATCAGAACACCATAAAATATAAACTGCACAATATGCCTGTGTTGGACAGGTCGTACTGGCTGGTTGTCGGATCGTTAGTCGTGGTGCAGCTAGGCGTAAAATCCGATCCTTTAAGCGCTGCCTGAACTTTACCCGTCATCGCTTTACCGTCATCAATTTTACGGTCGATAGATTGCGCCTGAAGTGGTGTCAGGATGGGATATAGAGGCGTATCGTCGTAATTGGCGTTAGTACTGGTCGTCGCAGCCCCATAAAATAACATATGCCCGCTGGTATTATTGTTCGATAAACCCAATGTAGTATCCACCGGCTGGACATATATATTCCATAACGACCACGCTGCGTTACTATACGCTCTTGAACCCGGGATATTGAAACCGGGATATTCTTCCGGGCCATTACCGTAGCCATCATCCACCGGAGTTCCGGTAGGGCGGAAAGCAGGCATATATTTTCCTGCTATCATTCCTGCGAATGCCATCTGGTTCCAGAATAGCAGCCCTTCGGTTTCTGGCGCTTCACCGGAACTCTGATTGCCGCCGTTAATGGACGCCCATCCCTGCCCGCCCTGCTGGCTTGCAGGATAACCTATGGTGCCGTCACCATTACCATTGCAAGTGCCTGTGTATACTTTATTGCCATAACAGGTAAGCGTGTAGTTGTCAGACGTGTTGCCTCCGGCTGCAGGCGCGATCATCCCTACTGCATTGGAGAAATCGCCGGGCATTGCCCCGTATTTGCCGCGGAACGCATACGCAGCCGTGAGATACTGGGTTCTCTCGCTGATGATCGTGTTCACCCTGGCCACCTTGATCAGGTCTTCGCCTGTCAGGATACCGCCTACTATCAGCCCGATAATGACGAGCACGATGCTTATTTCTATAAGCGTAAAGCCGTTCTCTATTTTATTCGAGGAAGCGAAAGGCACAAAGCAACCTTAAATTGCTATATTTTCAACCGTACCTTCTGGTACTAACAGATATTAGCATATCTGCAATGAATTTCATATGCCAACTATGAATCTGTTTTTCTGATATAATTTCCCAGCTGCTCTAACAGCGCTTTGCGGGGTACTTCCTTGATCTCACCCGGCTTCAGATTCCCAAGCTGGAACGGCCCATAAGAAAGACGGATCAGGCGACTGACCTGGCAGCCAATATGTTCGAATATTTTGCGGATTTCCCGGTTCTTACCTTCTGTTAGTGTCACCATCACCCAGCTATTGCGGCTCGTGCCTTCCCGTTTTTCCACCGAGACCTCGACGGAGCCGTATTTTACTCCGTCCACCGTTACGCCACGCGCAAGCTTTTCCAGTGATTCCGGTAGGATAGTTCCATAAACACGGGCCCGGTAGCGTCTTTTCCAGCCTGTGCTCGGTAGTTCCATAAAGCGGGAAAGTCCGCCGTCATTTGTCAGCAGCAACAATCCTTCGGTATTCAGATCGAGTCTACCCACTGAAATTAGACGCGGCAAATGCCTGGGCAGCGTTTCAAACACCGTTGTACGCCCTTTTTCATCCTTGTGTGTCGTTACAAGCCCTAATGGCTTGTAATATAGCCATAAACGTGCTTCTTCCGCCTGCGTTACGCGCTTGCCGCGCACCATTATCACATCTTCAGCAGTTACGTTCAGGGCCGAACTTGCAATCCGCTTCCCGTTAACCGTGACGCCGCCTTCTTCAATTATTTTTTCCGCTTCCCGACGGGAGCAGATGCCGCTGCGGGCAATAACCTTCGCGATTCGCTCGCCTTTTTCTTGCTTATCGGCTATATTGTTCATAAATAAATTCGAATAAAAATATTGATAAAAATAAACGCTTGCTCTATGAGAGCGTGCATGAAAATGACAGAATTACTGACAAGACGCTCTCTTTTAAAGGCTGGCTTTGCACTTGCCACCAGCAGTGTTATGCCGTCCTCTGTCATGGCTGCCGTTCACGCTTTTGCCGAAGAAGAAAAGCGCTCGCTGCATTTCTATAATGTTCATACGGGTGAAAGCCTTAAAACAGTTTACTGGGAACAGGGCGTATATGTCAGCGACGCGATGAAAGATATCGCTTATATCATGCGCGATTACCGCAGCAACGATATGATCGACATCGACCCGCATCTGCTGGACGTCATCGCACTTTTGCATAAAAACCTGGACTCGCGCAAGCCGTTTGACGTGATCTCCGGCTACCGCACGCCACGCACCAATGCTTACCTCCATAAACATACGGGCGGTGTCAATCCCAACAGCCTGCATATGCAGGGTAAAGCTATCGATATCCGTCTTGATGATTGCCGTCTGCGCCAGGTGCGCGATATGGCCACCTCCATGCACAAGGGCGGTGTAGGTTACTACCCGGGATCAGACTTTGTACACATCGATACTGGCCCCGTCAAACACTGGCGATACGACTTGTAATTCATATGCCAGCCGTTAAGATGCGTTCAATGAAACAATCCGTAAAGAATATAACCCGCATGGCAGCAAGTGAGATAGGCAGACAAGTCATAGAACGCGAAGTAGAAGGGCTTAATGCCCTGAAGACCGTACTGGGAACTACATTCGACGCCGTTGTCGAACGCATACTGAATACACGCGGCAGGCTGATTATTAGCGGCATGGGTAAAAGCGGTCATGTGGCCAGGAAGATTGCTGCGACATTCGCCTCCACAGGTACTCCCGCCCATTTTGTTCATCCCGGTGAAGCCAGTCACGGCGATCTGGGCATGATCACAGAAAACGACGTATTGCTCCTGCTGTCCAATTCCGGCGAGACGGAAGAACTGCGCGACATGATTTCATACGCCAAGCGTTTTTCTATTCCTATGGTCGCGATGGTGCGACGCAAGACTTCCATGCTTGTTACGGCTGCCGATGAAGCACTTGTGCTACCGGATATTCCGGAAGCATCTCCTGTGAATGCTCCTACCACCTCCACCACCATGATGATGGCGCTGGGTGATGCGCTTGCAGTGGCAGTACTCGAAGGCCGCGGCTTCACGCGCGAAGACTTCAATGTGTACCACCCCGGCGGCAAGCTCGGCAAAGCGTTCATCCGCGTTGAAAACCTCATGCACTCACGCGAGGATACTCCCGTGGTGGACAAAGACATGCCGATGTCCAAAGTGCTGATCATGATGACGGAAAAATCTTTCGGTTGCGCCGGCGTGGTGGACGAAGACGGTAAGCTGGTTGGCATCATCACTGACGGCGATCTTCGCCGCCATATGTCGCCGGAGCTGCTGTTTCAGCACGCCATCGATGTCATGTCGGAAAATCCGTTGACCATTACGCCCAAAATGCTCGCCGCCGAAGCATTGCGCACAATGAACGTGAACCAGAAATCCAAGTCCGTCACGAGTCTTTTTGTGGTGAATGAAGCCGGCAAGCCGGTCGGGATACTGAGCGTACATGACTGCCTGCGCGCGGGCGTCATCTAATTTCAATAAAAGCGTTTTAAGGAAAGGAAGCATCCATGCGTACCAAACCATCCCTTACGAACTCCGATACCCAGAAAATCATGACCGCCTGTAAGGCTGAAGCGCAGAAGAATAACTGGAAGGTCAGCATCGCCATTGTAGATGAAGCCGGTTACCTGCTGCAGTTCGAGCGCATGGACGGGGCTTCGCTCACGAGCGCGGATATTGCCATGGGCAAAGCGCGCACCGCAGCGCTTGCTAAAGTTGCCACGCGCATGCTGGAAGATTCGGTGAAAGAACGTCCCGCCATGATCTCTTTCCCCGGACGCGTGCCCGTACAGGGCGGCGTACCGCTGCTTTATGAGGGTGAGTGTGTCGGAGGCATCGGCGTTTCAGGCGTAAAATCCCCGGAAGACGAACAGGTTGCCCTGGCTGGTAGTAAGACGCTGGCTGCTTAAAAGCCGTCACAAAACCTTCACTTTTATTCCCTTCATTTCACGCTATGCTTAATTGCTGGCGAACAGGTTGCTACGCACCTTTCTGCTGCCAAACAAAGGAGTAGTTATGAGTGTTTCACCTTTTGATAATCAGGGAATGGTTTCTCTTCCTCAGCAGCCCCCGAGCTGGGTTGAACGAGTGACCGCACCAGCTCCTGCACCATCGCAAGTCAGTCTTCCGCCGCGCCGTTAGCTAATACTTACGCTCTCCGAACAGCGCCGTTCCTATACGCACATGCGTTGCGCCTAGGCGTATGGCCGCTTCGTAATCTCCACTCATTCCCATGCTGAGATTCGGCAGCCCGAATTTTTGTGCTGCCTCGTGAAGCCATGCAAAATGCGGTGACGGTACGGCATCCGCCGGAGGAACGCACATCAGGCCGGATATGGTCAGTCCCGCCTGCTTTGCATATTCAAGCAGTTCAGGCAATTCGGCAGGGCTTACGCCGCCTTTCTGCGGCTCTTCCCCAGTATTGACCTGCACAAAGAACTGCTTGCAGCGTATATCCGACAGCTTCGCGCTTTCCTTAACGATGGCATCCACCAGTGCTTTGCGGTCGACCGTGTGCATCACATCGAAAAGTTGCAGCGCATGTTTTACCTTATTGGTCTGTAGCGAACCGATCAGATGCAGCTTGATATCCGGATAGCGCTCGCGGATGCCGGGCCATTTTTCTTCGGCTTCCTGCACGCGGTTTTCACCGAAGACTTTCTGCCCAGCTTCAATCAGCTCGCCAATTGCTTCCGCACTTTGCGTCTTGCTCACGGCCACGAGCGTCACCGCTGCCGCTGCAAGCGGAGATTTCTTTCGGCATTTTTCGATATTCTGCGTTATTTCCTGCAGACGCTGCGCACTGTTATTCATAGGTTGTAAGGCCAAACCCTCTGTCATGCGTAAGCGAAGGAACCATGGATCGCGCTTCGCGTATTTTATCCGTATCCACCTGCACGAGCGTAATGCCAGCTTCTGCCTCCGGTGCTTCGGCAATTAATTCTCCCCACGGCGTGAATGCCAGCGAATGACCGTAGGTACGGCGGCTGCCGGGGTGAGTTCCGCACTGGGCGGGGGCAAGCACATAGCAGCCCGTTTCGATAGCGCGGGAGCGCAACAATGTATGCCAGTGCGCGGAACCTGTCGTATAGGTAAAAGCCGCAGGAACGCATAAGAAATCCGCACCTGCCTGCGCTAACGTGCGGTATAGATGCGGGAAGCGCACGTCATAACACACGGTCATGCCGAGCTTGCCCCAGGGAGTTTGTGCAATCACCGCTTTCTGGCCGCCTTCGATGCGCGCTGATTCGTGGTAAGTTTCGCCATTTTTCAGCGTTACATCGAACAAATGGATCTTATCGTACTGCGCGACGATGTCACCACTGGCATTGATAAGCAGCGAGCGATTATAGAATTTACCACCTGTAGCCGGAGTCTTAATGGAGCCGATCAGTATCCATACGCCAAGCTCCTGCGCCAGCTTCCGACAAGTTTCAACGCCTTCGCCCTGATCGGAATATTGCGCATCTTCCTGCGCCCGCATGATGAAGGTATTTTCCGGCAGGCAAATCAGCTCTGCACCTTTCCGGGCAGACTCACGCACATAGGATTCGACGGCGCGGATATTCGCGGCCAGATCGTCCTGCGTGTTAAGCTGCACCAGACTGATGGTGAACTGCGTCATTGCTTAAGCCGCTACCTTGATGCCGCTGGCGGAAAGTTCACGGCTCAGATTCTCTTTCAGACGCTCAAGCCCTGCTTCGGAACCCGATTCGCAGCGCGCCACCAGCACGGCCTGCGTGTTGGAGGCACGCAGCAGCCACCAGCCGTCCTCATTCATCACGCGTACTCCGTCTACATCGCTGAACGAAGCGCCGGATTGCTTCAGGCGTTTGTTCACTTCGTCAATAATGGCAAATTTGCGGGTTTCTTCGCATTCGATACGCAACTCCGGCGTGGAGCAGGTTACCGGCAGTTTCTTACGCAGGCTGGAAAGCGGAACATTGGCTTTCGCAAGCAACGCAATCAGACGGACGGCGGCATAAATACCGTCGTCAAAGCCGAAATATTTATCGGCGAAGAACATATGGCCGCTCATTTCACCTGCGATCAGCGCGCCGGTTTCCGCCATCTTGGTCTTGATAAGCGAATGGCCAGTTTTCCACATGAGCGGCTTGCCGCCAAGCTTTGCAATTTCATCAAACAAGGTCTGGCTTGCCTTGACGTCTGCGATGATCGTCGCGCCTTTATGCTCGCTCAGTACTTCGGCTGCAAAAATTGCAAGCAACTGGTCACCCCAGATGATCTCACCTGTTTCATCCACTACACCGACACGATCACCGTCGCCGTCAAACGCTACGCCTGCATCACAGCCGCGTTCGCGTACGGTACGAATCAGATCCTGCAAATTCTTGGCAACACTTGGATCAGGGTGATGATTCGGGAAACCGCCGTCAATTTCGGTAAAGAGTGCGGTATGTTCGCCTGGCAGGCGCTTCACCAGTTCTTCAACCACGCGCCCCGTAGCGCCGTTACCGCAATCCCATGCGATTTTCAGCTTACGGCCATCACCAAATGCTTTTGCCAGCGTTTCCACGTAAAGCGGGCCGAAATCCTTTTCTACAACCTTACCTTCACCGGAAATATACGCGCCTTCCTGCGCGATAACGCCGAGCTTCTTGATGTCTTCACCGTAAAAGGATTTACGCCCCAGCATGAATTTGAAGCCGTTATGCGTCGGCGGATTATGCGAGCCGGTAATCATGATACCACCATCGAGCTTATCCGTGCAGACCGCGAAATAGAGCAAAGGTGTCGGTCCGATACCGATACGAATCACTTCGGCACCGCATTCCTTAAGCCCTTTAATCAGCGCTTCTTCCAACGCCGGAGAGCTCAGCCTGCCGTCGCGCCCAACGGCAATACGCGGTTTTGCATTCTTCCATTCCGGCTTGAAACTGCCGAACGCACGGCCGATCGCATAGGCATCATCCGCTGAAAGGGTTTCGCCGATCACGCCACGTATGTCGTATTCACGCAAGATAGAAGAATGGAAAACATAGCTCATAGATTCACCGACTCCACATTGGAAAGATTGACCGGAATACCGAAAAGTTCACTGTCGAGATTATTCTGAATGCAGGTGGCCTTCAGCGTGTTTGCAAGCAGGCAGGCAATCGTCATGGGACCAACGCCACCTGGAACGGGGGTAATCGCCTTCACACGCTGCACCGCTTCGGCAAACGCGACATCGCCTACCAGTTTATTGCTGCCGTCGGACAGCGTGATGCGGTTGATGCCTACGTCAATAACGACCGCGCCATTACGCATCCACTCGCCTTTCACCATTTCCGGCCTGCCTGTCGCAGCCACGATGATATGAGCCTGCTTGCACAGTTCCGGCAGGTTCTTGGTTTTGGAATGGGCAATCGTTACCGTGCAGTTTTCCTTCAGCAGCAACTGCGCCACCGGTTTACCCACGATATTGGAGCGGCCGATGACAATCGCATGTTTGCCTGAAAGATCGCTGAAGACACGCTTGAGCAGCAACACGCAGCCCAGCGGCGTGCATGGAACCATACCGTCCTGCCCCGTGGCGAGTTTGCCCGCGTTGATGACATGGAACCCGTCCACGTCCTTCTCCGGATTGATCGCATTAATAACGGAGGATTCGCTAATATGCTTGGGCAGTGGCAATTGCACCAGAATACCGTTGACTTTCGGGTCTCGGCCCAGTTCCTCGACTTTTGCAATTAGCTCGGCCTGCGTTGTAGTTTCCGGCAGGCGAAAATCGAACGGTTCGATACCGACTTCGCGGCACATCTTGCCCTTGCTGCCAACATAAATCTCGCTCGCTGGATCGTTACCGACCAGCACTACCGCCAGACCGGGCGTGATTCCGTGCTTTGCCTTCATTTCCGCAACGGCGTCCTTAATGTTACCCCGCAATTGCGCGGCGTATGCTTTACCGTCGATAATACTGCCTTCTTCCATATTTCCTTCCGTCATTACGCATGTACCCCTTTTGTCGTCGAATATTCAAAATGCAACGCTTCGCCCGGATGCACGATCGGATAGATCGCATGGCAGGCCGAAGCCGCCTCCGAGAACCCGCACAATATGAGTTTCAGTTTTCCTTCATAAGCCGCAATATCGCCAATGGCAAAGATTCCCGGTTTATTGGTCGCCTGGGTCGTCCGGTCCACCGCGATATGGCTGCCGCTTAAACCCAGCCCCCATTCCGCAATCGGTCCCAGCTCCATTGCCAGACCAAAGAATGGCAGCAATGCATCCGCTTCCAGCTCCCGCTTCTCGCCGTCCAGCGTTTCAACCACAACATGGCTTAATTTTCCATTATGACCTTTCAGTGCGGCAAGCTGATATGGGATCACAAGCTCTACATTGCCATCTTTAGCAAGCGCATCCAGCTTTGCAGCGCTTTCGGGCGCACAGCGGAATTTAGGGCGGCGGTGGATGACGTAAACTTTCTTTGCCAGCGGAGCCAGGGAAATCGCCCAGTCCACAGCGGAATCG
Source organism: Rickettsiales bacterium (assembly GCA_035765535.1). Lineage (NCBI taxonomy): Bacteria > Pseudomonadati > Pseudomonadota > Alphaproteobacteria > Rickettsiales > Rickettsiales bacterium. Next base: position 288,001 of record DASTXE010000001.1, on the reverse strand, counting down.
CCACCGCCTGCGATTACGATGGTTTTATCGCGGTAATCCTCGCGCCGAGCGACCATGTAGAATACGCTCTTGCCTTCATATTGTTCAAGACCGTCCAGCGGAGGACGATTCGGCCCGAATGCACCGCAGCCCGCCGCAATGATGATGGCCTTGCACTGGATCTTTGTTCCGGTGGAAGTGGTCACCGTATAAGCACCGGCCTGTGTTTCAGCCACTTTCTCTACGCGCTGGCCCAGATGGTAGACGGGAGCGAAAGGAGCCGCCTGCTCTTCGAGTTTCTTAACGAGATCGGCCGCGTCAATCGCCGGATAACCCGGAATGTCGTAAATCGGCTTTTCAGGATAGAGGGCCGCGCACTGACCGCCAATCATATCCAGCGTATCCACCACGTGGCAGCGCATCTTTAGCATCCCAGCCTGAAAAACGGCAAACAGTCCGACCGGCCCAGCGCCAATTATGACTATATCCGTGTTATGCATTTGTTCCGACATCGTTTCACTCAAATCTATTAATGGTAATGATTGTGCAGGTGCGCGAGCGCAGACTAATACCCGAAAAGGCAATTGTAAACCCGGTTATTCCTCGCGTCCGACCACTTCCTTGCCCCAATCCTCGATGGCTCTTTTCTGCTGTATTTCCAGATGCAGGATGCGGCCTTTATAGAGGCCGTCGAGCACCACGGCTGCAATCAGCGGACTGCAATGCACAATCACCCACCCGAGCCCGGCCGAGCCATACATGACGAACCAGACTAGCGGATCGGTCAGCCGGTCTTTAATAGCGAGCAGTGTGCCCCCTTGCGCGTAAACGTCCATCATATACGGAAACATACCGGCAAAGTTAAGCGCGGCGACGGTATAGGAAGTATATTTCTTCGGATCATGGTCCACGATATAGGCCACCATGGCGGGAATCATGCCGATGAAAAAGAAGAGGAAACTCATTTTCAGCACCCCTGCGCCCGCAATCGAAAGCGCCATGAGGATGCCCATTCTTCTTTTAGACTTATTCGCTGAAGGGTCGGCCGGTTTTTTTGCCATATGAATTTCCGCTCATCCTTATGAACCCGAAGGGGTTACAAAATCAGCAAGTTCGCCACTTCCCGGCCTGACATCCGCCCAGGAACCTTCCGCAAAACGCAGGACCGTCAGCGAACCGGTCGGGTATTTCAGCTCCAGTTCCGCATGCAGGTCGCTGCTCACAGGCTGGGCCATCACCAGCGCCAGATGGTGCATGACCGGATTATGCCCTACAATCATGACAGAGTCTACTTCATCCTCAATATCATGAAGGCGGGTAATGATTTCTTCCGCACTGCAATAGTACAGATCTTTTTCGAATATATGTTTGGGTGAGAGCCCGGCCGCTTCCATTACCAGCTCAAAGGTTTCATGCGTGCGTGCGGCTGCGGAGCAGAGCACAAGGCCGGGATGATAATTTTTGCGTTTCATGTATTCACCGATCGTGCCGCACGCCTCACGTCCACGCGGAGCGAGCTTTCTGTCGATATCTTCTCCCTTGCTGCTGGCGGGCTCGGCTTTGGCGTGGCGTAACAGATAGAGCGTTTTCAATGTCAGTTTTCCCTTATAACACAATTTGCTATAGTCTTTATACCGTCAAAAAACTCTAACTCAAGCTTCTCTTGTTGCTGCAGCGCAGCAGCACGCGTTATAACCTGTCCATTTTCATTGCGTACCACCGCAAATCCGCGTTCCAAAACACTTTTATAATCCAATGAATTCAGTAATTTACCCATCGCTTCAAGCTTGCTTTCCCGGTCTTCGATGCCGCGCAGCATCAGGCGCGCCATGCGTCCTCCTGCTTCTTCCAACTTTGCCGTGTCATTTTTAATATGAGTAAGCAGATTCCCCGGCTGCAGCTTTGCGGCCGCAACAGCCAGTTGCTGATTCTTGCCATTAAGAGAAGCTGGCAGCGCCCCAGCAAGACGCTCACTCCAATCGTCCAGACGTTGGGTTGCGGTTTCCAGCAGGACTACGGGATTAGGCAATCCCCTTGCAAGCCCGCTTACCCTGTCCTCACGCACCTGCACCGTCCGCAACGCCGCCACGGATATACGCTTTTCAAGCTCGTTGATCGCCAGGATCAGTTCAGCCCGCACCGGCACCGCCATTTCCGCTGCCGCCGTGGGAGTGGGCGCGCGCCGGTCGGAAACATAGTCGATCAGCGTGGTATCGGTTTCATGCCCTACGGCTGAGATCACCGGAATGGCGGAGGCAGCGACCGCGCGCACGACCACTTCTTCGTTAAACGCCCATAAATCTTCCAGCGAACCGCCACCGCGCGCCACGATAATAAGGTCAGGCTTGATAGAGGTTGGAGCGATGCCGTTTCCACTAAAGAGATCAGCCCCCTGCTCTGCCCCTTCGCATAAATTCACCTGAAAGCCATTGCCTGCTATCTGGATTCCATACTTATTAAATCCTTCTACCGCACGGGCAACCTGTTCTGCTGCGCCCTCGCCCTGTACGGCCACTGGCCAGACCACCACATGGCATGCAAAACGGTCGCTCAGGCGGTGCAGTATATCGCGGATCACAGCCCCTGTCGGGGATGTTACCACACCTATAACCTGCGGCATGAACGGCAACGGCTTCTTGCGCTTTTCATCGAACAAGCCCTCTGCCGCCAGCATTTTTTTGCGTTTTTCGAGCAGCGCCATCAGGGCCCCTGCCCCGGCGGGTTCCATGAAATCGATTACGATCTGATAATTGGAGCGGCCCGGATAGGTCGTAATTTTACCGGAACAGATGACTTCAATTCCATCTTCCGGCCTGAATGGCAATTTGCTGACAATACCTTTCCAGCATACCGCGTCGAGCACCGCATTGGCGTCTTTAAGCTTTAGATAAGCATGGCCTGAACTGGCCAGTTTCCAGCCGGAAATTTCACCCCGCACGCGCACCTGGCCGAAATTATCTTCGACCACCCGCTTCAGCGCCGTCGAAATCTCGCTGACACTGTAAGCGAACTGGTTATGTTGCAGGCTGACGACTTCCGGTTCGGCCATCATTTATTTACCTACCACTTTGCTGCCGATATCCCTGCGGCAGAAGCCTTGCGGCCAGTGTATTTTATCTACCGCCTCATAGGCGCGCGTCTGTGCCTCGGCTATGGTCGGTGCCAACGCCGTCACGCCCAGAACACGTCCGCCGATGGCAATCACATTGCCGCCATTAGCCTGCGTGCCTGCATGAAATACCTTCACGTTCGGCATAGACGATACGGCATCGAGTCCGTTAATCACGCTACCTTTTTCATAGGCTTCCGGGTAACCCTTTGCCGCCATGACGACACAGAGCGCTGCTTCGGGCTTAAAACGGATATCCACTTTATCCAGGCCGCCTTTAACGCAAGCCATCAGCGCCGGCACCAGATCACTTTCCAGGCGCATCATGAGCGACTGGGTTTCAGGATCACCAAAACGCACATTATATTCGATCAGCTTCGGTCCGTTTTTTGTCATCATAAGTCCTGCGAACAGCACACCTTTATAGGGCATGCCTTCCGCCGCCATGGCTTTCACTGTAGGATGGATGATCTCATCCATCACGCGCTTGCGCATGGCATCCGTCATGATGGGTGCGGGTGAATAGGTTCCCATGCCGCCTGTATTCGGTCCTTTGTCGCCATCATAGGCGCGTTTATGGTCTTGCGCAGAGCCGAACTCAATGGCTTCCTCGCCGTCCGTCAGCGCAAAGAAACTCACTTCCTCACCTTCCAGAAACTCTTCAATCACAACGGAAGCGCCGGACTCGCCGAATTTGCCGCCCATGATATCCGTTACGGCTGCAACCGCCTCCTCCAGCGTCATGGCCACTACAACCCCTTTGCCCGCTGCAAGCCCATCCGCCTTAACAACAATCGGCGCGCCTTTTTGCTTTATATAATCTACCGCCGGAGCGAGCGCGGTGAATCGTTCATAATCTGCCGTGGGAATATTATATTTACGGCAGATATCTTTGGTAAAGCCTTTGGAGCCTTCCAGCTGCGCCGCCTTGGCAGAGGGGCCAAAGACAGGGATATTATTTGCATTCAAAGTATCCGCCAACCCTTCCACAAGCGGCACTTCCGGCCCCACTACGACCAGGCCGATTCCTTCTTTCTGGCAGAAAGCCACTATTTCCGCCTGCGCTGAAATGGCAACATTCGTCACGTCCAGCCCGATCCCGCCGTTACCGGGAGCGCAGAACACCTGAGAGACAAGCGGAGACTGTTTGATGCGCCATGCAATCGCATGTTCCCTGGCGCCGGAACCTATGACAAGAATTTTCATCGTTCGTTATATCTAATTTATTGATCTAAGGTTTAGTATTGCTTATATACATATTCCATGAACAAAAAACCACTCATAAATTCCTGCGCAAGCGCTGCTCTCCTGCTACTTGTCAGTGGATGCGGATTGTTTGCGAACGGCAAGGCGGAAGCCCCTGTCAATTCCAACCTCGAACTGAAGGAAAGCCGCGGCAGCCTTACGGGCGGCGCCGGTCTGTTCTCTTCCGGCGATAAAAGCAGCGGTGTCCCGGGCATCAGCGTGAACAGCTATCTGTGGCGCGCTACGCTCGATACGCTCTCCTTCATGCCGCTTGCCTCTGCCGACCCGTTCGGCGGCGTCATCATTACCGACTGGTATGAAGATCCCAAAGCCAGGGGTGAGCGTTACAAAGTCAACGCGCTTATCACGGACAGCGCATTGCGCGCGGATGCCATTCGCGTCAGCGTCTTCAAGCAGCGTCGCGACAATAAAGGCGTGTGGCGCGATATTGATGTCACCCCCGGCATGGCGCATGATCTGGAAGATGCTATCCTGACCCGTGCGCGGGAACTGCGCATCGCCCAGCCTAAATAAGCTCTTTTCTATCATCACCAGCATATGTCAGAAGCGCCCCGTTATAATTTCCGCGAAACCGAACAGAAATGGCAGAAGCTGTGGGAAGAAAAAAAGGTTTTTAGTGCGGGGGCAATGCAAGGCCCTTCTTACTATGTGCTGGAAATGTTCCCCTACCCCTCCGGCAATATCCATATGGGGCATGTGCGCAATTATACGCTCGGCGATGTTGTAGCACGTTATAAGAGAGCATGCGGTTTCGACGTATTGCACCCGATGGGATGGGACGCTTTCGGACTGCCAGCGGAAAACGCTGCGATTGAACGTGGTATCCACCCGGGCAAATGGACCTACCAGAATATCGCTACGATGCGCGATCAGCTCAAAACCATCGGGCTTTCCTATGACTGGGCGCGTGAACTGGCGACCTGCGATCCGGATTATTATCGCCATGAGCAGAAATTCTTTATCGAGTTTTTGAAAAAGGGCCTAGCCTATCGCAAGGAATCCTTCGTTAATTGGGACCCAATCGATAACACTGTACTCGCTAACGAGCAGGTAATTGAAGGGCGCGGCTGGCGTTCAGGCGCACTGGTAGAACGCAAAAAGCTCTCCCAGTGGTTCCTAAAAATCTCTGACTTTTCAGATGCGCTACTGGAAGGCCTGACCACGCTTTCCGACTGGCCGGAAAAAGTCCGCACGATGCAGGAACGCTGGATCGGAAAATCCATCGGCGCAAAGCTGACATTCAAAGTGGCCGACAATAAGGCGCAAGATATTGAAGTCTTCACCACCAGGCCGGATACGTTGTTCGGCATGTCATTCTGCGCCATTTCGCCGAATCATCCGCTGGCGCAGGAACTCGCAGCTTCCAATCCACAGCTTGCCGCTTTCATTGAAGAATGCAACCGTATTGGCACAAGCGAAGAAGCCATTGAGAAGGCTGAGAAGAAAGGCTTCGACACCGGCCTGAAAGTCCAGCATCCGTTTGAAGCGGGTCGTGAACATCCGGTCTATGTCGCTAATTTTGTGCTCATGGAATATGGCACGGGCGCTATTTTTGGCTGCCCAGCGCATGACCAACGCGACTTTGACTTCGCCACAAAATACAGTCTCCCGATTATTCCGGTTGTTGGCGATGGCGGAACACTTACCGAAGCCTATACGGGTGACGGAAAAATCATCAATTCTGGCTTCCTCAACGGACTGGATGTAGCTGAAGCCAAGGAAAAAGCGATTGCAGAGCTCGTGAAGCTCAGTGCAGGAGAAAAGACGATCAATTACCGCCTGCGCGACTGGGGTATTTCACGCCAGCGTTACTGGGGCTGCCCGATTCCGATCATTTATTGCGATGCATGCGGCGCCGTTCCCGTGCCGGATAAAGACCTGCCGGTGAAGCTGCCGGAAGACGTGACTTTCGACAAACCCGGCAATCCGCTCGCGCATCACCCGACCTGGAAGCATGTGAATTGCCCGACCTGCGGCAAAGCAGCCACCCGCGAGACCGACACTTTCGATACGTTCTTCGAGTCTTCCTGGTATTTCGCGCGCTTCTGCAGCCTGCCTTCCGAACAGGTTCCGCTTAATGCGGAAGCGATCAAACGCTTCATGCCGGTGGATAAATATATCGGCGGTGTGGAACATGCCGTACTGCATCTGCTCTACGCCCGATTCTTCACGCGTGCGCTCAAACATTGCGGATATCTGGATGTGGAGGAACCGTTCAAGGGCCTCATGACACAGGGCATGATCTGCCACGAAACCTATAAGGATGCCGCAGGAAACTGGCTCTATCCGGAAGATATCGTTAAGCAGGGCGATGCGCTGGTTGATAAAAAGAACGGCAAACCTGTCACTGTCGGCCGCTCCGAAAAGATGAGCAAGTCGAAGAAAAATACGGTCGATCCGCGCGCTATCATCACCGCATACGGTGCGGATACGGCCCGCCTTTTCATGCTATCCGATTCCCCGCCGGACCGTGACCTTGAATGGACGGAAGCAGGGATTGAAGGTTCCTGGCGTTACGTGAATAAATTATGGCGCGTGCTGCTGGAGAATACAGGAACGCAAGGCGCTATCGACGAAAGCGTTTCATTCAAGCTTCAGCAGGAAACGCATCGCACCATTGTGCGCGTCACGGAAGATATCGAACGTTTTCATTTCAATAAGGCTATCGCCCGCATTAGAGAACTAAGCAATCTGCTGGAAAAGTCCTTGCAGGCTTCGGCTGAAGCGTTGAAGGAAGCGCGTGAAACCCTTATGCACCTTATTGCTCCGTTCATGCCGCATCTGGCGGAGGAATTATGGCTGCAGTCCGGTCATCAGGACATGCTTTGCTTGCGCTCATGGCCTAAAGCAGACCCCGCTTTGTGCGTGGAAGATGAGATCACGATTGCCGTGCAGGTGAATGGAAAGCTGCGCACGACCATCTCCTGCAAAGCCAACGCACCGCGAGAGGAAGTCGAAGCGCTTGCAATGGCCACCAAAAACGTGCAGGATTCCATCCAGGACAAACAGATCAAAAAAATCATCTTTGTACCGGGGAAAATCGTCAATGTGGTCGTTGCGTAAAGCTGTCAGCGTATCTTTTATAGCCTGTTTTCTGGTTTTGGCTGGTTGCGGATTCCAGCCGATGTACGGCCAGCATTCTGGTCTCAGCTCCGATAGCCCGCTTTCCGGCAACCTGGCTATTGATCCCATTCCGGGGCATGAAGGGCAGATGCTGAAGAACTCACTGGAAGACAAGCTTAATCCGGAAGGTCAACGCACGGCCACTCCGGATTATCGCTTACAGATAGGGATTTCCAGAGCGCTCATTCCCGCAGTTGTGCAGAGTGACGGCACTATTCAGCGTTATAACGTAAAGATCCAATCCGATTTCAAACTCCTGCGTACAGCAGATAATAAATTGCTGCTAACCGGCCATATGGAACGTACCGGCAGCTATAACGTCACGGTTAACGCTAACTTCGCCACTTATGAAGCAGAACAGGATGTGATTAAGCGCAGCATTGAAGAGCTTGCCGAAGATTACATGCTGCGTCTGTCAGGATATTTTGCCGGAAAAGAATGAAAATAACCCCGCGAGATATAGCAGCTTTCCTGAAGCAGCCGGACCGGCAGACACAGGCCGCCCTGCTATATGGCCCGGATAGCGGATTGGTGCGGGAACGTTCACGAGAAATCGCCGCCACTATTCTTGGAAAGAATCCGGACCCGCTTAACCGTATCGAGCTGAATGGCAATCAGATCAAGTCCGATCCGGCACTTCTGCTGGACGAGCTCAATGCCTTAAGCCTGATGGGCGGAAACCGCGTGGTGATCGTGCGCGATCCGATAGAAAAAATCGAACCGATTATCAAATCTGCTTTCGAACGGAAAAACTCTACCTATTTGATCATCGAAGCGGAGGAACTGCCAACAAGCTCAGCGCTACGCAAGCTTTTCGAGAAGGAAGATTATTTTGCCGCTATCGCTTGCTATCTTGAGGAAGGACGCGGGCTGGAAGAACTTATCCGCACCACTCTTACCGGGTTTGGCCTAAACGTAAACCGGGATGCGCTGATGTATCTGACGGATAATCTCGGCAATGACAGAATGGTCACGCGCAGCGAACTGGAGAAGCTCGCGCTTTATATGGGCAATGAGAAAGAAGTGACGCTCCCCATCGCCATGCAGCTTACAGGAAATAACGCCTCGGAAAGCATTGACGATTTATGCAATAGTATTGCACTTGGCAAGTCCGAAGACTCAGGAAAGCTGCTTGCGCACTTGCTCAATGAGGGAACACAGCCTGTGGCAATCGTCCGCTCACTGATACGTTATTTCCAGCGGCTTGATATCGCTCACGGCCATATTGCTTCGGGTCAGAGCCGCGAACAGGCGATTAAAATGCTGCGGCCGCCGGTCTTTTTTAAATCCGTACCGATTATAGAACGCGCGCTTTCTCGGCTGTCGCCCGCCCGAATATCGCAATCGCTCACGCTGTTGCTGCGTACGGAGAAAGAGATCAAATCCGGCGTGATTCCTCCCGCGCTGCTTATCAGCAATGCTGTATTAACCTTACAAAAAAGCTAGGCTGATTGCTCTGCAGCAGGTTTATTGCTGATGTAATAATCCACGGTTTTCTTCAGTGCGTCGGCAAAGCTGGTCTTTACATGCCAATCTAATATGGTGTTGGCTTTCTTTACGCTGGGTACGCGGCGGTCCACATCCTGATAACCTTTGCCGTAATACGCATCGGCTGTGGTGGTGCGAATCTGCGTTTTAACGTTTGCGAATTCCGGATAGGATTTCGCCGCCGCCAGCAGCTGCTGCGCCAACTCCATGATGGAGGCTTCGTTTTCAGGGCAGCCGATATTGAAGATCTGGCTATCCGCAACACCATCTTTATTCTCGATGATTTTCATCATCGCTTCGATTGCGTCGTCAATATACAGGAAACAACGGCGCTGGCTGCCATCGCCTACGATCTGGATGTCACGATCATGAAAGATGTCGCTTAAGAACTGCGAAACAACGCGGCTGCTCTTGCCCTTGTTCGACCAGACATTGTCCAGTTTCGGTCCCATCCAGTTGAACGGACGGAACAGCGTGAACTGCAAGTCACCGCGTGCACCATAAGCGTAGATCACACGATCCATCATCTGCTTGCTGCAGGAATAGATCCAGCGCTGCTTGTGAATCGGCCCTGTCACCAGGCGGCTTTCCTCTTCATCATACGGCAGATCGTCGCTCATGCCGTAAACTTCTGAAGTGGAGGGAAATATCAGGCGCTTCTTATATTTGACGCAATCGCGCACTACGGCGAGATTCGCCTCGAAATCCAACTCGAATACCGAAATCGGGTCGCTGACATAGGTCGCGGGAGTCGCAATCGCAACCAGCGGCAGCACCACATCCACCTGCTTCACCTGATCGGCAATCCATGCGCGGCTTTCACGCATATCGGCCTGAATGAAGCCTACACGCGGATTGGAAACCAGATCGCCCAGTTTATCCGTGGCGATATCCAACGCGGTAATTTGCCAGTCCGGCCGATTGGCCACAATATGTTCAATCAGATTACTGCCGATAAAGCCGTTAGCGCCGAGTATAAGAATTTTCATTGATTATCCTGTCCCAAAACCTTGCGTATCACATAGCGCGGACGCTTGCGCACTTCAAGATAAATACGTCCTACATATTCGCCGATCAGCCCCAGCCCGGTAATGGCCACCCCCACCAGCAGGAATAAAATGCCAAAAAGCGTGAACACTCCCTGCGATTCCGGCCCGATGAAGATGCGCCTCAGCGCCAGCACGATCACGAGCATGCCGCTCATGCCGGAGAGCACAATCCCCAGAATCGTGAATAACTGCAGCGGCACAAGCGAAAAACCTGTCATCAGGTCAAAGTTATAGCGGATGAGCTTGTAAAGATTATAGTTTGACACGCCACCATGACGCTCTTCATGCGCCACTTCCACCTCTGTGGGGTTATTAGCGAAATACTGCGCAAGCACCGTGATGAAGGGTGTGCTTTCATCGCTTTCAAGGATAAGGTCGATGATATTGCGGCGGTAAGCGCGTAGCATGCAGCCCTGATCTTTCATCTCGATGCGCGTAATCTTGGCGCGCACAATGTTGGACATTTTGGAGACGAACTTGCGATAGGCTGAATCCAGACGTGTTCCGCGGTAACCGCCGACTACGTCATGACCGGCATCGATCAGCGCAAGCAGCTTCGGGATTTCCTCCGGCGGGTTCTGCAGGTCGGCATCCATGGTCACGACTACATCACCCTTGGAAAGCTGGAAGCCCGCCATAATCGCCGGGTGCTGACCGTAATTGCGCGCAAACTGGATCACCTTGATGACATCGGGACGTGCAGCGTGCAGACGGTTCAGGATCGCCTGAGAATCGTCCCTGCTGCCGTCATTGGTCATGATGACTTCATACGACTTCCCCAGCGCATCCAGCACGGGCAGCAGCCTCGAACAGAGATGGTCAAGATTTGCGGATTCGTTATAGACGGGAATGACGACGCTTAAATACATATCCTACCCATGATTTATGATAATGTTTCTTCAATCGCTTTTACGACACGGTCCAGCTCTTCCTGTGTCATGCGCGGGAACAGCGGCAGGCTGCAAATCTGCGAGCCTACGCGTTCCGCATTCGGAAAGTCTCCCTGTTTGAAGCCGAACGTTTCGCGGTAATAGGTAAACAGGTGCGCGCTGACATAATGCATCCCGATCCCTATATTCTTTTCCTTCATTTTCTCGATGAATGCATCACGCTCCGGCACAAGCGCCGTCAGCAAATGCCATGCATGGCGGTGGCTGTAAGACGGATCGGTGGGCAGGGAAAGAGCTTTGATGCCGGAGAGCCGCTTGCGGTATTCTTCCACCAGCACCTTACGACTGTCGATAAACCCGTCCAGCATCGGAAGCTGGCGCAGGCCGATGGCCGCCTGGATATCCATCATATTATATTTGAAGCCCGGCAGGACGACATCGTAATGCTGGCTGCCGCCTTTGCTGAAACGGTTGAATGCTTCGCGGTCGATGCCATGAAAACGCAGACGCTCAATCTGGCGCAACACTTCCTTATCGTCCGTCACCACCGCACCGCCTTCGCCCGTGGTCATATTTTTGTTCGGGTGGAAGCTCATCACAGCAATATCGCCGAAACTGCCGATACGCTTGCCTTTATATTCCGCGCCGATCGCGTGCGCCGTATCTTCAATCACGCGCAGACCGTATTGTTTTGCCAGTTCATATACCGGATCCATATCCACCGGAAGCCCTGCGAAATGTACCGGCATGATTGCACGGGTTTTAGCCGTGATGGCACGCCCCAGCTGTTTTACATCCATATTGCGCGTGTCAGGGTCAATATCCACCAGCACGGGCTTACCGCCTGCCTGCACAATCGTGTTAAGCGTCGCTACGAATGTGAGCGGCGTAGTAATGACTTCATCGCCCGGTTTTAAACCGATCGCCATTAAAGCCAGCTGCAGCCCTGCTGTTGCCGAAGCAAGGCAGCGCACGGCGCGACCGCCAAAATAAGCCGAAAGATCCTGCTCAAACTGCGCGACGCGCGGGCCCGTGGTCAGCCAGCCGGAGCGCAGCACTGCTTCCACATCCGCATAAGTCTCTTCGCTTAGCGTGGGGCGTGCAAAAGGGAGAAAAGGGGCTTCACTCATTTTTTAACCATTCCTACAGTATTGTTCGATAACTGGTTCATGAAAAGAATATTACGGCCGCTCTGCGTTACACCATACAGGTGCAGCTCCTGCGGGCTTTTATCCTTGGTCACGCGTTTGTACGATTCCTCACGCATAACAACAAACATCAGGTGATCGTCTTTCAGCCAGCGTTTCCAGAATTCCTCATCATTGATCATCCAGCCGGCAGTATCGCCATGCGTGGCGCCGAAAGTCAGTTCTGTTCCCTGCCACGAGACCACGGAGACCTTGCGCGCCAGATAGATCGGCAGATCCTGATAATATTCATCAAACAGCACCACCTCATCACCGGGTTTATCGAGCTGCTTGATCGCGCCGGCAATTTTCTCCATGGAGTCCTTATTATAGTGCGAGGCTACCATATCGCCCATCTGCACCAGTACCCCCGCCGCCACAATCATAGCAATCACAAGATGATGGCGCTTGCCCTGAATGTAAGTCACTAGCAGTGAAGCCGCCAGAAACATCGCGACAAGCGAGAAGTTGCGGACGTCGTCCCCACCTTGCTCTATCGCCACCATGACCTTGCTGCTACGATCCATCGTACCGGCAAATACGGAAGGCATAATAGCTGTGGCAGCCAGTAACAGCAGCAACACCGCAAACCCGATACCGAAGCCTTTCACTTCCTGCTCGCGCCAGATCCCGGCAAAATAACGGCCTATCAACACCGTCAGCGGCGGCCAGATAGGCAGGATATAGGGAATCAGCTTGGAATCCGACAGTGAGAAAAATACAAAAATAAATACCATCCAGATGACCAGAAAAAGCTGGACGCCATCCGTTTTACGCGCTTCCCAGAAACCTTTGAGACCGCTGCTCGCTCCCTGCCATGCAAAGCTTACCCACGGGAATAAACCCGCCACCAGCACGGTGACAAAAAACCAAGGCGGCTGGTAACGCCCTTCGATTTTGGTCAAATAACGCTGAAAATGCTCGCGGACGAAATAGAATTGCAGGAAATCCGCGTTACGTTGCACGACCAGCACATGCCACGGCACGGCAATCAACAGGAACAGCACAAGGCCTGTCGGAATACGCATTTCTGCCAGCAATTTCCACTTCTTCGTCATCGCCAGCCAAACCAGCACGATAGCACCGGGCAGCACCATGCCGATAAGCCCCTTGCTCAGCACTGCACCGGCTGCCGCCGCATACATTGCGTATATAACCACCGTGCGCTTACTGCCAGCAGGCCGGGTTGCCGCATACAGAAACGCTGAAAGCGTCGCCACCAGAAAAACGCTTACCGGCATATCCACCAGCACTATGCGCGAGAGCGCAAATACATACAGCGTTGTAGCAAGAATAGATGCGCTGAGCCAGCCCGTCAGCCGGTCATACAGCATTTCGCCCAGTAAATACGTTAGCACACACAGCAATACCGCAAAAAAAGCGGTCGGAACGCGGGCCGAAAACGGGTCTATTCCAAGATATTTGCTCGATGCCGCCTGCACCCAGTAAAATAGGGCGGGTTTTTCAAAATACTTTACGTAATCCAGGCGTGGCGTCACATAATCACCAGATTCGGCCATTTCGCGGCCAATCTCAATGTAACGCGATTCGCTTGGCGCGGAATATGGCCTGCCGCCAAGCCCAATGCCGAACAGCACCGCCGCCAGCAGTGCAATCGCTACCCAATTGGCCCATGACCGCTCAAAAATCTTCCTGCACATGGCTTCCGTCAACAGACCTTTCTGCCTTCCATTGATGAAGTGAAACGATGCCGTAAATATTAGACAGCAATCTCCCACTCTGTTAAAGCTAAATCCATGCAAACACAAACAGAAAATGCAGCAAAAAATATTTTTGGATATCCCGCTCTTGGTTTCGGCCTCGGGCTGCGGACGCCGCATTATGATACGATTCTCGAAACCCGTCCCAAAAGCGTTGACTGGTTCGAAATCATCTCGGAAAACTTCCTCGAATCGCATCGCGGCTACTGGGACTTTCTGGCCGACCTGCGGCAGGATTACCCTATCGTCATGCATGGGGTTTCGCTTTCCATCGGCTCGCCAGATCAGCTGAATGCCGATTATCTGGACAAGCTCAGGTTGCTGGCGGATTTTCTCCAACCACCATGGATTTCAGACCATCTGTGCTGGACTGGCACAAACGGTATAAACACGCATGACCTGCTTCCCGTCCCTTATACTGAGGCGATGCTGCAGCATATCGTGACTCGCATCCGCCAGGTGCAGGATATACTGGGCAGGCGTATTCTGCTGGAAAATCCATCAACCTATGTTGAATTCAATGCCTCCTCCATACCGGAATGGGAATTTATCGCCCGCATGGCGGAGGAAGCCGATTGCGGCTTGCTGCTGGATGTCAACAATGTGTATGTGAACGCGTTCAATCACGGCTATGACGCGCGCCGCTATATCGATGCGATTCCTGCGGAACGCATTGTCCAGATCCATCTTGCGGGGCACCGTAATCTCGGCACTCACATTGTGGATACGCATGATAATCATGTTATCCGCGAAGTCTGGGAATTATATTGTTATGTTCTGAAGCGCAGTGGGTTGATCTCTACTATGGTTGAATGGGATGGAAATATCCCGGATTTTCCCGTGCTGCTGGCAGAACTCGACAAAGCCCGTCAAATCGCCGCTGATCCACAGAGCATCGCCGCATGACGCTTCCCCTTCGCATATTAAAGCATTTTCAGACCGCTATTGTCAGCAATAATGCGGATGCGGTCACATCCGACATTAAGCCAGGCGGCCATTTCGATGTTTATGCCGAAGGCTACCGCATCCGCCTTTCACAGGCACTGGAAGATGACTATCCTTCGTTGGCTGCATTGCTGGGGGAGAAAGAGTTTGATCGCCTGGCGCTTGAATTTATCGCCCAGTGTCCTTCGCAAGACTACAATCTGGACCGCTATCCGCATGGATTCTGCACTTTTCTGTGTGAGAAGCTGCAAAACCGTTTTGCAGTTGAAGTCGCCCTGCTGGAACATGCCATAGCCACCGTTTTCATGGCTGAAGACAGTGCGCCACTCAGTCCGGAAATACTACAAACACTCGCCCCCGAATCGCTTGCCGCCCTGCGGCTGCTGCCACGCAAAGCATTCCGCCTTTTGCATTTTGATTACCCTGTCAACGGGTGGCTGGATACGATGCGCGCCGAAAATAATGCCCCTCCCTCGCCCGCGCCGCAAGCCAGTTATGTCTGCATAGTGCGCCACAAGAATAATGTGCACAGGCATGAACTAAGCGCTGCCGGTTACGCGCTGCTTTCGGAGCTTGCCCTGGGGCATCCCGTTGAAGACGCTCTTGTGCAGGCTATCGGCAAGCACCCCGCTTATGAGGCCGATATACTGGCCGGCCTGCAAAGCTGGTTCCATCCCTGGCTGGAAAACGGCTTTTTTCGCATTGACAGTTAGAGCATTCCATATAAAATATATTCCCCAATAATTTAGAGGATTAAAGCGCTACACGCATGGCCATCAAGATTACTTTTCCCGATAACAACATCCGTGAGTATGAATCCTCTGCAACCGGTGAACAGATAGCCGCATCGATCAGCAAAAGCCTGGCGAAGGCTGCGCTTGCCGTCAAAGTTGATGGTGAATTGCGCGATCTTTATCTCCCTATCGGGCATGACGCCAAAATTGAAATCATCACGCCGCAATCGGAAGAAGGTTTGGAGATTATCCGTCATGACGCTGCGCATCTGATGGCGGAAGCGGTGAAAGAGCTTTTCCCCGATACGCAGGTGACCATCGGTCCGGCGATCGAAAACGGTTTCTATTATGACTTTGCGCGCGATAAACCTTTTTCCAGCGAAGATCTGGAAGTAATCGAAAAGCGTATGCAGGAAATCAGCCAGCGCGCCGAGCCCGTACGCCGCGAGGAATGGAAGCGCGACGACGCAGTGGCATTCTTCAAAAAGATCGGCGAAGACTATAAAGCTGAAATTATCTCCAGCATCCCGGCCGACCAGACCATCAGCCTGTACCGCCAGGGCGAATTTATGGATCTGTGCCGCGGCCCCCACGCCCCGAGCACAGCGCATGTAAAAGCATTTAAGCTGATGAAAGTTGCCGGTGCCTACTGGCGCGGCGACAGCAATAACGCCATGCTCCAGCGTATTTACGGCACGGCATGGGCGGACGAAAAACAGCTCAAGGCATATCTTCATATGCTGGAAGAAGCCGAAAAGCGCGATCACCGCAGGCTTGGTCGTGAGCTTGGGCTTTTCCATATCCAGGAAGAAGCGACCGGCCAGGTCTTTTGGCACGATAAGGGCTGGACGCTTTACCGCACGATTGAGAATTACATCCGTACGAAGATCCGCGGCAAAGGCTATATTGAGGTCAAGACCCCTATTCTTGTGGATCGCAGCCTGTGGGAAGCTTCCGGCCATTGGGAAAAGTTCGGCGAAAACATGTTCACGGCAGAATCCGAAGAACGCATTCTCGCGCTGAAACCCATGAACTGCCCCTGCCACGTGCAGATTTTCCGTCAGGGCATCAAGAGTTACCGCGACCTGCCGCTGCGTATGGCCGAATTCGGCACCTGCCACCGTAACGAGCCTTCCGGCGCGCTGCACGGTATCATGCGCGTGCGGGGCTTCGTGCAGGACGACGCTCATATTTTCTGCACGGAAGACCAGATCACCTCTGAGACAGTGGCGTTCTGCGAGCTTCTAAAGCAGGTTTACAAGGATTTCGGGTTTACCAGCATCAGTGTAAAGTTCTCCGACCGTCCCGCCAAACGCGCTGGTACGGATGAAACATGGGATAAGGCCGAGAGCGCTTTAAAGTCCGCCGTGGAAGCGGCAGGCCTGCCCTATACAATCAATCCAGGCGAAGGCGCCTTCTATGGGCCGAAACTGGAATTCGTGCTGCGTGATGCCATCGGCCGTGACTGGCAGTGCGGCACGCTGCAGGTGGACTTCGTATTGCCAGAACGCCTTGATGCGGAATATGTCGGCGCTGATGGTGCCAAGCACCGTCCGGTTATGCTGCACCGCGCGATCCTCGGCTCGCTGGAGCGTTTCATCGGCATTTTGATCGAAGAATATGCCGGTAAATTCCCGCTGTGGCTCGCTCCTGTGCAGGCCGTTGTGACCACTATCACGAACGAAGCGGACGATTATGCGCAGGAAGTGAAAGCCGCGCTTGAAAAAGCGGGCTTGCGCGTTCAGCTCGATATTAGTAATAACAAGATCAATTATAAGATCCGCGAGCATTCCAATGCGAAGATCCCCGTGATCCTTGCGCTGGGCGCACGCGAGAAGGCGGAAAAGACCGTTTCCATCCGCCGCATCGGCTCGGACAAGCAGGAAGTGATGTCGCTCGAACAAGCGGCTGAATCGCTGAGCCTTGAAGCCAGATCACCGCTATGATTTCCCGGCATATATGCCTGGGTATCTCATCGCCCGCCCTTAACCCGGTGGGCTTTACCTATTCTTATCAACCAATCAAAGGAATACTATGACGACACAAAAACCCAATAACGACGAACCGCGTATCAATCACGAAATCAGGACTGCCTCCATCAGGTTGATTGATGCCAGGGGAAATATGGTTGGTGTTGTGTCGGCCAGGGAAGGTATTCGCGCCGCCGAAGATGCCGGGCTTGACCTTGTCGAGATTTCGCCAAATGCCGAACCGCCCGTGTGCAAGATCATGGATTACGGCAAATATAAGTACGAAGCCCAGAAGAAGGCTGCTGACCAGCGCAAGAAGCAGAAAGTCATTGTCATTAAGGAAATCAAGCTGCGTCCGACCATCGACAAGCACGATCTTGATGTCAAAATGCGCGCTGTTCACAAGTTCATTGAAGAAGGCGACAAGGTGAAGTTCTCGCTGAAATTCCGTGGCCGCGAAATCGCCCACCAGGAAATCGGCCGTAAGCTGCTCGAGCAGATCCAGGCGGATTTAGCGGATACGGTAAAGATCGAGATGTCACCGCGCATGGAAGGCCGTCAACTGGTCATGATGATCGCACCGAAGTGAGCCAATGGATGAGGAAATAGAACATAGCCGCGCCCCGTTGATGGACCACCTTGTCGAGTTTCGCTCAAGGCTGGTTAAATGCTGCTGGGCGCTGCTTGCGGGCTTTTCCATCAGCTATTATTTTTCCGAACGGATCTATTCCTTTCTTGTACAGCCGCTGGCCAGCGCTTATCCCGATCCGGAATCGCGGCGGCTGATTTACACCGGGCTTACCGAAGCCTTCATGACGTATGTGCATCTTTCACTTTTTACAGGACTTTTCCTTGCGTTTCCGGTGATTGCTTATCAGTTCTATATGTTCCTCGCCCCGGGAATGTATAAGACCGAACGCAAGGTCGTGATGCCGTATCTGGTTGTCTCGCCACTGCTGTTTTTTGCAGGCGCAGCACTCGCCTATTACTATATCTTCCCGATGGCATGGAAATTTTTCCTGAGTTTTGAAACCACGGAAAGCAGTGGCGTGCGCATCCAGCTGGAAGCACGTGTAAGCGAATATCTATCGCTTGTGATGCATGTGCTGATCGCGTTCGGACTGGCATTCCAGTTACCCGTTATTTTGACGCTGATGGCACGTGTCGGTCTTACAAATTCCCGCGTTCTCGCCAAAGGCAGGCGTTATGCGATACTGGCCATCGTCATCGTGGCGGCTTTCCTGACACCGCCCGACGTATTAAGCCAGATCGGCCTTTCCATCCCTCTCTATCTGCTTTACGAAATCAGCATTCTATGCTGTAGAAGAATCGAAGCTAACAAACCGCAACCGGAACAGTAATATGCACGATATAAAATTCATCCGCGAAAATCCCGAAGTGTTCGACAAGGGATTAGAGAAACGTGGACTCGCACCGCAATCTGCCAATTTTCTTAAGCTGGATGAAGAAAAACGCGCCAAGCAAACCGAACTGCAGGAACTGCTTGCACAGCGTAACCAGTTTGCCAAAGCGATCGGCCAGGCTAAAGCCAAAGGTGAAGATGTCAGCACGATCATGGCTGAGTCCAAAAACGTGAATGAACGCATCGCTTCTTTGGAGAAGTCGGTCAATGAAGAAGATGCGCTGACGGCAGCGCTGGCATCCTTGCCAAATCTACCTGCCGCAGATGTGCCTGTCGGCAAGGATGAACATGATAACGTGCAGATCCGTGAACATGGCAGCAAGCCTGTATTTTCCTTTACACCAAAGGAGCATTTCGACCTTGGTGAAAAACTCGGCATGATGGATTTTGAACGCGCAGCAAAAATCTCCGGCGCACGCTTCGTTGCGCTTAAAGGCCCGCTTGCGCGGCTCGAGCGCGCGCTTGCAAACTTCATGCTCGATATCCATACAAAGGATTTCGGTTTCACGGAAGTCGTGCCGCCGATGCTTGTGAAGGATAACGCCGTCTTTGGTACCGGGCAGTTGCCTAAATTCTCCGAAGATCTGTTCAAGACTACCACGGGTCACTGGCTCATCCCCACGTCCGAAGTGTCGCTCACCAATCTCGTGGCCGATGAAATCCTGGCTGAAACCGAGTTGCCAATGCGCCTGACCGCTTATACGCCGTGTTTCCGTTCGGAAGCGGGGTCTGCGGGTAAGGATACGCGCGGCATGATCCGCCAGCACCAGTTCACCAAAGTAGAAATGGTATGCATCGCGCATCCGGATCAGTCCGACGCGGAACATGAGCGCATGACGGCAGGCGCGGAAGAAGTATTGAAGCGCCTCGGCCTGCATTACCGCGTGATGCAGCTTTGCACGGGCGATATGGGATTCAGCTCGCGCAAGACCTATGACATTGAAGTCTGGCTGCCGGGGCAGAACGCTTACCGTGAGATTTCCAGCATCTCCAATTGCGGCGATTTCCAGGCGCGGCGTATGAAAGCGCGTTTTCGTGTGAAGGATGCCAAAGGTACGCAATTCGTCCATACGCTGAACGGCTCAGGCCTTGCTATCGGCCGGACGATGGTCGCCATTCTGGAGAACTACCAGCAGGAAGACGGCAGCATTCGCGTGCCCGACGCTTTGCGTCCATACATGGGCGGGCTTGAGGTTATCAAGTGATTGCTTTGAGGGCTTGAAATCACTTTATGACTATGCCATAAATGCTTCCCCGCCTCCGGGCAGATTTTCTAAATATAAAAAGGGAATTCCATGAAGAATACCGTTCTTACGCTTTCCGCCGCCGCGCTTCTGTTCGCGCTTCCGGCACATGCACAGGATACAACCCATGCCGAAAAGACAAAGCAGGATTACGTGATCCTGAAAGTTGGCAGCGACGACATTAAACGCTCGGAAGTGGATGCGGTGTGGAAAAGCATTTTCCCCGGTGGCAACCCGCCCGATTTCGACACATTCGAACAGAAAATAAAAGACAATGTGCTTCGCGGCGTTGCGAGCGAACATATTGTGGAGAAGGAAGCTGAAAAGGCTGGCGTTCAGAATGATCCGGAAGTGAAAGAACGCATTGCCGCTGCTGAAAAGCAGATCGTTATCCAGGAATTCCTGAAGCAGAAAGCCAAACAGCTCGTTACCGACGACAAGCTTAAGGCGCTTTATGCTGAACGCACGAAGACACCGGAAGAAGAAGTACATGCACTTCATATCCTGGTAAAGACCAAGGAAGAAGCAGAAGCTCTTGAAAAGAAATTGAAGAAAGGCGCAAACTTCGAAGAATTGGCGAAGAAGAATTCTACCGATCCTTCCAGCGTTAATAACGGCGGCGATCTGGGCTGGTTCACCAAAGACAAAATGGTGCCGGAATTCTCGCAGGCTGCTTTCTCGCTTAAGCCCGGTCAGGTTTCCGATCCGATTAAAAGCGATTTCGGCTGGCATATCATAAAGGTTGAAGGCCGCCGTCAATCCACACCGCCGAGCTTTGACCAGATGAAATCGCATCTGGCGCAGGAACTGGGCAACAAGGTCGTCGGCGACTATATCAACGACCTGATGAAGGGCGAAAAAGTTACCGCGTATGATGCCAGCGGCAAATCGCGTGAACTTCCAGCGCTTCCGGCTCCTGAAGCAGCTCCCAGCAAGCCGGCTGCTGCTGAGTAACTATGAAACTGTCACCGCTCGCACCAGCCTCTTACCCCAGCCTGCCGTCTATCTCCGGGGTGAGGCTGGCTGCGGCGGAATGCAATATCCGTTATAAGAACCGTCCCGACGTACTGCTTGTAACGCTCGACGAAGGCACGCAAGCCGCCGGAGTGTTCACAACCTCCCTGACTGCCGCCGCTCCCGTTCAATGGTGCCGGCAGTCCCTTGCTTCCGGTATGGCACGTGCGCTGATCGTTAATTCCGGCAATGCAAACGCCTTCACCGGCAAAATCGGCATGGAGTCCGTTGAACGCGTCACCGCCACCGCTGCTTCCATTCTTTCCTGCCTGCCGCATGAGGTTATGATTGCCTCCACAGGTGTCATCGGCGAACCGCTGGCTGACGATAAAATTACCGGCGCACTTCCCTCGCTCCAGAATGCTTTATCCGCCGGTGCATGGGAGACCGCTGCCCGCGCGATCATGACGACCGACACATTCATGAAAGTCGCTACGGCAACGGCTGAGATTGACGGTGTTAAGATCACCATCAACGGCATCGCCAAAGGTTCCGGCATGATCGCACCGAATATGGCGACGTTGCTGAGCTTCGTATTTACGGACGCCAGCATCCCCGCTTCCCTATTGCAGGAGCTGGTGGCGCAGGCTAATCAGGCTTCGTTCAATTCAATTACGGTAGACAGCGATACTTCCACGAACGATACACTTATTGCTTTTGCCACGGGCAAAGCCGCGCATAAACCTGTCGCTTCTTTGCAGGACCCGCGAATTGATAGCTTCAAAACGGCCTTTACGGAAGTGCTGACGGATCTGGCCATACAGATCGTAAAAGACGGTGAAGGCGCGCAGAAGCTCATCGCTATTACCGTGGAAGGTGCGGATTCCGACAAGGCCGCGCATAACATCGCCATGACCATTGCCAATTCCCCGCTCGTGAAAACCGCAATCGCCGGGGAAGACGCCAACTGGGGCCGCATCGTTATGGCGGTGGGCAAATCCGGCGAAAAAGTGGAACAGGAACGCATCAGCGTGATGATCGGTGGAGTTACGGTAGCCAAGGACGGTGCACGCGCGCCGGGCTACGATGAAACTCCCGTCAATGCTCATATGAAGGGCCAGTATATCGAAATCGTTGTCGGGCTTGCCATGGGCACCGGGCGTGCCCGCGTTTATACGTGCGACCTGACGCATGGTTATATCGATATTAACGGAAGTTACCGCAGCTAACGGCTGCCCCTCTGAAAGGGTTTATTATGCAAACCATACTTCTGCTGATCGGCTCGAACATCTTCATGACATTCGCTTGGTACGGCCATCTAAAAAATCTGAACCACAAGCCCCTGATTTTCGCCATCTTAGTGAGCTGGGGCATTGCGTTCTTTGAATATGTACTGCAGGTCCCGGCTAACCGTATCGGCTACCGGGTGTTCAGCTTAGGCCAGTTGAAAATCATCCAGGAAATCATCACTATGTGTGTGTTTGCGGGTTTTTCCTATTTTTATATGGAAAAAGCGCTTACCCTCAATTTCCTCTATGCATCCTGCTGCATGATTGCAGCGGCCTATTTTATTTTTCAGGACACGCCTGTAGGGCACTAAGCAGTAAGTTATATGAAAATTTTGTTTCTTGGGGATGTAGTGGGACGCAGCGGACGAGAAGCCGCCTGTCTTTATATCACCCATGCGCGCAACAAGCATAACCTCGACTTTATTGTTGTGAATGCCGAGAATGCCGCTGGCGGATTCGGGCTCACCCCTGCCATCTGCGATGACTTCTTCAAAGCCGGTGCTCATGTCCTCACCACTGGAAACCATGTCTGGGATCAGCAAGATATCATTCCCCGCCTCTCCAAGGACAGCCGCGTGCTGCGCCCGCATAACTACCCTGAAGGCACTCCTGGCACGGGTATGCATCTGGCTACGAACGCTAAGGGTCAAAGCCTGCTGGTGCTACACCTGCAGGGCCAGGTATTCATGCACGAACATCTCCCCTGTCCGTTCGCCTGTGCAGACAACGCACTGAAGTCATACACGCTTGGCGCGAATGTTTCGGCCATACTGGTGGATATCCATGCCGAAGCTAATTCAGAAAAAATGGCGCTGGGCCATCATCTTGACGGGCGTGTTAGCGCCGTCATCGGCAGTCATACGCATGTACCCACAAGTGACGCAAGAATATTTCGCAAAGGCACGGCTTACCAGACAGATGCGGGCATGTGCGGTGACTACGATTCCGTGATCGGCATGGAAAAAGCCGCTCCCCTCAAACGCTTTACCAGCAAGATCAGCAAACACAACCGTATGGTTGCAGCATCCGGTGAAGCAACTGTGTGCGGGGTTATCGTGGAAACCGACGATAAAACGGGACTTGCGACGGGAATAGAACCGGTTAAAAGCGGCGGCATGATCGGGGTTTAGCCCTGTTATGCACTTCGTACAGAAAGAGCACATAAATTGATGTACTTTCTGTGCATTAAACGTTAGTTAAGTATCTGGTGTAATCTTTTAGGGAGCTTGAAAATAGTGAGCCTTGCACGGTATTTCATTCGTAAACCGATGGCTGCGATCCAAGAAGAAAGCGCCAATCACGAACTCAAGCGCACCCTTAATGCCGTCAACCTTGTCAGCCTTGGTATAGGCTGCATTATCGGTGCAGGTATTTTCGTTCTTACCGGCCAGGCCGCCGCCCAGCATGCCGGACCGGCCATCGTTCTTTCCTTTATTCTTTCCGGCCTTGCCTGCACGTTTGCAGGGCTGTGCTATGCAGAACTTGCATCCGCCTTGCCCGTTTCCGGCAGCGCTTACACCTATGCCTATGCCACACTCGGCGAAACAATCGCCTGGGCAATGGGCTGGTTACTTATTCTTGAATATGGCTTAGCCTCCGCAACGGTGGCGGTTGGCTGGTCAGGCTATATCGTGAGCTTTTTGAAAGATTTTGGCGTTGTCATTCCGCCTGCGCTTTCACAACCTTATTTCGACCTTTCCGGGCCGAATGACGCACTGGTCGCAACGGGACATTTCAATCTTCCCGCGCTTATCGGCATCATGGCCGTTACCTCGCTGCTGGTCATCGGCGTCAGTGAATCCGCAAAAGTGAATAACGTCATAGTGTTCGTGAAGCTTTTCGTTGTGCTTACTTTTATCGCCATCGGCGCCTGCTATATCGATACTGCAAACTGGCATCCCTTCATCCCAGAGAATACGGGGCCGGGTAAATTCGGTTTTGATGGCATCCTGAAAGGCGCGGGCGTTATCTTCTTCGCCTATATCGGTTTTGAGTCCGTTTCCACGGCCGCGCAGGAAGCCAAGAATCCGCAGCGCGACATGCCGATCGGCATTCTCGGCTCTCTGTTGATTTGCACGCTGCTTTACATGATTGTTTCCGCCGTACTTACGGGTATCGTTCCTTATAAGGAATTGAATGTTCCTGACCCGATGGCCGTTGCTATCGATCGCATCAATGTTCCCTGGCTCACCTTCGGCGGCTGGCGTGTATTGCCGATGCTGATCAAGCTCGGCGCGGTCATGGGCTTAAGCTCTGTGATGCTGGTGCTGCTTTATTCCCAGACCCGCATTTTCTATATGATGGGTAAGGATGGTCTGATTCCGCAGCTTTTCTGCAAACTGCATCCCAAGTTCAGGACTCCCTACATCAACACGATTCTGGTAGGCCTGATTGTGGGCGTTGCTGCAAGCGTGACGCCTATCAGCGTACTGGGGAATCTTGTCAGCATGGGCACGCTGTTTGCATTCTGCATCGTCTGCTTCAGTGTATTGTACCTGCATTATAAGCATCCGGAACTGCCGCGCAGCTTCCGTACCCCCTTTATGCCGTTCATACCGCTGCTTGGCATTCTTGCGTGCGGTTACCTCATTTACGGCGTCGGCAAGACCGTTTTCGTGACGCTGTGGTTTTATTTCGTCGCCGGTATCGTCGTCTATCTTCTCTACAGCCAGTTCAACAGCAAGCTCGGCAAGGCATTTAAAGCGGAAGCAGTATAATTTATGCAGAATGTTCGTATCGCCCCCTCTATTCTGTCCGCAGACTTTGCCAATCTCGGCAATGAGATCAAGGCTGTCAGCGAAGCTGGCGCGCATTATATCCATATCGACGTTATGGACGGGCATTTCGTGCCGAACCTCACTATCGGGCCGATGATCGTTAAGGCTGTGCGCAAATACAGCAGCCTGCCGTTCGATACGCATCTGATGATCTCCAATCCGGATCAATATATCAACGCTTTTGCCGAAGCGGGCTCAGATATTATCACCGTTCACGCGGAAGCCTGCACCCATCTGCACCGGACGTTGCAGAACATCAAAGCCACCGGTAAAAAATGCGGTGTTTCCATTGTTCCTTCGATGTCGCCATCCGCGCTTGAATATGTGATGGATATGGTGGATCTTATTCTCGTTATGACTGTGAATCCCGGTTTTGGCGGCCAGAGTTTCATTTCTTCCCAACTGAGCAAAATCCGCACAGTTCGCTCAATGATTGAGGCAACGGGAAGAACCATCGACTTGCAGGTTGATGGCGGAATTAATCCTGAAACGGCGAAACAGGTGATTTCTGCGGGGGCGGACGTGCTTGTCGCAGGCGCGGCTGTTTTTAAAGGAAACCCTGCCCAATATCAAAACAATATAGAATCCTTATATCGATTCTGATTCTAATTATGCTCTAGATATTATTTGTTATCTAATTCTGAAGCATGATTTTTTCTTGCCCACTAGTCAACCTCGTGGTAGTAAATTAATTGTATATCTACTACCTTAAGAATATTGGGAGATTCGTAATGACACAAACTATACTTCTTATCGGTGAAGATGCCACAGAACGCGCCATGCTAGGTGCAGTTATCAAGGATAAGCTTTCCTATAATGTACTGGAATGCGCCAATGAAGCCGAAGCTATCGACTTCCTGGTTTCTCCGCAGAAAGAGCGGCCAGACCTTATCCTGTTCGATATTTCCAGCATCACTCATTTCAGCCAGAAAATCGCCGAAGTCAAAATGGCCAGCCATCATATTCCGCTGATCGCGATGACGAAATATGCGGATTATGAATCTGCCATGATCGCGGTCAATTCCGGCGCGCAGGACTTCCTGACCAAGCCCGTGGCACTTGAGCGCATGTATATTACGTTCCGCAATGTGCTGATCCTGAGCCGTATCTACTCCGCCAAGAACGGAAAGCCCACCCCATCGCTGTATAACAACGCAGATGACGTGATGAGCTTTTCGCTCCTGAATGATGATGGAAATGTGCGTCAGATCCAGGAACTGGAACAGGAAGCAATCAACCGCGCCATTAAACATTACGATGGCAGGATGACGGAAGTTGCCCGCCGCCTCGGCATTGGGCGTTCCACGCTTTACCGCAAGCTGAACCATACGCGTTTGGCGGAAAGCGCCTGAGTTGGAAAGAAAGTAATTTACTGCCTGAATTAACGTAACAGGAAATTCAGTATTTTGCTTCCAGAATGGTTTTCCATCACAGATGGCGGAGGATCGAATGTGCTTGCATCAAAGTTCATTTCCATCTCATGCCATGTCTCATATTTTTGAGGCGGTAATTTCTTTAGGGGGCTGCAAGTCGACATAGCGTGTATGGCTGCAGCCACCAACTTTCGGTAAGATGCGCTGGACTTAGCACGGGCAGTATCTTCGACAAGTTTTATATTACTTATTTTTCCTGTCCGGCTTACTTCCATTTTTAATATGACGGAGGGATGATCCATTTTCCAAGCCTCTTCTGGAACCTCCCAGCATTTTTGCACTTGCTGCATTATAGCATTTACTTCATCAGCCGTCAGATCAGGGGAAGCTTCTTGTATATTGGTGGTGTTTCTTTCTATGCCTTCAACGGCACAAGCTATATGGGAATATGGAGTCAATATAATCCAAGCCAGCACAGAAGCTGCGACACGCTTCATACTACCGATTTCCACCCAACACCAGATCGTCCCGATGTATGATCGCGGTTCTGCCTTTGAAGCCGAGGATTTTTTCGATTTCCTGACTTTTGTGACCTATAATGCGCACCGCATCTTCGCTTGAGTAAGCAATAAGTCCACGCCCCAGTTCTTTCTTTTCCAGATTGCGGATCAGCACTGTGTCCCCGCGCTCAAACTTTCCTTCTATCTGCTTCACACCCGCAGGCAGCAGGCTTTTGCCCTGGCCAAGCGCCTGAGCAGCACCGTCATCGACAATAATGACGCCGGCGGGCGCGATGGAGCCTACAATCCAATTTTTCCTCGCGCTGATCGGCGTGGAAGATGCGATGAACCATGTGCAATGATTAGATTCTTCCAGTTTACGTAATGGATTCAGCTCTTTCCCTGCGGCAATGGCCATGTGGCAGCCCGCGGAAAGGGCGATTTTAGCCGCTTCTATTTTCGTGATCATGCCGCCGGAGCCTACACCTGAAGTCGGCGCGCCCGCCATGGCGATAATCTGCGGCGTGATTTCCCGCACTTCCTGAATCAATGTCGCGTTTTTATCCGTATGGGGATTGCCGGTATAAAGGCCATCAATATCCGAGAATAATACAAGGCAATCGGCACTGACCATTTGTGCCACACGCGCCGCCAGCCTGTCGTTATCACCGAATTTTAACTCCGCCGTTGCTACTGTGTCGTTTTCATTGATAACGGGCACAATGTTATTGGCCAGCAATGTTTCCAGCGTGCCACGCGCATTCAGGTAACGTCTGCGGTTTTCGCTGTCATCAATTGTGAGTAGCACCTGCGCTACGTCGATTCCGACTTCCAGCAAACTCTCGCGCCAGGCCTGCATCAGCAATATCTGCCCGCATGCAGCGACGGCCTGTTTTTCTTCCAGCTTCAGCTTGCTATCCGTCATGCCAAGCATTTTACGCCCAAGGTCCGCCGCGCCGGACGTGACCACAACAACCTGCGTACCGCGTTTTCTAGCCGCTTCAATATCCCGGGCAATGGCTTTCATCCAATCCCGCCGGACGGTTCCCTTGCCGCCGGTCAGAATGGAGGTTCCGACCTTGATTACTAAGCGTTTGGCTTTTTTAATGTGCGCATGCATCTTCAATTCTCTTGTGGGCAATGTGCAGATATTCCGCGCTAAGGTCAATACCAATAAATTTCCTGTTATTCCTTACCGCGCAAACGCCCGCCGTTCCACTGCCGCAAAACGGGTCCAGCACCACGCCGCCTTCGCGGCTGGCAGCCAGGATTACGCGGTTCAGCAAGGCTTCCGGTTTCTGGGTGGGGTGTTTGCCGTATCTTTTCTCCGTAGCCTTGGGCGGGGTGATATGCCACAGGCTCAGCATCTGTCGCCCCGGCGTAGGGTCGCCCATTTCACGCATGGTTTCATAGTTAAAAACATGCTTGGCCTGCCCGCTTTTCTTTGCCCAGAGGATGGTTTCAGTGGAATGCGTAAAACAGCGGCAGCTTAAGTTAGGCGGCGGGTTGACCTTGAACCATGCAATATCGTTGATGATCTTGAAGCCCAGCTGCTGCAGAGCAAAACCGATACTATAGATATTGTGGCTTGTGCCGCTGATGAAAATCGTGCCTTCTGGCTTCAGCAGGCGCCTGCATTCCTTGAGCCAGCGCCGGTTAAAAGCATGAAGCTTCTGAAGGGAAATGGGCTTATCCCACACCCCTTTATTCACGCAGGATACTTTGCCGGAAGCGCAGGTTATCCCGCCTCCGGAGAGGAAATACGGGGGATCGGCGAAGATCAGATCTACGCTTTCATCCCCCATATTACGCATTACTTTAAGGCTGTCGCCGTTGAGTAAAACGGCGGCATTGTTATTTAAGAAAGTCGCTGCCTGCTTATATCTCGAACGTAGCATCGACTTCGACTGCCACACCGAAGGGCAGCTCACTGACGCCTACGGCAAAACGCGCATGCTTCCCGTTATCCCCGAACAGGGCGACCATCAGGTCGGAAGCACCGTTGGCAACTTTGGGCTGGTCAGTGAACCCGGCAGCGGAGTTCACAAAAACACCAAGGCGGATCAAACGTTTAACCTTACCAAGATCGCCACCCAGCGCGTTTTTCAGGTGGGAAAGAATATTCAGCACGCACAGGCGAGCGCATTCCTGGCCCTGCTCGATCGTGAATTCCTTGCCGACTTTGCCGACAAACTGCGGTTTTCCGTCCTGCATGGGCAAAGTGCCGGAAAAATAAACCTGATTTCCGGAAATCACATACGGAACGTAGTTTGCAGCGGGCATGCTGACAGCCGGAAGCGAAAGGCCCAAAGAGGAGAGTTTGGCGTCGATGGTCATGATTTTTATCCTTTAATTTACATAGACTAGGCCGCAACCATAAAATAAAGCGCCTAAGCTTGCAAGACGCCTTATAAAATACTTGATAATAGGCCGCTTATATAGGATATAGAGAGCCGTATGAAATCTTCCGTAATCGTATTTCCCGGCTCAAACTGTGACCGCGATGCTTTCAGCATTCTCAAGCTCACGGGTTGCAAGCCGCAAATGGTGTGGCATGGCGACTCCGTCCTGCCCGCTTCCGATCTGGTCGTCGTTCCCGGCGGCTTTTCCTATGGCGACTACCTGCGCAGCGGCGCAATGGCGGCTCAGTCCCCCATTATGCGGGAAGTGATCGCTCATGCGAAGCGCGGCGGTCTCGTGCTCGGTATCTGTAACGGCTTCCAGATACTGACTGAGTCCGGTCTCCTGCCTGGCACGCTGATGCGCAATGCCAAGCTTAAATTCATCTGCCGTGAAGTGTATTTGCGCGTTGAGCAGAACGATACCCGCTTCACCTCCAAATACGGCAAGAATCAGGTGATCAATGTTCCGGTCGCCCATCATGACGGTAATTATTTTGCCGATGCCGACACGATCAAAGCGCTGGAAGACAATAAGCAGGTTGCGTTCCGCTATTGCGATGAAGCCGGAAATATCACTGCAGAAGCGAATCCGAACGGTTCGCTCGGTAATATCGCCGGGGTTTACAACAAGGAAAAGAATGTCCTTGGCATGATGCCGCATCCTGAGCGCCACTCCGAGGAAATCGTCGGCAATATCGATGGCCGCGCGATGTTTGAAAGCCTGCTTGCCGCTGCATAAAGAAAGCCTGTTATGACCGCTACTGCCCACGCAAAAATCTCCATCACCCCGGAAGTCGTCGCCGAACATGGGCTGACGCCGGACGAATACCAGAAAATCCTCGCCATCCTTGGCCGTGCGCCGAATATCACGGAACTGGGTATTTTCTCCGTTATGTGGAGCGAACATTGCTCTTATAAGACCACACGTAAGTGGCTCGGTATTCTGCCAACGAAAGCTCCGCATGTGATCTGCGGTCCCGGTGAAAACGCTGGCGTGATCGATATCGGTGACGGACAGGCAGCTATCTTCAAGATGGAATCGCATAACCATCCTTCCTATATCGAACCTTATCAAGGCGCGGCAACGGGCGTAGGTGGTATCTTGCGCGACGTATTCACGATGGGCGCACGCCCTGTGGCCAATATGAATGCGCTGCGTTTCGGCTCGCCCGATCATCCCAAAACCCGCCACCTGGTGGCTGGCGTTGTGGCTGGTATCGGCGGTTACGGCAACTGTGTCGGCGTTCCGACAGTCGGCGGCGAGTGCACATTCCACTCCTCCTATAACGGTAATATCCTTGTCAACGCTATGACGGTGGGCGTAGCCAATACAGATAAGATATTTTATTCCGCAGCCGCAGGTGTCGGCAATCCGGTGGTCTATGTCGGCTCCAAGACCGGACGCGACGGCATTCATGGTGCAACGATGGCTTCGGCTGATTTCGGCGAAGATTCCGAAGAGAAACGCCCAACCGTTCAGGTGGGCGATCCGTTCACGGAGAAGCTTCTCATTGAAGCCTGCCTTGAACTGATGGCTACGGACGCCATTATCGCCATTCAGGATATGGGCGCGGCAGGTCTCACCTCCTCCTCGTTGGAAATGGCAGGCAAAGGCGGTACGGGTATTGAGCTGGAGCTGGATAAGGTTCCGATGCGCGAATCCGGCATGACACCATATGAAATCATGCTTTCCGAATCGCAGGAACGCATGCTGATGATTCTGAAGCCGGAAAAAGAAGCGATGGCGCGCGCTATTTTCGAGAAATGGGAATTGTCGTTCGCCGTTATCGGAAAAATCACCGATACGGGCAATATCGTGCTCAAAATGCACGGCGAAACCTATGCCGACCTTCCCGTGGCCCCGATCAGCACGGATGCGCCGGTTTATTCTCGCCCGTACGTAAAGAAACAGCCTGCTACAGGCGATAAATGGCAGGAAAAGCTGGCTGGCAATCAGCCTGCACTTGCCGATTCCCTCAAAAAATTGCTCGGCTGCCCCGACCTTGCCAGCAAGCGCTGGATCTGGGAACAGTACGACCATATGGTTATGAATGATACTGTAGCGCGCCCCGGTGGTGACGCTGCTGTCGTACGTGTTCATGATACACAGAAAGCGCTGGCGATTACGACCGATTGCACACCGCGTTACTGCTATGCCGATCCGACCGAAGGCGGTAAGCAGGCTGTGGCAGAATCGTGGCGCAACCTGACCGCTGTCGGTGCGAAACCGCTGGCGATCACAAACTGCCTGAATTTCGGCAATCCGCAGAAACCGGAAATCATGGGCCAGATCGTCGGCTGCCTTGAAGGTATGCGCGACGCCTGTCTTGCGCTTGAATACCCCGTCGTTTCCGGCAACGTTTCGCTCTATAACGAAACCGCCATTGGTGACAATGCCTCCGCCGTGCAGCCGACCCCGGCTATTGGCGGTGTAGGCATCCTCACGGATATCACCAAACGCGTCGGCAACAGCTTTACCGCTGAAGAGCTGGATATCGTGCTTATCGGTGAAACCAAGGGGCATCTGGGAAGTTCGCTTTACTTACGTGAAATCGCAGGCAGCGAAGACGGTGCACCGCCGCCGGTTGATCTGGCAAAAGAAAAGCTGCATGGCGATTTCGTGCGCGGCCTGATTCAGGATGGCAAGGTTGGCGCATGCCATGACCTTTCCGACGGCGGCCTGCTGGTTGCCCTTGCTGAAATGTGCTTCGCACGCAATGTCGGCGCCACGGTAACCTTCCCCGCTTCCCTGCCCGCTTATGCGTTCGCTTACGGTGAAGATCAGGGACGCTACCTTATCGCTACCCAGCCGCAACAAACCAAGACTGTTCTGGAAGTCGCTGCAAAACAGGGAATTCCGGCTCTGCAGTTAGGCAAGACCGGGGGCAGTAAGCTCTGCGTTACCGGACAGTTTGAGGAAGACGTGGCAAACCTGAAGAAGGTTAATGAGTCCTGGCTTCCGAGCTACATGGGAGCGTAAACCATGGGGATGTCGGCACAGGCTATTGAAACGATGATCAAGGAAGCGTTCCCTGATGCGCAGATGAAGCTTGTCGATCTGGCAGGCGACAATGATCATTACGAGCTCAGCATCGTTTCCGAGCAGTTCCGCGGAAAGTCGCGTGTGGCGCAGCACCAGCTGGTCTATAATGCCCTCAAAGGCAATATGGGCGGTACACTGCATGCGCTTGCCCTGAAGACCTCCGCGCCGGCATAATTCTTTACCTTATCGAGCAGTGACCGGTCCATACCGGCGGTGCTACGCGTGCAAATAAAACACGCTGAAAAATAGTTCGATTTTATCGTGAAGAAATGCTTGCAAAATGGTGATAGCTGTCTATATTGCCCTCCTGTTTTGAGAAAAAGCGGGCGTAGCTCAGCGGTAGAGCGCCACCTTGCCAAGGTGGATGTCGAGAGTTCGATCCTCTTCGCCCGCTCCAGTTCTTTATGGATGACAACTGCATTTGCATCGTTACAATGTCATCTTCGCCTCTGCCAGGGCATAAATCGCGAGGGATATAATGCGCATAAAACAGGTTCTCTTTGGTATTCTTTTACTGGTTGTTACAGGCTGTTCTTCCGACAAGCCGTCTTATGTCCATGATTCCGTAACGGATATGATGCATCCGAAACCCGGTATGGCGCGTATTGCCGTTTATTATCCCGCATCACACTTCTGGAAAGATACGGATGTCAATCTTTCGCTTGGCGCCAGAAGCGGCTGCACGCTCAAAAGCGGCACCTTCTCACTGTATGATGTAACTCCAGGCAGGCTTCCTGTTGCCGCTTCCCGCTGCGACGGCAGCGCCCCCACGCAGCTTGTGCTGCAAAATGTCCAGCCCGATCAGGTTTATTACATCCAAATCGTTCCCAATGACAGCTCCGTCCTCGGATTATTTGCCTCTTCCGGCGTTCCAAGCACGAAGAATCCCAAGGAAGATGACTACCATATCTCCGCCGTCAAGCCGGGCGACAAAATCCCCGAGGCGGCTCCTCAGCAGCTCAACCATGCAGAAGGTCCGACCTTCGTGATTGACCTGATAGATGAAAAACGCGCGCTTGAACAACTGCATACGTTGAAAATGGTTGCCGGCTAGGCTGAGCGCTGTTTACGACGCCACATTATTGCAATATTTTTCATTGCGACCATGGGCCTGATCGGCTAGATTTGCGTGGCGTCATTTCCCCCAACGGTAGCAAAAACTACCCACACGAGCAATGGCACTAACTTACTAATTTAAGATATTTTTTTGGAATATCTGCAGCTTTTGCGCAGATCATTCCGATTGTAAAATGTTATTATAAACCAATGAGGTGACCGTGAATATTTTAGATTTTTTTCACAGAGGCGGGCCCGTCATGTATGTGCTGCTCTGCCTTTCGATTTACGGCGTCGCAGTCATCATGTTCAAGATCTACCAGTTCTGGAATGCCGGTCTGTTTGCACGCGATAACTATATCGAACAGGCAGTGCACCAGATCCGCCAGGGCGATATCGTCAAAGCTTCGCGCATTCTTTCCACCGTCAAAGGCCCGGTGGCCCGTATCATGCGCGTAGCACTGGATTGCGTAGCCAACCGCGAAATCTCACAGCGCAGCAAAGAAGCTGAAATCGCACGCGTCGGCGCTGCGGATATACGCTATCTTGAATCGCATCTGCGCGGACTGGAAATGATCGCCAACGTGGGGCCGCTGCTTGGGCTGCTCGGCACCGTGATGGGGATGGTGACGGCATTCGCCAAACTGGAAGCCGCTGGCGCGCGCGTTGATCCCTCACTGTTTGCAGGCGGTATCTGGGAAGCGTTCCTGAGCACTGTGGCTGGCCTGGTGGTGGCGATTCCTGCCATCGGCGCCTATTACGCCATCGATGCGCTGATTGAACGTGTACGCTCAACGATGCGCGACGTTTCCATTCAGATTCTGGCGCTCGAGGATGAATTCAAGCGCAATGAAAAAGAAATCAAGCGTAAGGAAGCCGTGAAGCGTGAAATCGAAATGCGCGAGCTGGAAGACCGTGTGAAGAACTCAGCCAGCAACACCCGTTCCACACCGCAAAACAGCAGCACGCTTCACCTGCTCAATCCGCGTTATTCCGTTCTCTAGGGAAAGCCGCGCCGTATGATTGACATCCAGAGGCAGACACGCAAGGCGAAATCGATACCGCTTGTATCGCTGATCGACGTTGTGTTTCAGCTTTTGATTTATTTCATGCTGACGACCAGTTTTACCAAGACGGAATCGCTTGAGCTCCTGCTGCCGCCATCAGCTCCACCGACTGCGCATAATATCAGGAAGGATGCCGAGGAAACGCTGCATATCTATATCTCCGATGTCGGCGAGACATTCCTTGAAAATAAGAGCATCAATGAGCAGGATATGGTGCGCGATCTTCATGGCATATTCACGCAGACTCCGGATCGCGGCGTGCTGGTGCTGAGCGCTTCCAAAGTGCCTGTGCAGGTGCTGGTGCGCGTGATGGACCGTATCTATACCGCTGGTGGACGTAATATCGCTGTGGCAGACTGGATCCTGCCGCCTTCCGTCACCGTTCCTCCTAAACCACCGGAGCAGAAGGCCGCTAATGGTTGATATACCTCGCAATAAACAGGGCGCACGTGAGCCCGGTTTGATCCCTATGATCAATGTGGTGCTGCTGCTGCTTGTGTTTTTTCTTGTGGCCGGGTCCATTGAGAAATTCGACGTTATTAAAATGGAGCTTCCCGTTGCCAAAAACGGCAAACGCCTTACAGACGGCCAGGTTGTCGTAATGCTGGGTGAGCATCGTGAAATCATTGTGGATGACGATTTCATCCAGCCGCCTGACTTTTTGGCAACGATGAAAGAGCGGCTCTCCGGTAATCAGCACAGAGTTATATCGCTCAAAGCTGATAACCGCCTGCCTGCCACTTTCATGATTTCCATCATGAACCAGATCAAGGAAGCCGGGGGAGATAATATTTCCCTTATTACAACGCCTTTTTAAACTCGAAGCTTTATGTTTTTTGCGCCGCCTAAAGTCAAGACGTTAAGCCAGTATTCGGAGTTCGGCTCACATTTGCAGTCGCGACACTTTATGCTGATGGTGGCCGCCGCCATGCTTTTGCATGGGTTCATCGTCTTTATATATTCCCTGTCGCCGCATGAAATGCCACTGATCATTCCCGTGCGCGCATTGAATATCAAGCTCGACAGCGGCGCCGCCGGGCTCGATATGCCCAAGCCTGAATCCATGCCGGGGTATCAGCCCCCGCCGCCGCCCGTGGTGGAACCGGAAAAACCTGTCATCCAGGTTCGCGAAGCTCCTAAACCGAATCCGCCTGCACCTCCTAAAGCTCCCCCGCGCGCGCAAGCCAAAGATGCGAAGCCACTGATCTCCATTATTTCCCAGACCGGTGAGAAGCAGCCTCATCCCGCCCGCAATCATGCGCTCCTCCAGCCTAAGAAATATGTGCGTGAGAATGACGTAGCGATGTTTTCCAAGAACGGTAAAGGCACTGGAAACGGCACGACAATGAAAGGCACGAAGGAAGGCCAGGAAATCATTGCCAATTATGGGCAGGAAATCTCTCTGTGGCTAACGCAGCATAAAGTATACCCTGAGGATGCAAAGCGGCAGATGCTTCAAGGCACCGTCGTCGTGCACATCCGCATCGACCGTCAGGGCCGTATCCTTTACAGCGGAATCAGCAGTTCTTCCGGCAGCGCCCTTATTGACCAGGCTGCTATGGCGATGGTACATGCTTCCGATCCCGTGCCTGCTGTTCCTGCCAACTACCCCAAAGACAGTGAACTTGCATTTGAGATTCCCGTCAGCTTCACGCTGCAATAATGATGGATAAATAATGCTCAGACACCCTACAATTCTTGTCACCGGCGGCGCTGGTTTTATCGGCAGTGCGTTTGTCGGCCAGGCTGTGGAGCGCGGACAAAAAGTCATCGTGCTTGATGCGCTGACTTATGCCGGAAGACGCTCTAATCTCGAATGGATCGATCCTGCAGGCTATGAGCTTGTGGTCGGAAATATTGCAGACGGTCCGCTCGTAGATTCTCTCCTGCGCAAACATTCCATCGACGCCATCGTGCATTTCGCTGCGGAATCGCATGTCGATAACTCTATCAGCAAGCCGGTTGCTTTTATTGAGACCAATATCGTCGGCTCCTATGTGCTGCTGGAAGCAGCGCGTGAATACTGGAATGAGCTGAAAGGAACAAAGAAAGAGCAGTTCCGTTTCATTCATGTCTCTACGGATGAAGTTTACGGCGCACTCGGCGAAACGGGAAAGTTCGATGAGAATACTCCCAAAAAACCCAGCTCCCCCTACTCCGCTTCCAAAGCGGCGAGCGACCATCTGGCCCATGCCTGGTTTGCGACTTATGGTTTGCCCACGATCATTACCAACTGCAGCAATAATTACGGACCGCGCCAGTTTCCGGAAAAACTTATTCCGCTGACTATTACGAATGCACTCGCCGGCAAGCCTCTGCCGGTTTACGGTAACGGCAGCAATATCCGGGACTGGATTCATGTGGAAGATCATTGCGATGGCGTTGCACTCGCGCTCGGCAAAGGGATCCCTGGCGAGACTTACTGTTTCGGCGGCAATAGCGAGCGGCGCAATATCGAAGTCGTCAACCAGATCTGCCGCATTCTTGACCGGCTGCGCCCGGCAAAAAGCGGGGCTTCTTATGCTTCGCAAATCACCTTCGTGCGCGACCGGCTCGGCCATGATTACCGCTACGCAATTGATGATACAAAAGCGCAGCAGCAACTCGGTTTCCGCCGTAAATACGACTTTGAGGCAGGGCTCGAAAGCACTGTAGAATGGTATCTCCATGAATACGCACTCGCCTGAGATAGACTTTTCGAGCTTCGTACAGCCCGGTAAGGAAGAAGACTCTCATAGTATCAATCTGATGGTGGAAGGGATGCGCTGCGCTTCCTGCGCATGGCGTATCGAATCGGCGCTGAACAGTGAACACGATGTCAATGCGCGCGTTAATCTTTCGACCAACCGCATGGTGCTGAACTGGAAAGGCGATACTGCACGCGGTAATGCGCTTGTGGCCAAGGCTGCTGATCTCGGCTTCAAATTCCTGCCTTTCGATGCGAGCAGCCAGAACAATGCCGAAGCGAACGAAGAACGTTTCCTGCTCAAATGCATCGCGGTGGCAGGATTTGCGGCTGGCAATATCATGCTGTTCTCGTTTGCGCTGTGGTCCACTTCGCGCGATGCGATGGGACCGGCAACAAGCGATCTTATCCACTGGATTTCCGCCATGATCGCCCTGCCCGCCGTTGCTTATTCGGGCCGCCCTTATTTCGCTTCCGCCCTAAAAGCACTGCGCAGTTTCCATACCAATATGGATGTGCCCATTTCGCTTGCCGTTTTGCTCGCCGCCGGGATGAGCCTTTTTGAGACCGTACGTCGCGGGCCGTATGTGTATTTCGATTCCTCGGTCATGCTGCTGTTCCTGCTGCTGGTCGGGCGGTATCTGGATAAAAGAGCACGCGGGAAAGCGCGTGCAGCGGCGCAGGACCTGCTCGCGATGATGCAAGGCACAGCGACGCTGCGTGAAGGCGACAAAACACGTAGTATCGCCATACGCGATATTCTGCCCGGCATGCGCCTGCTGGTCGCGGCGGGAGAAAAAGTGGCTGCGGACGGTATCGTGGCCAAGGGCGTTTCTGACATTGATACAAGTCTGATTACCGGCGAAACCGTTCCGCAACGTGCAGCCGAAGGGCAGAAGCTTTTTGCCGGTATGATCAATATTTCCGCACCGCTGGAACTCACCGTTTCCGCTGCGAGCGAACAAAGCCTGCTGGCCGATATTGTGCGGCTGATGGAAAATGCCGAACAGGGGCAGGCAAAATATGTCCGCGTCGCCGATAAAGTGGCGGGCTATTATACTCCGGTCGTGCATCTGCTTGCAGGAGGTACTTTTTTATTCTGGGTTTTTGCAATGGGGATTGCCTGGCAGCCAGCCCTTATGATTGCCACTACCGTTCTGATTATCACCTGTCCGTGCGCGCTGGGGCTTGCTGTTCCAGCGGTGCAGGTGGTCGCTTCCAGCTTTCTGTTCAAGAAGGGCATGCTGCTGAAGTCCGGCGATGCACTGGAACGCCTTGCCGTGATTGATACGGTCGTGTTTGATAAAACCGGTACGCTCACGCTCGGCAAACCGCAACTCGAAAATGCCGGCAGTTATATGCTGCAGGATCTGCAACTGGCCGCCTCGCTGGCAGCGCACAGCAAACACCCGCTTTCGCGCGCTATCCATCAGGCGTGGAACGGTGAACTGCTCAAGCTTACGATTCAGGAAGTTCCCGGAGACGGGCTCAGCGCTGAATATCAGGGCAAAAACGTGAGGCTTGGGCGGCGCGGCTGGTGCGGCGATGAAAGCGCATCGCAGGATGCGGCACTGGAGCTATGGCTGAACACGTCGGAAAAATCGCCAGTGCGCTTTACCTTTACGGATATACTGCGGCCGGATGCCGCAGACGTCGTCCGCGAATTCAAGCGCAGGGGATGCAATATCGTGCTGCTTTCCGGCGACCGCGAACCAGCTGTAAAAGCTGTTGCACAGGCACTCGAGATTGCGGACTTCACCGCGCATATAACGCCGCTGGATAAGAGCTCGCGCATCCATGCATTGAAGGAAAAAGGCGCAAAAGTTCTCATGGTAGGTGACGGATTAAACGATGCTCCGGCGCTTGCGGCAGCGGATGTTTCCATCTCCCCCTCCTCGGCAATTGATATTACCCAGAATGCGGCCGATGTCGTGTTCCAGGGCGAACATCTGATGCCGGTGATTGACGCGCTTCATATCGCACGCACAAGCGGCAGACTGGTGAAACAGAACTTTGTCCTTTCGTTCCTCTATAACATTATCGCCGTACCGCTCGCGATTGCCGGGCAGGTGACTCCGCTGATTGCGGCGCTTGCAATGTCCTCTTCCTCGATTATAGTCATTGCCAATGCCCTGAGGCTCAATCGTATAGGCAAGCAAAAGTCATGAGTGTTCTGCTGTATCTCATTCCATTAGCCCTTTTGCTGGGGTCTATTGCGTTAATCGCTTTCTTCTGGGCGCTACGGAATGAACAGTTTGATGATCCCAAAGGAAATGCCGAACGCATTCTCAGGGATGATGAATAGCACCATAGAGAAATAAATGCATACAGGCCTTCAAAACGATCGCGCCTATATCCGCAAGGCCAAACGGATGCTGCTTTCCCGCTCGCTCTGGCGTAAGCGTCTTGTCTTCTGGATGGGCGCCATTCTTGTGGGGCTGGTGGCCTCCTATTTCGCACTGCTGGCAGACTGGGCACAACATACATTCAACAGCATGGTGAAGCACTCCCCATGGCTGCCGCTGATTGTGAGCCCTACTCTTTTTGCATTCTGTACCTGGATCACGCTTAGATATTTTCCCTCCATTCCCGGCAGCGGAATCCCGCAGGCTATGGCAGCGCGTTTCCTGCGTGATGCGCAGAGCCGACGCTATCTTGTCGGCCCGCGCGTGATCGTAGGAAAGATGCTCATTACCATCATTGGACTGCTTGCCGGTGCTTCTATCGGCCGTGAAGGCCCGACGGTGCAGGTCGGTGCCGCGCTTTTATTATTATTTGCCGAACTTGGGGGCTTAAGCGCCGAACGCGGCATTGTGCTTGCGGGCGCTTCCGCAGGCGTGGCGGCTGCATTCAATACGCCACTGGCCGGTATCGTATTTGCGATCGAGGAGATGGCAAGAGCATTCGAGCACCGTAACAGCTCAATAGTGCTGGCTGCGATTGTATTCTCCGGCGCGGCGGCCATGTCCATTTCCGGCAATTACAATTATTTCGGCTATACTATGGCTGAGCTCTCCATCAACCGTGACTGGCTGGCGATTGCCGTGCTGGGCGTTGCAGGCGGATTGTTCGGCAGCCTGTTCACAGTCCTGATCATTCACGGCGGAAAATTCGTCAAACAGCTTTATCACCAGTTTGGCAGCCGTAATCCGATTAAATTTTCTGCATTATGCGGTCTCATCATTGCTTCCATCGGCATCCTGACCAAAGGCATTACTTACGGTACCGGCTACGATATGGGTTATTCCCTGCTGCACGGCACGCTCGATCCCGCCTGGTGGCAGGCTCCGGCCAAGCTTTTCGTTACAGCGTTGTGCGCCATCACCGGCATGCCGGGCGGCATCTTTTCTCCGAGTCTTTCCGTCGGCGCGGCGATGGGTGGCGAGCTTGCCGCCCTGTTTCCTCATACGCCGATACAGGGGATTATCCTGCTTTCCATGGCCGCCTATTTTGCAGGCGTTACGCAGGCTCCGATTACGGCCTTTGTCATCGTGCTGGAAATTACCGGAAAAGCCACAACCGCCGTTCCACTCATCGCCGTGGCACTTATCGCCGCCGCACTCGGGCGGATGTTATGCCCGCTCTCGCTTTACCATGCACTTGCCAAAAATTTTATTGCCGATACGAAGCGGTGGCAAACAAAACAGGTTGAAATAAAAAACCAGTAGGCATAAAACCTAAAGTTGTTCCAACCAAACACGCCACTATTATCCCATCGTTATTTACGTGCACCGGAGTAATCGTTTTATTCCGGCACAATAAATTTGCCTCGTCTTAACGATTTGATAATAAATTATATTTATCTTACCCCTCTCATTTCATCTTAATCAATGGATTATACTATGCCTTATTGCCTGAGAGCCATGCTGCTTGCCTGCCTGTTTTTATGTATGGTTGTAACCATCCCCTGCACCGGCTCTGCAACCGGAGCTATAACTTTCACCGGCAACGGCGCCGACCAGACCAAAGAGATCAGCGCGTTACTTTCGAAGGACGGAACCTATTACTTCAGAGGCACAGTGCGGACACAGGGTATTACCCTTTCCGGAAGAACCCTTACCATTAATTTCGCACCGGGTTCGGTCTGGGAACCGGCAGGATATGCGGACGCGCTTTTGTCATGCCATAACTGCAATTTTAATTTCATTCACCTCAACATCGATGGGAAAGGTATAGTTCAGCAGGCCGTGCATATGGATGGCGGCACGCTTAATTTTAACACGATTACTGTCGACCATATCGGCTCCCGCACCCGCATGCCGAACAATATCGTCGCTGGCCTGATGCTCAACGGCGTCACCTCGATTCACGGCAATAATTTCACGGCCGCTCACCTTAATGCCCTTGGCGACCACACTATCGGTGATAATATCGGCGCTGCGCGCGGCATTATGATGATCAATAGCGGGCCTTACCAGCTTGGCAATGTGTTGGTCGACTGGACGGGAAGCGACGCCGAAGAAGCCGACAGTTTTCAGGTCAACATCAACAATGCGGGCGGCACCGTTAATAATCTCAAAGTTGTTTATAACGGTAATACGCGGCGCTGCGCCAAATACCAGTCCGGCACCAATGTACTGAGCAATGTGGTTGTGACCAAAGCGGCTGATTTCACACCAGTCAGTGCAAAGACCGATGTGGGCAAGAAAAACTTCAACTGCATCTCGTGGGAAGGCAACACTACCGGTTCGCTGGATGTGCTGGGCGGATATATCGATGCATCCGGTTTTGTGAAAGGAATCGGCAATAACACGGCCGGTTCCACCGCAACCGTGCGCGTTCACCCCGGCGTTACGCTGATCGGCAGCACCAAGCCTGTCGCCCGCACCAATACGCAGACAGGCTTATGGGAAAATACCGACACTTACGGCTTCTATACCGGACTTGGCGAGAGTGGCTCCGGTATTGAGGGCGCCAAGGTCATCCACTTCACTGTCGGCTCCAGCATACGCTGCAATAATGGTTATTCGCGCAATGTGACATATGACGACCCGGTCGCCAGGGGGCTTGATGTATTCAACAGCGCCCGTGCCATCAATGCGCCAGATGTCAGCAACAACACCATCATCACCCGCACGAAAGGCTACCTCTCTTCATGGACGGTAATCAATGTAGGGGCCGTCACCA
Organism: Rickettsiales bacterium; assembly: GCA_035765535.1. Taxonomy (NCBI): domain Bacteria; kingdom Pseudomonadati; phylum Pseudomonadota; class Alphaproteobacteria; order Rickettsiales; species Rickettsiales bacterium. Next base: position 245,599 of record DASTXE010000001.1, on the reverse strand, counting down.
ATGGAAAGTTCAACAGCAATAAACTGGTTGAGAGCGGCAATCACAGCCTGGCATTCAGCCTGATTAATTTTACAAACCAGATTGCAAGCGCCACCGCTTACGGTAATCAGGCCCCCAAACCGATGGGCGGCGTGGTCAGCCCCAGCGGCTCCAATGTCAGAACGCAGTGAGGAAATCTTTACCCTAATCCGGGCGGCTTTGTTTGCTGACGAGGCGCTTTGGCAGAAGCATTCAGCCCGGATACGGGCGGGTCTGTAATATCATGCTCCTGCGCGATGATGAGAGAACCCCGCTCCATATCCCGTCTCAGGCTTTCGAGATAGTTGCCGGGTGAATGGTCTCCCACCTCATGCAGGACTCTGAGCCTGCCCATAACCGAAATGAGCGCCTGCTGTATCGTTGCGCGCGCTTCGGGGGATTCTTCCACTCTGAGGCCGTTCCTGAACGCAATCTCCGTCCCTGCGTGAAAATAATCTGTCTGATTTAATGCAATCCTGTTGAGCAGCGGGACCGGCACGGTCAGATTCGGCGGCAGGTAGGGTACGATATCGTTCCCGTTTACCACGCGGAAATAGTCGGGGAAGTAAGCTTTGACCAACTCGGCGCCCTCTTTGTCCAATGCCCGCGGCTGGCCCTGTGTGATAATCCCTTCCACTTTGTCCTTTTCCGGCTGCTGCAAGCCGTACATGACTGCCATTGCACCGCCAGCACTATGACCTGTCATGGCAAACCTGCCTTCTTCCAGTTCGCGCGTCAGCGGGAGGCTGATCATCCCCAGTTCCTCCAGGAAGCCCGGATGCCCACGGCACCGGTCTCCGGACGGCAGCTTCATCTCCTGCAGCAGGAATTCAGCATCTTTCGCCCATTGTTTCAGATGCGTCGGCTGCGTGCCGCGAAAACTGACGAGCGTATTATTTTCCGGTGTTTTGAACACCAGCGCCCTGGCAATTCCATCTGCCTCAATGGATTTGACTCTCCATCCGCCCCAGTCATGCTCGGCCAGTTTCTGGGATATGTTGATGACGCCCTGATTGCTTGCGATACGCGCTTTGTGCACTGCCTCTTTGAGGCGCTCCGGATCGCCTTTGATTATGGTTTCGAGATCGCCGAAGCCTTGCCCGTCAGGCGGCTGTTGTTCTATGATTCGGGGTAAATAAGTCAGCGTCGCAGCCATCCCCTGTACATAGGAGGCGGCAGCATCGTAATTGGGTTTGGCAGCCTCTAATTCCGGCATATTCCCATTTTAATACATAAAAAGACTTTATGATTATTAACATAATTCTGGGAATACGGCAAATTATGAGAAGCGCGGTTGTATAGCAACCCACTATTATACAATTATAAATTGATCTGGTGCCATAGGCACAACCGCCTTATTTCAGCAGGTAAGGCGCAATAAACGCGAAAAAGAAGCCGATTCCATATACAATTATAGATAGATAGAGAATAAGGCCGCTTATCCGCCGCAACTGCATGCACGCCCGCGCCTGATGCTCGTCTATGGGGCATGGGGCGTTGCGGTTCAGGTAGCGGACGATAGCGGAGAGCGTCAGCATCGCGCCTGCGAAGATAAAGATCATCACCTTATGTTCGGAGAGCCATATCAGTTGCGGCACAGTGTTCAGCAGGCTTACCAGCGTCGCGCCCGCTCCCAGCGCCACAAAGAGCGCGGGCAATGCGCAGCAGACCAGCGTGCTGAAAGAGGCAAACAGCGTCAGCGTGGAGAGGATTCCGTTCTTTTTGCCCATCATTGCTGCCTCACAATGCCGGTGACGCTGTAGCCTGAGTCGGTCAGGAGCTTTGTGATGGTCGCATCGTCCAGATCCTGCCCTGCTTTTGTGTCGATCGTCACGCGCTTATCTTCCAGATCGACCTTGATCCGGTCGACGGCGGGCTGTTTGCGAAATGTCTTTTCGATCCCGGTCGCGCAGAAAGCGCAGACCAGCCCGTTGACGGAGGCCGTGATCGTTCCAGCATAAGCAGTCTGTGAGAACGTTGCCATAATCATGGTCAGTATCAAAAGTTTTTTCATAATTCCTCCTTAGAACTGCAAGTCCCAGTTCAACATGATGTGATGATTGCTGCTGTACCCGGCCTCGACCAAAGTGGTCTTATAGAAGAAACGCACGAGCGGCGTGACGACCCAGGTATTGGTTTTGCTCGGGTGGTCATCCACCTGCAGCATGAACCATGTCGAAACATCGTCGTACCCAGCCTTATAAGGAGCGATGCCTATGCGCGCGCGCTGCCAGAGGCTCTCGCTGATCGTATCCGCATACATGCCGCGTATTTCGTAAGAACTGAAAACGCGCCTTGTCTCATAATCCGCGAGGAAGGATGTCCAGGCAGCGTTGCGCGTCTTGCCATCCCCCACCGCGAGCCCTGCCCCTGTGGAATTGAAGATGTTAGCCTGCCCATCCGGCAGGTTCCAGCGGTGAATCAGCGTATTCACTTCCGGGCCGTGCACGGAGAAATCCCTGCCGTCCCGCTCATGCTCCTCCCATTTATCATACCAGCCGACCGCGTAATGCGGATCGAGTGTATAATCCAGAGAGACGGTATGGCCGGTTTCGTCGTTTTCCTGCATGATCATGGTGCCGCCCACATAGGAAATCGGCTTGGCATACACGCTGCCGGCCAGCACAAGCGCCGCGCATGACGCCCCTAAGATTACCGGGGGCAAGGCTTTCAGTATTGGGAATACAGACATAACTCCTCGCTTAAAATGAACTACGGCTACTCAGGCGGAGCCCGAACAGTCAGGTAAATTTAAGCAAGGTGTTTGGGAGGGCGTTCCTGGGTCTGGGAGAAGAATGAAATCACCATATCGTCCGCTGGGTGGAAGGCAGCCACCGTATAAACCACCGGCAGGAAGACAGAAGCGATAGCGGGAGAGGCGCTCAGGCTGACGGCAGAGGAGCAGTTGACGGCACAATCCGTCTTGCCGCATTCCTTGTTCTCGCCTTTGCTATCTGCGTGATCGGCGCAATCCGGGCAGTCCTTCATCATCTGATGCGCGCCGGACTTCATGGCGCAGCTTGAACCCGCATACACAGGCACCCCAGCCACGGCAATCGCTATGGTCAAAATGGCTGCTAACAATGTGCGCAGGCTGAACATAATATAGGCATAATAGCAGGTTATCGGGGGATTGTCGAGCGGTGGCATTCAACCTAAGCAAATTCATAAGGTTGCCAGCGCCATCGCTTACGGCAATTAAGTCTCTCTTGTAGAGACATAGCCACACTTTAGCGGCACCAATAAACGAGATGTCTTACCTTTCTATATTTGCAGCGCTCCAAAGCTTATCATATGTATTCCACATAGAAGTAAACCCATCAGTAATTTGTGTAATTATTGTTCCAGCGTTTTTCGCACCATCCTTAAATGAAGCCCCCGAAAGATAACAACTACCTTTATCGATGAACAGAAATCTATCATGCAATCCTGTCGTTGAACGTACACCGATTGCATGTCCATGCTGCTGCATAAATAAATCGATCGCTGGTAGCAGAGTTGTAAGTTTGTTTCTGGCAGTAAGAAGCTTAACATTAACACCAGTTTTTATAAGTGGGAGGTAGCGCGAAACAAAATCGGCATCAAGATACGGATCAATAAAAAACACTTCCTGTGTTGCTAATTCAATATTCTTCCGGATTTCGTCAAAATATTCAAACACCTGTCCTTGTCCAATAGCTACATTAGTTGGACCTGTAGTTCGCATACGCAGATCACTTCTTGCTTGATGCAAGAGCACCATAATTTCTCGAAATCCTTGTATAGATGGAGCTCCCATAGGACTCTGATATAATCCCATTATTGTTCTCAGTTGTACAAGCTTATTAGGATTCCATACCTCGATTACAGCAGCCGCCCGCCCTAACCATTGGTAATTTTCATTTGTTTCATGGCGAAATGTTGCTTTGTCCGGTGCTGTTCTTAATACATCCTCAACTTCAACTAAAATTTGTTCATAACTTATGGAATCATTATTCATTGATAATCTTTCTAGATGAAGGAAGCTGAACTATGGAGATTGAGGAAAGTGGTGATCTGGGCGGGAATCGAACCCGCGACAACCTGATTAAAAGTTTGAAGAATAAAACCTATATTTATTATTATTCATATACTTGTGACGCTTGCCAGTGTGCCATTCCAATCTCAAATACATATCAAACATTATATTTTTAATAATGCGATGACACAAGATTGGCACGTCTATTCAAGAAAGAATTTTTTTGCTGCGTCAAAAAGAAATTCTCTTCCTTCCTTTGTTTTAAATACTTTTTTTGTCATATCTAAAAGAGAATGGCCTGCAGTCTTGTACCAAATATCTTTTTGATACATAGGCAGTGTGCGTTTTAATCTTTCCAGTTCTGCTTTTATTTCTTTTAGTTCTTTTTCTGTAATTGTTTTGGCTTTCTCAAGCTCTTCAAATTTTGCCAAGAAATTATCTAATTTATTATTTAAATTATTAACTTCTGACTCAGAAAAATGCTCCTGACTATTGCCAGCGGCATCATTAATTCGCTGCTCAATTTCAATTTCAAATTCGTCTAGCTCTTTTTGAAGAGGAATTCTAGTCGCTAAATCTTCTTTTATATTTTGGCACCAGTCACGGATTCTATTGATGCATTCATGAATAGTACTATGTTTTGTTACTTCTCTTGTTTTGTATTCTCCCGGTGATTCAACTGTAGTTAATTTTAAATCTTCTGGCTGCGTAGTAAGACTCACAATGCTAGCAATACTTTTAGCTGCATAGTCCTTTTCTGTAATAATAAACTCATACTCGGGCTTTGGAATAAATACAATATGTGCCAAATATTGTCCGTGATCTGTATTTATTTTGAAGTCTCGGAGGGAAAAGCCTGATATCTCAAGATGGTTATATATGCTTTTTATTATGCTATTTCGTAGTTTTACTGCCATATTAAGTCTTTTTATTATTCTATTAACAATTATTCCTAATATTGATTTACTTGTTACTCTTAATTAATTCTGGTTTTTTAGGTACTGGGGCTTGCATATTCTTATTTAAGAGCTGGAAAATAGGCCATTGTCTGATTGCCTCATTTTTAACCTCTTTATATAGATTTTCAGCTTGCTCAGTCTGCCCAAGGACTATATGAGCTCCTATCCGCACAAGTGGTTCCGGTGAAGTCAGCAATTCTTGTATCTTGGCTACTTCTGCTGGTGGTAACTTTTTACTTTGATGTAATTTTATCTGAGCTTTATTCAGAAGATAATAATTATTATCCAAAGGAACTTTGGTAAGCCCTTTTTGATTACAATCGTAGGCTATTTTTAGCACTGTTTCAGCTAATTTGAATCTCTTAAATTTTATATAATAAATAGCATAATAAAATGCATTATTAGGATTATCGCATAAGTAAATTTGTTTTTTCAGTATCTCTGCCTGAATATCCTCAGGAATAAATAAAAGAATAGGCCAGACGATTTTGCTCATAAATTCATTTTTGCTGTAAGCAAGAAGAATATTTTTTGCTTCCTCATACTGGCCAAGAATTATTGAAGCTCCTAGCCGTATATCTTTTTTTGCACTATTTTGTAATATTTCAATATTTTCTTTTAATGACGGATCGATAGGCTTTTGAGACCATAAACAAATTTGTGCTTTATTAAGATAAAAATATTCCTTGTTAAATAAGGATTGCTTATTTCTTCTATCGACTTCAAAGCCTATATTTAAAACCTCTTCAGCATATGAAAACTGTTGTGTATTAATTAAGCTGACCGCAAAATTGTGCACGCAATTTGGATTACTTGCTATAATATCTTCCCGTTCCTTAAGAACTTTTATAACATGCTGCCCTGTAACATCATCCCAAACGATATTTAATAGCTCAAAAGCTGTATTAAAAGCGCTTATAGTTGGTTGCGTCTCAAGTTGCTTGATAATTGTCTTCTTAGCTTCAGTAACTTCACCTTTTTGCCATTGTTGCTGAGCCATTAATTGGTATGGTGGTGAAGCTTGTTGGGCTACTGAAGAGGCAGGTACTTCCCGAGATTTATTAGAATCGCCTACAAAGCTGCTTTTTATTTGCTCAACTAATTTAGCAATATCTGAAGCAATAATTGAATGTGTTGGTGATTTTTTATTAGGATTATTTTCTAAGCCAACAGGTATATTGGCACTATTTATTAAATTATTTAATCTTTCTGTAAGTGCATTATAAGGATCCGACATTTCTTTTTGCAAAGACATGTCTAATTGTGAATGCAATTCAGCAAAAAACTGGTCGAAGCCTTCAATCTCAACAATATGAAATTGAGGAAACCTGTTTAAATCTTCCACTTTCTTACTTAGTTTGCTGCCTTTCCTAACGCACCAATAAACACCATGAGGAAAGTTTGTTTCTGTACGTAAGAGAGCATTCAACGTATCCATGACCGATCTATCATGGCCTGCATAACCTATAACAATTAAGCCAAATTCTGACGCATATTGTTTAAATTTATTTCGTATATTCTCTTCAAGAGTTTCTAGTTCTCGAGAGGTGTTCTTAATGTTATCAAATAAAAAATCTCCATGAAGCTTTATTATTTTGGGGCGTTTGGTAGTTATTCTAACTGAGTAAATACTTGAATCATGCGCGCATACAATTGGCCTAGTTGAGTTTGAATACAGATAACAAGCCTCGTTTAGCAAATCATCGAAATTAGTCGTAAAAACAGTGTTAAAAACTTTTTGTAATAGATTAACTAGGTAGATATATCCCCAAGAAGGGGTAGCGTTATTAACACATTTTTCTATATATTCTCTACGCTGGCTAGGCTGATCGTACAATAATTCAAAAAGCGTTGAATATTCTTGTTCATCTTCATACCACGGTTTGCTCTTAATGTCAGTCGATGGCGTACGATCCTGATATTGTTTTCTCCAATCCTCAATCATAGTTTTAGCTGATGGAATGCCACTAGTAACACTAGCTCCGGCCCCTAAAAACAATGCAAAATTAGGGTGGTGTTCCTTGGTATTCTTAAGGATATTAATTATATGCTGTTGAGGATTTCTTTCTTCAGTCATAAAATTACAATTAGTTATTTAGGTATCAAATATTAATTATCAATCAGTAAATTGCCAGTACTTTCTTGCGCCCCGCCCGCAACGGAGTGAGGACGGCGGCTAGCAAGTGCTGGGCTTGTCTCTTATTGTAACAAGTAATACATCAGCTCGTGTTATTGCTCGTTTGTGTCCTCTAGTATCATTTAATAGCTTTTTGCTTCTTGATAACGTAGTATAAGCGGTGTTGGTACTCGCTTATGGAGCCCCCCATGAATGATAAAGAGCTATTAAAAATCATTGATGCCGCTGCTAAAGACTTCTCCGGGATATGCACGGAGATGGAGACTGCTATAGGCGCCTTAGTCTTTGGCCGTCATGTTGGCTGGAAACCTTTATTACTCATGCACGATAAGAAAACCCTTAGAAAGTATGAAAAGATACTTGGTATAGAATTCCGGGATGTTTTACCTGAAGTTGGGGAATTATCAGATAAATCAGTTGCATGGAAGCTCGCTCAAAAAGCTTCAAATTTCTGGAAAGCAGTAAGCGGCCATATTCCGGGCATACGCACTAATCAGGTTGAAAAATTAAAATAATTCATTAAGCGGGATTTAATCTCGTCAAACGTGATTGATTACCGCTCCTATGTGTGATAAAGTTACCACATAGGAACTGCTTGGGCTGTTCATCATTTCTCTCAATGCGGTTCACCAATGCGCCGGTCGGCGATTGGGTAAACCTTATGGAAAGAGAGTTTATGAAAACTAGCTCACACTCCTCTACCACATCATACTCCGATAATGTCTTAGACGGACTTAATCAAAGACGAAGACTTAGTAAGATCTCGCGCATCGTTTTTCACGTGTTGTTGCAGTGCGCTTCTGAATGCGGGGAAGATAAAAGTAAATGCGCCTTTGTTACTCTCACTTATCGACCGGATGCAGCTTATCATCCTTACGACATAAAACGTCTTCAGGACTGTTATAGGTCTTGGGCTCGTACCCGTAGGATAAAGTTAAAAGTCGTCTGGGTAATGGAACTTATGAGATCGGGCAAACCCCATTACCATTTGGCTATCTTTCTACCCTCCGGTATCACTCCGCCAATGCCTGATAAACAAGGTTGGTGGAAGCATGGCTCTAGCAATGTGAAGTGGGTAAGAAATCCATCCAGTTACATGGCAAAATATCTCAGTAAGTGGGAAAGCAAACATTGTCAGTATCCCAAGGGTGCTAAAACATATGGTTTCTCTGGAATTTCATCTTATGCAAGGGCTATAGCACATTACTGGTCATTGGATGCATGGCTTCGCAAAATAACGGAGGTTGGTGATAGAGTAAAAAAGCGCTTTGCTGGCTACTGGTATAATGAAACCATTGGTTATTCCTTCCGTAGCCCATTTGTGCTGGATTTATCTACATTGCGATTACAACAGGCTGAAATAAGCAGTTTTGATGTTTTGCCTTTTGATATTTCCACGATCAATGACGATATCTACCTTCATCTGATTTTAAATTCTCCTCGTAAACTCTCTCCGGTGGAGGGTAGTCATGAGTAGTACCACCTTTTATACAACTCCCTCAGGCAAAAAAGTTCTTTGTACCTGCTTTACATGCATGAAGGCTGGTTATGCGACCGATTATAAAACACTGTTTCAAATTCATTTTATAAATGCTGGCACGCAAGCCTTATATCCATGCCATAAGTTTGAGCCTTGTATAGCACATGATACGACTCAAGATGAATGTCGTTGCAGGCAATGCAATCCGGAGCATCACTAATGATAACGCTTAACCTCAAAGAAGCTGCAACCTTCCTCAAGATGCACCCGGAAGAAGTGCGGCGCAAAGCTAAGTTAGGCGTTATTCCCGGTGCGAAGGCTGGCAAATGCTGGGTCTTCATTGATGACGACCTTGCGGAATACTTGCGTTCCCGGTATAACCCTTCTTGGCAAGCGTTGCGAGTGCAGTATAAGGAGACCCCTGAATGTCACTCACTAAACGCGGAAACACGTGGTGGATTAGTTTCACCACACCAAGCGGCCAGCGCATTAGATGCTCTGCTCGCACAGAAGACAAGAAAGCCGCTCAGGAATACCACGACAAGCTAAAAGCCGAATCGTGGCGGACTGAGCAGTTAGGAGAGAAGCCAAAACGCAGTTGGGACGAAGCTGCCCTGAAATGGTTGCAGGAAACCTCGCATAAGAAAACACATCAGATGGATGTGGACACTATACGGTGGTTACAACAATTCTTTAGGGGCAAGCTTTTAACAGACCTAACGCGTGACGTGATTGCAGAGGTTGGAGCTAAGAAGAAAGAGAACAACAGTGCTGCTACAGCAAACCGTGTTCTTGCTCTGATTCGTTCTATCCTTCGCCGGGCTGCCTTTGAATGGGAATGGATTGATAAAGCTCCGCGTATCCGGCTTTATCCTGAACCTAAAAGGCGTGTCCGTTGGCTAACGCCGGAACAAGTGCTGACACTACTTACTAAACTACCAGAACATCTGGTCGATATAGTAAGGTTTTCACTTGCTACCGGACTACGCCAGTCAAACGTGCTTGAATTGGAATGGTCACAGATAGACATACCGCGTAAAGTGGCGTGGATATATGCAGACCAAGCCAAGGGCGGAAGGGATATTCACGTTTCGCTTAATGCTACGGCGATTGATGTATTGCTGAACCAGTTGGGTAAACATCCAAAGCGGGTTTTTACCTACAAGGGAAATCCTATTGGTCAGGTAACAACAAAAGCTTGGTATAATGCATTAAAAGAAGCTGGAATTGAAGACTTCCGTTGGCATGATCTACGGCATACTTGGGCAAGTTGGTTAGCTCAAGGTGGTGTGTCTCTGAACGTGATTCAGGAAATGGGGGCATGGGAGTCTGTCGAGATGGTCAGACGCTATGCACATCTGGCTCCTGAGAAGTTCGGGAAACATGCAATGATCGTAGACAACATGCTTCAAGACACGATTCCGGCACAATCAGCTAACCAGCTTTGCCATTTGATTGAGGTAAATCCTTGAGGAAAATGGTGATCTGGGCGGGAATCGAACCCGCGACAACCTGATTAAAAGTCAGGTGCTCTACCGACTGAGCTACCAGATCATTCTATTACCGCTATGCGTATCTGCTGCAGGGCAACAATGCGCCTTTGATAAGGCATTTTACGCACGCTTTCGTAACGAAAAGACGTGTAGGAAAAATATGGAGAAAGCGAAAATTGTCAATCATTAATGTGCCTGATAACCGGAAAATTTTCTATTTTCCCAAAGCGGTTGCATAATTTGGCGCATTGGGCTACACAAGTCTTGGACCTATTGAAAAGGCACGCGCTGCCCCCGGCTTTCAGCTGGCATATATTTCAGTAGGTTAGACTATGCGCCATCCCTCCAACGTACCCGGGCTTGCATATGATACAGGATCTGCTTTCCTCCACGCTGATGTTCTCGCTGCTGAAATGGGCGATTCTGCTCGTGGTCTGGTTGTGCCTTGCCTACGGCATCTACCGCGACAAGATCAAAGTCCGCAAATTCCATGATTCTTCCATCAGCGCGGCGCTGCTCCGCATCCTGCACCGGCGCAATGTCCATATCTTCTGGCTGACGACGATGCTGCTGGTCGTGCTGGTCGGCAATGAGGTGCGCGACCTGAAAACGCAGCAACAGGCCGACTCCGCCGCAGTTGCCGCCGAGCCCCCTGCCATTGCCGCGCAGCACCCCACGCCGCAGAAGCCTGTGGATACGGGCAAATATTCCATCCCCGCCAATAACACCGACATCCCCTATTCCGATATTACGGAATTCAAGGAGGTGAACGGGAAGCAGCAGGCTTATATCGATTTCCTTAAAGAACGTTATGAGACCTGGCTGATCACGTATTATTACCTGCATAAATGCGCTGCCGTGGAGGAAAGCGACCTGGATCTTATCATGGGTTCGCTGCGCAAGAGCCTAAGCGTCGCCCATGCGGACCCGGCGGTGGAGAAGAACATCCTGCTGGCAGCCAATGGCTCCTATAAGGAGCTTTACAGCGAAATCCCATGCGACGAGGCGCATATCACCAGCACCAAGGCCGGGTATGACAGCAGCATGCTGAAAATCCGCTCTAACGTAGCCCCGGCTGCGCCTGCCCCTGCGGCCGCTCCGCAGCCTGCTCCGGCTGGCAAACCTGTGGAAACAGCGGTAACGCCCGTGCAGGAAGCTCCGTTGCCCCCGGCAACGGCGACACCAGCCCCCGCTGCAACGCCTGCGCCCGCACCTGCTGCTTCTGCCGCTCCGGCGACGGCGGCCCCTGCCCCGGCTCCCGCAGCAGCACCAGCCAAGCCGCAGCTCGCGCCTCAGCCCGCGAAGCAGTAATTGAGAATTTGCTGGAAAAGAAAAAGGCAGGCGTGAATCTCACGCCTGCCTTTTATGTTTGGCTAGTTTGATTAGCCCACTTTGCGGTAAAGCTCACTGCCGCCTTCGCGGAATTTCTGCGCCATTTCTTCCATGCCTTGTTCGACCTCGGTCTGCGTAGCATTTTTGCTGGCTTCTTCCTTGGCGAAATCGCGCACTTCCTGCGAGATTTTCATCGAGCAGAATTTCGGGCCGCACATGGAGCAGAAATGCGCCACTTTTGCACCTTCGGCAGGCAAGGTTTCGTCATGGAAATCCTTGGCCGTTTCCGGATCAAGCGCGAGGTTGAACTGATCCTGCCAGCGGAACTCGAAGCGGGCTTTGGACAGCGCATCGTCACGCTGGTAGGCGGACGGGTGGCCTTTCGCAAGGTCTGCGGCGTGCGCCGCGATCTTATAGGTCACTACGCCGGTTTTCACGTCATCACGGTCCGGCAGGCCCAGATGTTCCTTCGGCGTGACGTAGCACAGCATCGCCGTGCCGTACCAGCCGATCATGGCCGCACCGATGCCGGAAGTGATATGGTCGTAACCCGGCGCGATATCGGTCGTGAGCGGCCCAAGCGTATAGAACGGCGCTTCGTGGCAATATTCGAGCTGCTTGTCCATGTTTTCCTTGATCAGGTGCATCGGCACATGGCCCGGCCCTTCGATCATCACCTGACAGTCATACTTCCAGGCCACCTTGGTCAGTTCACCCAGCGTCTTGAGTTCGGCGAACTGCGCTTCGTCATTCGCATCGTGGATGGAACCCGGGCGCAGACCGTCACCCAGCGAGAAGCTGACGTCATAAGCGCGCATGATTTCGCAGATATCCTCAAAATGCGTGTAGAGGAAGTTTTCCTTGTGATGCGCCATGCACCATTTGGCGAGAATGGAGCCGCCGCGCGAGACGATGCCCGTCATGCGGTTCTGCGTCATCGGGATGAACGGCAGGCGCACGCCGGAATGGATCGTGAAGTAATCCACGCCCTGTTCGCACTGCTCGATCAGCGTGTCGCGGTAGACATCCCAGGTCAGTTCTTCGGCAATGCCGCCGACTTTTTCCAGTGCCTGGTAGATCGGCACGGTGCCGATCGGCACGGGTGAATTGCGGATAATCCATTCGCGGATATTATGGATGTTCTTACCGGTGGAGAGATCCATCACAGTGTCGCTGCCCCAGCGGATCGCCCATACCATTTTTTCGACTTCTTCCGCGATGCTTGAAGTTACTGCGGAATTGCCGATATTAGCGTTGATCTTGACCTTGAAATTACGGCCGATGATCATCGGCTCGCTTTCCGGGTGGTTGATATTGGCCGGGATGATCGCCCTGCCCGCTGCGATTTCGTCACGTACGAACTCCGGCGTAATCACCTCCGGGATATTCGCGCCGAAAGGATTGCCTGCGCGGTATGCAGGTTTTTTGGCGGCCTGTTCCAGCTTCCTGCCTTCGTTTTCGCGGATGGCGATATATTCCATTTCCGCCGTGACGAGGCCTGCGCGCGCATAAGCCAGCTGGGAAACGGCTTTGCCGTCCTTTGCCCTCAGAACTTTCTTTTTCACGTTCGGGAATTCCAGCGTTTCCCGCGCATTGCCGTTATCTTCCGGCTTCACAGTGCGTGCGATTACTTCTTCCACATCACCGCGTGCGCGAATCCAGCTGCTGCGCAGTTCTGCCAGGCCTTTCTGGATGTCGATCTGTGCGGATTCGTCTGTGAACGGGCCGGACGTATCGTATACATTCACGTCCTGCAGGTTTTTATCCGACAATTTAATGGCACGCATGGCAACGCGTATATCCTTGTGCTGTTCGCCCGCTACATAGATTTTCTGCGATGACGGCAATGCGCCGCGCGTTACGTCAAAAGCGGCGTTATCCTGTTTCTTTTCTGTGTTCTTCTGCATATCCATCCTCGTCTCCAATCAGTTACAACCAATCCGGTATTCTGTCGCGTTTCAGCAGTTCTTCGTAGGTCTGGCGGAGGCGGACAACCGCATATTGTTCACCGTTTACCATGACTTCCGCCAGCAACGGACGGGAATTATAGGTTGACGCCATCGACGCACCATACGCGCCTGCAGAGCGGAAAGCAAGTAAATCCCCGGATTCCGGCACCCTGAGCAGTCTAGCGCTTGCAAAGATATCGCCCGTTTCACATACCGGACCGACCACGTCCACCGTCTCGGTTTCCCCGGAATCGCTGGCTTTCACAGGCACTATGTCATGATATGCGCTATATAATGTCGGGCGCATAAGATCGTTCATGCCAGCATCCACAATCACAAACACACGGGATTCGCTGTGCTTCACGTAAATCACGCGGCTGACAAGTATGCCAGCATTACCCGCAATCAGGCGTCCCGGCTCGAATATGAGCTTGCACTGCAGGCCTTTGGTCGCTTCTTTCACGATATCCGCATAGGCCGCGGGCAATGGCGGCTCCGCCTGATTGCCGTAAGGAATGCCAAGTCCCCCGCCCAGATCGAGCGTGGTGATCTGGTGCCCGGCGGCACGCAGTTCCCGCACAAGCTCAACTACGCGCGCAAACGCGCTTGCAAACGGGGCAAGATTGGTCAGCTGCGAGCCGATATGCACGGACACGCCCTGCACGCCGATGCCCGGAAGCTTGGCCGCTTTCGCATATAACGCCGTGGCTTCGATAAACGGAACGCCGAACTTGCTTTCCTTCTGACCAGTGGAAATCTTGGCATGCGTATCCGGTATGACATCAGGATTCACACGCAAAGCAATATTCGCGGTTTTGCCCATATGGTGCGCGACCTGGCTCAGCACATACAGTTCCGGCTCCGATTCCACATTGAACTGGAATATGCCCTGAGAAAGCGCATAAGCCATTTCGTCATGCGTTTTGCCGACACCTGAGAAAACGATTTTTTCGCGCGGAATGCCTGCGGCGAGCGCAGCTTTTATTTCGCCTTCGGAAACCACATCCGCGCCGCTGCCTTCCTGAGCGAGCGTCTTGAGCACGGCCATGGTGGTATTGGCCTTGACCGCGTAACAAATAAGGGGGTCAAGCTCTGCCAATGCATCCTTGAAGATGCGATAGTGGCGCTGCAGAGTCGCCGTGGAATAGCAGTAAAACGGCGTGCCAACAGCAGCAGCGATTTCGCTCAACGCCACGTCTTCAGCGTGAAGTACGGAATTTTTATAGGTAAAGTGATCCATCGTTCAGTATTCAATAAATAAGGTTATCTCTAATTCTGCGGGACATTCTGGCTTGGCAGTATATCCGGATTGCTGTTATCCGGCTGCGGCGCTATAGGCTGCGCGTCAGGCGTTGTAGATTTCTTCTGCTGCGTTGCGTTTCCCTTTTCCTGTCCCGGCTGTACCAGCGGCTTTTTGATACCGCAGCCGCTTACCAAAACGCACAATGCCATTATCCATGCAAGTTTTTTCATAGGTATTTCTTCTTTGCAGCTTTAATCGCTTCCTTTACCCTTACCGGCGATGTACCGCCGAAACTTGTGCGGCTCGCCACGGATTTCTCTACTGTTAGGTAATTGTAAATATCCTTCGTGATGGCCGGTTCAATAGACTTCATATCTTCCAGCGCCAGTTCCGAAAGCTGGCATTTCTTCATGGCAGCAATTTTCACAATACGCGCCGTGGCATGATGTGCCTGACGGAATGGCATTTTTTGTGTGCGCACGAGCCAGTCGGCAAGATCGGTCGCGGTGGAATAGCCATCTCCCGCCAGCGCGTGCATGCGCTGTTTATCAGCTTTGAAATCTTCTACCATTCCGGCCGTGGCACTCAACACCATCTGCCATTGCAAAGAAGCATCGAACACGGGTTCCTTGTCCTCCTGCATGTCCTTGTTATATGCAAGCGGCAGTCCCTTAAGCGTAGTCAGCAATGACATAAGCGAACCAACAATGCGGCCCGTTTTACCACGCACAAGTTCGGCAGCATCCGGATTGCGCTTCTGCGGCATGATTGAGCTTCCGGTCGTGAACAAATCAGAAAAGCGGATAAATGCGAACGGTGCGCTCGACCAGATGACAAATTCTTCCGCCAGACGTGAAAGATGCACGGCGGAAATAGAGGCTGCGCTTAAGAATTCCAAGGCGAAGTCGCGATCTGAAACTGAATCCAGTGAGTTAGCAGTCGGACGGGCAAAGCCGAGCAGTTTTGCCGTCATGTGACGATCTGTCTGGAACGAAGTCCCGGCGAGCGCCGCTGCACCGAGAGGGCATTCGTCCAGGCGCGCCAGCAAATCGTTGACACGGCCGCGATCGCGCCCAAACATCTCGACATACGCCATCATATGGTGGCCAAGCGTTACAGGCTGAGCGCTCTGCAGATGCGTGAAGCCCGGCATGATCGTGTCGCAATATTCTTCTGCACGGGCAATCAAGGCCGCCTGAAGTCCTTTAAGCAGTTCCTCTATCGCCTGCGCGGCATCCCTCACGAACATGCGGAAATCCAGCACGGCCTGGTCGTTGCGTGATCGCGCCGTGTGGAGCTTTCCGGCAACGTCCCCTATCAATTCGGCCAGACGGGCTTCGATATTCATGTGTATATCTTCCAGCTCCTGCTTGAAGATAAATTTACCGGACTCGATTTCCACTTTGATGGATTCCAGCCCTTTGATGATTGCAGAGGCTTCTTTCTTTGTGATAATCCCTGTTTCGGCCAGCATCGTACAATGTGCGATCGACCCCTTGATATCCTGCGAATAAAGCTTACTGTCGAAATCAATGGAAGCGTTGATGCGCGCCATGATTTCCGCCGGACCGCTGGCAAACTGCCCGCCCCACATGGGATTCGCCTGCGCTTCTTTTTTGGTATTTTTCGATTTACTGGTCGCCATAGGGTTTTTATATTTGCCGTAAGTTTGGAATATTTTAGAGGAACCTATGAAATACGATAAAAACAATATATTTGCCAGAATAATCCGCGGCGAAATACCCTGCAAAAAAATCTATGAAGATGAGTCGGTTCTGGCCATTGAGGATATCGCGCCTGCTGCCCCGGCTCATGCGCTTATCCTGCCTAAGGGCGAATATATTTCCTTTGACGATTTCACCCGCAATACCACACCGGAGGCTATTGCTTATTTTTTCAATACTATCACAAAGATAGCAAGACAGCTGAAGCTGGAGGAAAGCGGGTACCGCCTGATCACCAATCACGGGAAGAACGCTTCACAAAGCGTGCCGCACTTCCATGTGCATCTGCTAGGTGGCAGGGCGCTGGGGGCGTTACTGCCGGGGGATGGACACGAAAGATAAAGGAGCCCCGTCTGGGGCTCCTCTTTAACGTTATGCCGCTTTTTCAAGTTGCTGGCCGTTAGCTTTCAGCTTGACCTCAATATTTCCACGTGTCGCTTTAGAATACGGGCAAACCTGGTGGGCGTCGTTTACCAGCTTTTCTGCCGTTTTGGCATCAACTTTCGCGAGCGTTACATTGAGTTCGACGGCGATGGAAAAGCCCTGATCATCCTGATTCAGCTTTACATCCGCCTGTACATCGATATCACCTGCGTCGATCTTCTGCTGGCGTGCCACGTGTTGAACAGCACTGCCAAAGCAAGCTGCGTAACCGCAGGCAAATAACTGTTCCGGGTTCGTTCCCTGCTTGCCGCTACCGGGCGCCGCCAGATTAACGGAAATCTGCTTATCGTCTGTTTCGGCATGTCCTTCGCGACCGCCTCTGACATTGGCACGTGCTGTGTATAGCGTCTTCATATAAGCCTCCTTGGATTGACGAATTATAAAGCGGATTCCTCCATTGAAAGTTGGAGGAAGCGTTTACTTTACAATCAAGGAGTGAAATCAGGCAACCACTTTCCAGAGCGGATTCTTAATCTTTTTCAGGAACTCTTCATGCGCGGCCAGTTCATCTTCCGAAGGCGGGAATTCACGTTTTACTATTGTGATTATCTCTGTCACCGTTTCCACCAGGACAGATGAGAGCGAGGCATTTGCCGGCTCGGCCTGCAGCAGCATGGCTTCCTGCCTTCCGCCCATCAACTCCAGATAGACATCAGCGAGCAGTTCCGCATCTAATAACGCGCCATGTTTCGTACGCGCGGAAAGATCGATATTGAAACGTTTACAAAGCGCGTCAAGTTTGGCTGGTGCGCCCGGAAACTTGCGCCTTGCGATATTGATGGTGTCTGTCGCCCGATCCATTGAAATGGAAGGTAATTTCAATAATCCCAATTCGTAATTAAGGAATTTCAGATCGAACTGGGCATTATGAATGACCAGCCTGCTATCGCCGATGAAATCCAGCCATTCCTGCGCAACTTTAGCAAAAACAGGCTTATCCTTCAGGAATTCCAAAGAAATACCGTGAACGCGGAAGGCTTCTTCCGGCATATCGCGTTCAGGATTGATATATGCCTGGAAAGTCTTGCCGGTGCGGATACGGTCGAACATCTCCACGCAACCGATTTCAATTACCCGATGTCCCGTTAAGGGATCAAGACCTGTCGTTTCTGTATCTAGCGCAATTTCTCTCATATGTTTTTTGTACCGCAGTTGCCGGTTTTAGGCAAGGCTTGCACTCAAGACAATTTAAGTATTGATTTTCATCTCATTCATGTATTTCATACAATGAAGGTAACGCCATATGTGGAATATTTATGCGCAAAATAGCCAGTTTCCTGATTATCATATGCTTCGCATTTCCTGCATTCGCTGAGAAACTCAGCGACCAGCAAAGAATTGATGCGCTGCTTGAAACCTTAAGCACTTCGGACATCGTATTCGTGCGCAATGGCGTTGACATGGACGCTGCTTCCGCACGCCTGCACCTGGAAGAGAAACTCAAAAAGACCAAGGGCGTTACTACGGTCGAGGATTTTATTAATAAAGTGGGCTCCACCTGTGAGCGTACCGGCAAGCCTTACCTGATTCGCCAGCCGGACGGCAAAACGATGGAGGCCGGTCAATGGTTCCGTGACCAGCTTAAAGAAATCCCTGTGGATGATTCCGAAATAATAGATTAGCGCAGGCAACGCCGGAATTTTGCATCCGGCTCGAACATGATTGCCGGAGAAGATGAACGGTTCCGACGTTATACGCGAATATCTGAAAGACATGCCTGTCAGTCCCGGCGTTTACCGCATGCTGGACGAAGAAGGCAATGTGCTTTACGTGGGCAAGGCCAAGAACCTTAAGAACCGCGTCAGCAACTATGTAAGCGCCTCAGGCCTTTCCACGCGCATCATGAAAATGGTTTCGCTGACCACCAGTATGGAAATCGTCACGACATCCAGCGAGACCGAAGCGCTGTTGCTGGAATCTAATCTTATTAAGAAACTCAAGCCGCGTTACAATATTCTGCTGCGTGACGACAAAAGCTTTCCGTTCATCCTGATGACGAAGGACCATGACTATCCGCAGATCACCAAACACCGCGGCGCACGTGACCGTAAAGGGGAATATTTCGGCCCGTTTGCTTCCGCCGGGGCAGTCAATGAAACGCTCACGATTCTTCAGAAAGTTTTCTTGCTGCGTCCCTGCACGGATAGCTTCTTCAAGGCACGCCAGCGCCCGTGCCTGCAATACCAGATCAAGCGCTGCTCTGCGCCTTGCGTCGGGTATATCAGTAAAGAAGAATATGCCAAGCTCATCCGCCAGGCGCAGCAGTTTTTGAAAGGCAAAAGCCACGACATCAAAGCAGAAATAGCCGCGCAGATGCAGGAGGCCAGTGAAAACCACCGCTATGAGGAAGCTGCCGTACTGCGTGATCGCATCAAGGCGCTTTCCCGGGTGCAACATGAACAGGGTATTATCGCGGCAAGTCTGCCGGAAGCGGATGTTATTGCGCTTTACCGTACGGGCGATATTTCCTGCATCCAGGTTTTCTTCTTCCGAGGCGGGCAGAATTTCGGCAACAAGTCCTACTTCCCGGCACACAGTACTGATGCGCCGGACGCCGAGATACTGAGCGCCTTTATCAGCCAGTTTTACCTTGAGCAGCTGGCGCCGGAAACCGTGCTGGTCAATTATGAGCTGCCTGACGCTACACTGCTCGAAGAAGCATTCCATACCACCATTCAGCAGGCAACACGCGGCGAGAAGAAAAGCGTGATGGACCGTGCCGTTATCAATGCGCGGGAAGCGCTTGCACGCCATGTTTCCGAGCATGCCACCAATCTCGCCATGCTGCAAAAACTGGCCGATCGCTTTGGGCTGGATGCTCCACCACAGCGCATTGAGGTTTACGATAACAGCCATATCGCCGGTACACATATGGTTGGTGCAATGATCTGCGCGAGCCCGCACGGCTTTGAGAAAAAACACTACCGCCGTTTCAACATCCGCAGAACCGACCTTACTCCGGGCGACGATTATGCCATGATGCGCGAAGTGCTGACGCGTCGCTTTACGCGTCTGCAGAAAGAAGATGAAACACGCGAATCATGGCCCGATCTCGTACTGATTGACGGCGGCGAAGGGCAGCTCAGCGTTGCTACGCAAGTTCTGTTCGAGCTGGGAATCACCGGACTGAATTATGCAGCGATCGCCAAAGGAGTAGATCGCAATGCAGGGCGGGAATGGATTCATATACCGGGCCAGCTACCTTTCCAGCTCCCACAGGACGATCCACTGCTGCATTATCTTCAGCGGCTGCGGGACGAAGCACATCGCTTTGCCATCGGCTCGCATCGTATCAAGCGCAGCAATGCAATACGGGAATCCGCACTCGACCAAATTCCTGCCATAGGTGCCGCACGCAAACGTGCATTGCTGCAGCATTTCGGCTCAAGCAAAGGTGTGGAGATGGCAACGATCGCCGAGCTGGAAAAGGTTGAGGGCATCAGCAAGAAGATCGCGGAAAAGATTTATCACTTTTTCAGACGCTAAGCAGGTTGTGTACGCAGAGTAATGATATTTCTGGTAAAATGCTTGCAAATATCCTATCACTAGCACTTAAGAATCCAGTCCTTCTTGCCGGTATGAAAAAACAACTTCCGAATTTTCTGACATATACGCGTATCCTGATTATCCCGCTTCTGGTGCTGGTGTTCCTGTATGTTCACGGTAGTATCTCCAACTGGATATGCGCGCTCTTATTCCTGTACGCCAGCATTACCGATTTCTTTGACGGTTATCTTGCCCGCGCCTGGCATGCCCATTCCAAGCTTGGGCGCTTCCTTGACCCGATTGCGGATAAATTGCTGATCGCAAGCTGCCTGATGCTGCTGGTGGGGTCAGGCCGTGCCGATATTCTGCCTGCGCTGGCCATACTTTGCCGCGAAATACTGGTGTCAGGCTTGCGCGAATTCCTGGCGGATCTGCGTATCAGCGTACCTGTTTCCACTTTAGCAAAATATAAAACCGCCGCGCAGATGGTTGCAATCTTCCTGCTGCTGCTCGGTCCCGGCTTTCCATGGCTGGAACAGCTGGGCGAACTGCTGCTGTGGGCAGCAGCGCTCCTCACCCTCGTGACAGGTTACGCCTACCTGAAGACAGGGCTTAAGCACCTGGATACATAATAAGTGAAATAGTTAGGCTGCTTTTTCGTAAAAAGACGGGAAGTATTCACGGGCCAGAGCGAATGTTTTTGCCTTGCAAGTGATATCGTCGCATTTATATGCAGGGTCCGCCGGACGCGCTAAATCAAAATACAGCGTATTATCCTTAATGACGGCATCCGATACTGTCGTATACAATGTTTTATTAAAGCCCGTTCTCTGCTGAGAACCAGATAGCTCATCGGGTCCTGCAGTGTCCAGCACCTCCTGATTCTGCTCCTCCAATGAAGCTCGCATCTTGCGCACTGCTTCCAGCATGATAAGGCCTTTTTCGGAATCACCATTGCGAATCATGTTGCAACCTTCATGCTGCAGCATCATGCAGGTAATCTGCAATTGCACTGTACTGGTAACAATACTGTCCAGTTCCTGTTGAAAGGTCGAAGTGCCGTTTGTAGAAATATTCATAAAGTATCCTTTTAATGATTCCGTCTGTTATTTTCCTCTGCCTGCGGTCGGTGCCGACTTAGCAGACGCAACGTTCTGCTGAACGACTTTCTCTACATCAGTATAGCGCATATCTACACCGCTGGCTTTCATAATTTCCTGAACATTTTTAATCAACTCAGACTGCTTTCCGTCAAGATTGAGCTTTACCTCTTTTGTTCTCCCGTTTTTATCTGCTACTGTAACGGCGTTGCCCTCAAGTGCTTCTTTCAGGTTATTCATCCCTTTATTAAGCTTTTCTTCTTGCACTTCAAGCTTTGTCTGTCGCTCTTCAGCCTTAGCATCTACATTGTCTTTGTGCTTTTCGTAACGATCTCCAAGTCGTTCTGCCAGTTTGTCATCAGCTTTTTTAGCCCTTTCAAACTGTCTTTCTGCCTGATTCAGCTTGTGATTCATCCACACCTGGCCGCCAAGCTTCTGTATGACAGGATTTTTCTGCCTGTAATTATCTACAGCACTGTTGACTGCCCTTTTGTAATTCTTCTCAGCTTTTTCATGCGTATGGAGCTTTTCAATCTGCTCACTGTAGGATTCTTCACGAGCCCTTAACCCATCTATTGTGCCCTGGGTTGGCTGAAGATCTTTATTAAAGCGATCCAGCGCAGCTTTCTCGATTCCCTGAGCCACACTTTCTTTCTGATTTGTCTCTTTGATCTTCTGCTCGATCTCCGGCTTCTTTTCCCTAATCTTCTGCTGACCTTCGGGGGAATTGACGAATTCACTGGCCGCTTTGGCATCCTGTATTCCAGTCACACCGAATACCGTCATCGGTTTTCCGTCAGGTCCCGGGACTTCCGCCTGAATGACTTTAATATCTTTATCCGGCCACTTCTCTTTCATGGCTTCCGCTTCGGCTCTTATTGATGCCTCATCGGTACCTTTACGCATATTGATGATGAAATCCTGTCCACCTGCCTGCGCTCTTAACGCATCAGCGGCCTGATTTCGCTGGGTATCATCTAACATTTCCTGAGAATTGGATACTTGAGCCGGAAGAGGCTTACCGTCTGAGCCAACTGCAGTATACCGGCCCGGATTGTTCCGCGCAGTTGCTTCTTGTTCAATCAACTCGTTCCATAGTCTGGCCCGGTCTCTTTCCTGCTCTGTTGCCATACCAGCAATGACCTGATCACGCTCAGCAGTATTGCGTATCTCTGCAAGTTTTTCCTGGTATGCAGTTTCACTAAGTTTTGCAATCTCTTCCTGCATCTGCTTAGTAGCTAGCGCTTTTTCCTGATCGTCCATTGCCATAAACATTCTCCAAACAAACGTATTTCTACCTAACCTAAAGTATATAGAAGATTCATTAACATAGTGTTAAATTTATGTGACAATCGCGTTGCGGTTTTATGACGGGCGAATAGGCGCGTGCTGCACGTCGCAATCACAGATTATTTATTTATAATATAAATAGTTAAGAGAATGACTTAATGTGCGAGGAACCGTTCGGCTTCCAGCGCGGCCATGCATCCCGTGCCGGCGGCCGTGACAGCCTGGCGGAATATTTTATCCTGAACGTCCCCGGCGGCAAATACGCCCGGAATATTCGTCGTTGTGGAACCGGGCTTGGTCACGATGTATTTTTCGCTGTCCAGCGTCACCTGTCCTTCAAACAAGGCCGTATTCGGGTTATGGCCGATGGCAACGAATGCGCCGTCCGTCTTAAAGAGACTGGTTTCACCTGTTTTCAGGTTCTTCAACCGGACTCCCGTCAGGCTGGCCGGGTCGCCCTCGCCTACGAATTCTTCCACTACCGTATCCCAGATAACGGCGATCTTCGGATTCTTGAACAGACGCTCCTGCCCTATTTTTTCTGCGCGTAAGCTGTCACGGCGATGAATGAGCGTCACCTTCGTTGCATGATTCGTAAGGTATAATGCTTCTTCCACGGCGCTGTTGCCGCCACCGATGACGACCACTTCCTTGCCACGGAAGAAAAATCCGTCACAGGTGGCGCAGGCCGAGACACCGAAGCCCTGATATTCCTTTTCCCCCTGTATGCCGAGCCAGCGGGCCGAAGCGCCCGTAGCAATCACCAGCGCGTCACCGGTATAAACATCCCCGCCGTCACCGGTACAGGCAAACGGCCTTTTGGAAAGATCCACCTTCACGATTGTGTCATGAATGATCTTCGTGCCCACATTGGCCGCCTGCTTTTCCATCTGCTCCATCAGCCATCCGCCCTGAACCGCATGCTCGAAGCCCGGAAAGTTCTCCACGTCCGTGGTGATGGTCAGCTGCCCGCCGGGCTGCATGCCGTGCACCATGATGGGGTTGAGGCTCGCACGTGCGCCATAAATAGCCGCTGTGCAACCAGCCGCGCCGGAGCCGAGAATCAGGAGTTTGGTGTGATGAGTTGCCATAGGGTCAGCCTTGAGGTTTCAGGTTCCAGCAATCACGCCGGAACCTGATTGACGAAACTTCTTACTCTTTAGAGTTTCTTTGCGTGCTTTTTGAGGTAGCTGGCAACGCCGTCAGCGGTTGCCTTCATGCCTTCGTCGCCGCGGTTCCAGTTAACCGGGCAGACTTCGCCATTTTCTTCATGGAAGTTGAGCGCGTCAACCATACGCAGCGCTTCTTCCACATTGCGGCCAAGCGGCAGGTCGTTCACCACCTGGTGACGCACAACACCTTCACCGTCGATCAGGAAGAGGCCACGGAACGAAACCGCTTCGTTTACCAGCACATCATAATCGCGAGCGATGGATTTGGTCAGGTCGGATACCAGCGGAAACTGAACATTACCGATACCGCCTTTTTCCACCGGCGTGTTCTTCCAGGCGAAATGACTGAATTTGGAGTCTACGGATACGCCGATCAACTCAGCGCCGCGGGATTTGAATTCCTTCACGCGGTTGTTGAAGGCGATGATTTCCGACGGGCAGACGAAGGTGAAATCCAGAGGATAGAAAAACAGGACACCTTTTTTACCCTTCTTGGTGACTTTGCCGTTCGCATCCCGCTTGATGCCCAGATGGCCCAGCAGGCTGAACTTGTCATCAAAAGAATTGTCCGCGAGTACCGCAGAAGCCGTGAAATCCGGTGCCGCTTTGCCTACCAATACCGCCATAAAAACCTCCAGTTCAATGTTTGTTGCGTTTTGAGGCGGCAAGTTTAATGCAATCACGGTTCATAAAGCAATCCCTTTTATTTAGTTTCATAATGCTGTAAGTAGAACGCTCCGCTAATTATTATTCCTTACGGTTATGGACGTCGAGCTAATCATCACGTTTTTCTGCCTGTTGATGTCAGCCTTCTTTTCAGGCTCGGAAACAGCCGTCACTGCCGTTTCACGCGAGCGCATCTATCACCTGATTGTCGAAGGCAATCGCAATGCGGTGGCTGTGGGCGAGCTGCGTAAAAAGAAGCAGCAGTTCATCGGCGGGATCATGCTGGGCAATAATATCTTCACGATTCTGGGGTCGTCGCTTGCGACCGATTTCGCCATCAACCGCTGGGGCGAACATGGCGTGGTGTATGCCACCATTCTCATGACGGCGCTGGTCGTTATTTTTGCGGAAGTGCTGCCCAAAACCTACGCCATTCAGAATGCCGAAAGCATGGCGTTGAAGCTTGCTCCCACCATAACGCTTGCGCTCAAGATTCTGCATCCGCTCAATATTGCACTGCAATTTATTGTCACCGGCATATTGCGGCTGTTCGGCGTGGATATCAGCCGCAGCAATTCGCTTGCTTCCGCGTCCGAGTTGATTCGCGGCACGATCGAGCTGCATCACCACGAGGGCGATGTGGTCAAGCAGGACCGCGACATGCTTGGCGGCATTCTGGATATGCGTGAGATTCTTGTCAGCGAAATCATGGCGCACCGCCTGAACATGGAGACCATCAACGCCGATCTTCCGATTGAAGACATTAT
Source organism: Rickettsiales bacterium (assembly GCA_035765535.1). NCBI lineage: Bacteria > Pseudomonadati > Pseudomonadota > Alphaproteobacteria > Rickettsiales > Rickettsiales bacterium. The sequence goes on along the minus strand of DASTXE010000001.1, from coordinate 220,342 downwards.
TAACCTTGCCGTCAGCAGCACACACAGCCGAATTCCGTTATGGCAGGGTGAGCCGGATAATATTATCGGCGTATTGCATGTGAAGACGCTTATCAAAGCCCTGCGTGAGAACAAGGATAACTTCGACAGCAAGAAACTGGCCGATATTCTTGTGAAACCCTGGTTTATTCCGGAGAGCACCACAATCAACAACCAGCTGTATGAATTCCGTTCCCAGCGCCAGCACCTGGCGCTCGTGATTGACGAATACGGCGTACTGCAGGGGCTTGTGACGCTTGAGGATATTATTGAGGAAATCGTCGGGCGTATTGATGATGAACATGATAAGCATGTTACGAGCGAGATCATTGCGACCGGCGAGAATAGCTATATCGTCAACGGCACCATGACCATACGCGACCTGAACCGCGAACAGGGCTGGGATCTCCCTGACGGGGAAGCATCCACTATTGCAGGGCTTGTCATTCATGAAGCAAGACTGATTCCGGAAGTTGGTGAGCAGTTTGAGTTTTATAATATGCGCTTTACCGTTCTGGAGAAGAAAGGCCATCAAGTGACAAGGCTGAGAATAGAAAAGCTGGAAGAAGAAGCGCCGGAAGATGACGGCTAGGCATTAAGCGCCGCGTGCACCGGAGAGCTGCGGGGCTGCTTGCTGCTGTTGAATTCTGGCGGCCCATTCGCCTGCTTGATTGGCCTGCGCCCATTCCCGATCGATATCGCCTGCCTGAGCAATACCTGCATTCTGTGCCGTAAGTTTGGCCGTGGCCTTCCCTACCGCAGGGTTTTTGCCGGAGTAAAAAGCATCGTTTACCAGATGCATGACTTCCACAGAGGAAGCTTTATGCGATATGCATTGCCTAGCCAGTTCTTCTACCGCATGCGCGCTGGTGTTTTTAGGCGCAAGTCCGCCGATCATATTCATATACGCTTCAGCCGATGCATTTCCACCGGACTGTTGCACGGCGTCATAGCCGGCCAGCCCCGTATGTCCGGAAGTCAACATGGAGGGCACCATGGAAAGTCCCATACTCAGCACCATCTGTTTGCCGAACCCTAATTGCCTCTTTGAGCCCAGGAAATAAAGGTTGGCGCCGATTTCCGTCAACTGCGCCCCCATTCCGAATAAAGCACTGCCGCCAAAAGCTTCCTTACGGGCAGCTTTCATGAGCGGCGGAAGATTATGTCCCACCATCAGCGATAAGGTGGAAATCTTTTTTCCGCCCGTCAGATCGCTATACATGTTCTTAAGCACGGAAATTTTCTTGGCACTGTCAAACACCAGGTTCCCTGTGCCCAGCGCGGCAAAGGTGCCGGAGGTGACAAGGTTGCCGACGGAATTCTGACTCAGGCGCTCCTGCACACCGCTGCCCAGGGTCTTTTGCGCAAATGTTGATATTTTGTCAGATGCAACGCGAGTTGCTCCAGTTACGGCGGAGGAATGTCCAAACACATCCCCAACAGCCTCGGTAAATTCACTAGCTGTCGCTCCGGGTAACCCCGTTACCCCTGCAGCTTTCTCCATATGCGGCTGCATCTTACTGGGAGCTTTCCTTCCTGCCCAGCCTATAAGATTGCCCAGCATCGGAGCAAACATCATTAATGTTGTAAAATGACCCGCAGTTTTATTGACACCGGCAAATATGCCGCCTGCGCTGACTGACGATTTCGTAGGGGTAATCTCAGTGCCACTCCTGACCGCAGACGAAGCCGTTCTGCTAGCAGCAGGTGCCGCTTTAGTTCCGCTGGGAGCAGCGGTGGATGGTCTAGGTGGTGCTGCAACAGGCATGTATACTCTTTGTATTTTCTGCTTTTATCACAAGGGCATTATAACCCGCCCTTACACAGTATTATATGGCATAAAGGTTAAATTTTTGTGACAATTCCAATAATCATCTATTAATCATATGTTTATAGTGCAATTTCAGTCATATGATTTTCTGGCTTGATGCAATACAAAATTTAATAAAATATTAATTATTTCCAGTATATTATATAATTATGCACCACGCAAATTGGCATAACAATATGACAACTGAAGATAGACAAAGTGAAGAGTTTCGCATTCAAACCGTTCTTAATGACTTAACTCATTTTTTACCGCCAGCAGATCATGAGCAGCAAAGAGAATTTGCGGCAACTCTTACACCGGAACTCAACGATGAAATCGTAGAACGATTCCCCATGCTGCAGGGGGAAACAAATGTGCAAAAGGTTTCAACGGCTACAGGACAATGGAAAGTTGTCCTTGCCAGCAGTGGAGGTTATCTGGCGGAAACCTATTTTGTTACAGAAGATACTGCTGAAGAAGTACGGGAAATATTGAAAGAGATTGCGGGCAACGAGCAGCAGGTAAATTATTCTCCCGAAAATGGACATTTGCAAATCTCCCTTCCCGACTCCCCACATGCTTACCGCATACTAGGCATGCACGATCTTACAGACACTCTATCCCAAATTGCAGGGGGAATGCAGTGGAAGCTTGATTGGCGTTCAGAAGAAGACGAAGGCTCCAGATTGTCATGCTGTTCCGAAGATTTTGATACTGGAAAAGGAGTTGATGGAAAAACAACCTGCGAAAGAGAAGAAACAATTTTATCAAAGCTGGGATTTAACGTTACACGTCATCAACAAAACTTTCATGATAGTATGGATGAATATACCGCAGAATTCACTCATGCTATTGAACCTGTAGAGTATCTTAATCTGTCTTTTCACGAAAAAAATATACAAGTTGCCCATGCTTTGCGTGAATTCTCGAGGCTCGCTGAAAGACCGAAAACGAAAGCGGCACTTGGTGGCGAGGTACCGTATTCCGCGTTAGCCGAAGCTGTTGAGTATTTTGCTGCACAGTTATCTGCTCCAGGAAGAGAGCGCTCTTTTGCTCAGGCACGAGAAGAAATAACTACTGATCCAGAAAAACTCCTGATGGCCGTACGTGCATATAACAACAGAGATCAGGGAAGGCAGCTATAAAGAACTATTATTTCCAACTAAACTCATTTCTTTGTAAAACAGTGTTCTAGTGTCGGGAATTTATGCCCTCTTACCTCGGCTGCATAGGCTGAAACAGCCTGCGTCACGATGGTTTGAAGATCGGCGTATTTCTTCACAAAGCTCGGTACGGACGCATTCAGGCCAAGCATATCCTCCGCAACCAGCACCTGCCCGTCGCAAGCCGGGGAAGCGCCAATTCCGATTGTGACGATGGATAATTTTTCGGCGATCAGGCGCGCGAGGCTTTCTTCCACCCCCTCAAGCACAACAGCGAATGCTCCGGCTTCCTGTACTGCCACCGCGTCTTCCATGATCTGTTTGCGTTCTTTGGGTGTGCGGCCGCGATAGCGGTAGCCTCCCATGGAATTTACATGCTGGGGCATCAGCGCTACATGGCCCATGACAGGGATAGCCCGGCTGGTCAAAAACGCGATTGTATCCGCCATTTCCGCGCCGCCTTCGATCTTCACGGCCTGACAGCCGGTTTCCTTGATCACGCGCGCGCAAGCATTAAATGCCGCTTCATACGATCCCTGATAGCTGCCGAACGGCATATCCACCACGACCAGCCCTGCGCTCGAGGCTTTGACCACTGCTTTACCGTGCGCGATCATCATGTCGAGCGTGACTGGCAGCGTGCTTTCCATGCCGTAAAGCACCATGCCAAGCGAATCGCCCACCAGAAGGATATCCGCATGCGGGTCGATCAGCTGCGCCATCGGGGCCGTATAAGCAGTGAGCACCACAACGGGGGTGTCATTGTCTTTCAGATTCTGGATATCAACGATTGTCTTGCGGCGAGAGGTGGTGTGTTTACTCATGTGCAAACCCCCTAAAAATGAAAAGCCAGATTACCTGAAAACGATCCCGTGTAAAGTAACACGCACACTTTCCGATAATCTGGCGATATAGCTGCCTGAGGAGGCAAGAAACGCTTAGCGCTTGCTGAACTGGAAGCTTCTGCGCGCTTTCGCACGGCCGGACTTCTTACGTTCTACAACGCGTGCGTCACGGGTCAGGAAGCCGCCCTGGCGCAGCGCTTTGTGGTATTCGGTGTCATACTGGTCGAGCGCACGGCTGATGCCGAGACGGACTGCACCGGCCTGACCGGAAAGACCGCCGCCGACTACGGTGCAAACAACGTCAAAGTTGCCAACGCGGTTCAGCACGGCGAACGGCTGGTTGATGATCATGCGCAGTACGGGACGTGCAAAATACTGTTCCAGTTCTTTGCCGTTAACGGTAATCTTGCCGCTGCCGCGGGTGATCCATACGCGGGCAGTTGCGTCTTTACGACGACCGGTGCCATAGGTGCGCAGGATGTTGCTTGCTTTGGGCTCAGCGGCTGCTTTTGCCGGTTTTTCCGCTTTCGGAGCTGCTGTCTTGGCTTTCGTTGCCATGTTTAACCTCTAAATTAACGCTTGTTCTTAGGATTCTTTGCCGCGAAGTCATATACTTTCGGCTGCTGAGCGGCATGCGGATGTTCCGTGCCCTGGTAAACGCGCAGCTTGGCAAACTGATGTTCGCCGAGCGGGCCTTCCGGCATCATGCGTTCAACCGCCTTGCGGATGATACGGTCCGGGTGCGTGCTGAGCACGAATTCAGCCGAACGTTCTTTGATACCGCCCGGATGGCCGGTGTGGTGATAATAGACTTTCTGCTGCTTCTTACGGCCGGTCATTTTGACCTTTTCGCAGTTGATGATGATAACGTTATCACCGGTGTCAATGTGCGGGGTGTACATCGGCTTGTTTTTGCCGCGCAGGATTTTGGATACTTCGGTCGCAAGACGGCCGAGTACAACGCCTTCAGCGTCAATAATCCACCAGTTTGCATTCACTTCGGAAGGCTTCGCAGAATATGTTTTCATAAATACGTCTATTTTCAATGCGTTTCTAATAGGCTGCGGAAAATAGGTGAGTGGCTAGCATTTGTCAACTGTAATTTAGCCTAATTCCTGCACGATTTTCACCACCGCACCCGTAAGCTTCGCCAAGGCATCAGATGGAATCGTAAACGCTGGCATTATATAAATAATATCTTCAATAGGGCGAACCCACACCCCTTCTTCTATAAAACGGGCGCGCAGGCGCTGCCTATCCATCTTTGATGCTTCGAGCTGCACAACACCGATGGCTCCCTTCACACGCACATCCACCACAGAATCCATTGTCCGGCAAGGTCTTAGCTCTTCGCGCAGTTGTGCTTCAATCGCCTCTACCTGCGCTAATCTTGGCTCGCTCTCAAACAGATCCAGCGATGCATTTGCCGCCGCACAAGCCAGCGGATTGGCCATATAAGTTGGCCCATGCATGAAGGCGTGGTCGGCATCATCGCTTAGGAAAGCGTCAAATACGGCTTCCGTTGCCAAAGTGGCAGCAAGCGTCATGGTGCCGCCGGTAAGCGCCTTGCCAATGCAAAGCAAGTCAGGGCTTATTCCCGCTTCATTGCAGGCGAACATCGAGCCTGTTCTGCCGAAACCAGTTGCAATCTCGTCGGCAATGAACAGCACCTCGTATTTCTTAGCAATACGATAGATCTCGGCCAGAACATCAGAAGAGTGGAATTTCATCCCCCCTGCCCCCTGTACGAGCGGCTCGATGATGATGCCCGCTATATTTTTGTGCATATCTCCGAGAAGGCTGTCGAATTCAGCAAAGCCATATTCCTCGTTGGGCACATCTACGACATATTGCTTCGTCGCATAAGAGCGGAAGGCTTTGTGCATAGAATCGGGATCGGAAACGGACATCGCCCCGGTCGTATCGCCATGATAGCCGTAGCGGAAGCACAGGAAACGGTTGCGGCTGGACTGACGCTTGTTCTGCCAGTATTGCAGCGCCATCTTCAGCGCCACCTCTATCGCCACCGAGCCGGAATCCGAAAAGAATACGCGCGAGAGCCCCGGCGGCGCGATATTAGCCAGCCTGCCCGCAAGTGTGAGCGCCTGCTCATGCACCATTCCGCCGAACATCATATGCGGCAGGGTTTCAAGCTGCGTTTTTATGGCCTGTTCGATATGCGGATGGCGGTAGCCATGACAGGCCGTCCACCAGGAAGCGATACCGTCCACCAGTTCGCGCCCGTCCGCCAATTTGATTATGGAACCTTCCGCCTCGGCTACGGCCAGCGGCGGCTGCGCATCTTTCATCTGCGTATAGGGGAGCCAGATATGCTTTAGATTATCTTTGTACCAGTCCATATTGTCTAGTAGGGAGCTGCCCTGCGTGGTCGTCGTTTAGAACTACGCGTACCTATACATATTATATACATAGGTAACGCTCTTATCTTTAAGCAGCCACCTGTACGGGCTTCAGCCCAAGGCGAGCGAACATCTGCATATCCTCATTCGCAGCGGGGTTCGGCGTGGTCAGCAGCTTTTCCCCGTAGAAGATCGAGTTCGCGCCGCTTAAGAAGCACAGCGCCTGCGTTTCCTCGCTCATCTCTTCACGTCCTGCGGAGAGCCTGACATAGGATTTAGGCATCAGGATACGCGCGACTGCAATCGTGCGCACAAAATCCAGCGGCGCAACGCGCGGCGTTCCATCCAGAGCCGTTCCCTTCACCTGCACAAGCAGGTTGATTGGCACGCTCTGCGGATGCTGTGGCATATTAGCGAGCGTCAGCAGCATCTCCGCCCGGTCTTCCATCTTCTCGCCCATGCCGACGATACCGCCGCAGCAGACATTAATGCCCGCTTCACGCACACGGTTCAGCGTCTGGATGCGATCATCGAATGTACGCGTGGTGATGATCTCAGAATAGAAAGATTCAGAGGTATCGATATTGTGGTTATAATAATCGAGCCCAGCTTCCTTCAGGTTTTTTGCCTGGTGTTCTTCCAGCATGCCAAGCGTCACGCAGGTTTCCAGGCCCATGGCCTTAACACCGCGCACCATCTCGGAGACTTTTTCAATATCCCTGTCTTTCGGTGAACGCCACGCGGCGCCCATGCAGAAACGCGACGCACCGGCTTCCTTCGCCTTGCGCGCTTCTTCCAGCACTACATCCACTCCCATAAGCTTTTCCGCTTTTACGCCGGTTTCAAAGCTTGAGCTCTGCGGGCAGTAGCCGCAATCTTCCGGGCAGCCGCCGGTCTTAATGCTCAGCAATGTGCTGATTTGCACCGTATTGGGGTCGAAATGCGCACGATGCATTTCTTGCGCTTTGAACACAAGATCGTTAAAAGGCAGGTTGAAGAGTGCCGTTACTTCGGGCAAGGTCCAATCGTGACGTATCATATAAGCCTATCGGTTCACCAAATAAGAAAGCCATAACATGCCAGCTTTATCCGACGTAGCAAGGGAAAAGTTACACGAGTTTGCCGGAACCGCCCGCAAACGCGAGCTTGTGACCACTGTCCGCGAAGAAAATACATATGTTATGCGCAACGGCAAGCGATTGATTTCCTTCAGTTGCAATGATTATCTGGGCCTGACGCAGGATCCAAGAGTCAAGGAAGCCGCTATCAAGGCTACCGAACAATACGGAGCCGGGGCCGGAGCTTCTCGTCTTGTAACGGGCAACCACCCTCTTTACGCGGAGCTGGAAACCAAGCTTGCACGCTGGAAAGGCGCGGAAGCGGCTGCGGTTTTCGGCAGCGGTTATCTGGCGAATATCAGCATTATCCCGAGCTTTGTCGGGCGCGGCGACCTGATTCTGGTCGACCGGCTGGTTCATGCCTGCCTGCTGGATGGCGCACAGCTTTCCGGCGCGAAGGTGCTGCGTTTCAAGCATAATGATGTGAAGGATTGCGAGCGGCTGCTTGCGCAGCATCGCGGCCAGTATCGCCACTGCCTGATCGTAGTGGATGAAGTCTATAGTATGGACGGCGACCTCGCCCCCATGGCCGAACTAGGTGAAGCTGCTTCCCGGCACGATGCATGGCTGATGGCGGACGGAGCGCACGCACTGGGCAAGCCCTGGTATATGCCGGATATTTATGTCGGCACGCTTTCCAAAGCGCTGGCGTCTTACGGCGGATTCGTCTGCGCCAAGAAGGATATTGTCGATTATATTATGAATAGCGCCCGCAGCTTCATGTTCTCCACCGGCCTGCCGCCTGCGGCCATTGCCGCTTCATCCACTGCACTGGATATTATCGCCGAACACCCCTCCTTGGTCTATGAACCGGTTGATAAAGCCAGAATCTTTACAGAAGCGCTGGGCATGGCTCCTGCGCATTCACAAATTGTTCCACTTATTTTGGGAGAGGATGCGCGTGCCCTCGCCGTTTCCAGCGCACTTGTACAAGCCGGTTACCTCGCTGTAGCCATTCGTCCCCCCACAGTGCCAGAGAGAACCGCGCGCCTGCGTTTTGCATTTTCGAGCCAGCATCAGGAAGGTGACATCCTTAATCTGGCGAGGTTTATCCGGGAAAATCTAATTTAGCCCGGACCTGACCTGCAGAACCGCTCAAATTGCTCCTTCAATTCAGTCTCCTGCGGGCCTGTTGCGTATCTAACTGCCGCATTTATCAATCTCTCGAATTCACTCGCAGCCGTCTCTGCCCGCTCTATCCCCATGCTGGTATATATGCGTGCCAAAATTCGCGTGGCTCCCCTTATATCTACATTGTCCGCCCGCTCTGCTTCAAACGCTCTCCATAGCACTCTTTCCTCTGCATCTCTAAGCGCCTGGAGAGTATGGCTGTTACTCTGTTCACCGTTACCAGGAAGAACAATCCCATGTTCGGGATTTCCAAATTGCTCGTATATCTTTACGCGCACACTCGTTACTATGGTATTAGCATATCCCTCTAATGGCATAAATAATTAACCGATTGAATATTAATTAATTTTTTCCATTATAGCTCATGGATATTAAAATTTAATTAACAAGCGTTCGGACTGACTGCAGATGCTGAAACGTGTACGCAAATGCTATGACAATAGCGAAAAACCGCTTGACCGAGCGCCAACAATTCGTTAGAAGTCCCGCATCTTAACGTATTTTTGATATATTGCAGGGGATTTTATGGCAAAGAAATGTGAATTGACGGGCGTGGGCCCGATGTCCGGAAACAACGTTTCCCACTCCAACCGCAAAACGCGCCGCCGTTTCGTACCGAACCTGCAGGTTATTTCCCTGATCAGCGAAGCTCTGGGTCGCAGCATTTCCATGCGCCTGACCGCTGCCACGATCCGTACCGTTGACCATAACGGCGGTCTGGATGCTTATCTGACCACGACTTCCGACAGCAAGCTGACTGAAGAAGCTCGCCGCCTTAAGCGCCAGATCAAAAAAGCTATCGCCGCCAAGACTGCCGCTTAATATCTAATTACGTCTGCTCTCTCAGCGGTTGACTGCGGTTCACGTTATCGTTCTGCATGGAGGAGAGTTATGAGTAAAGTCTGGTTCATTACCGGCTGTTCCAGTGGATTTGGAAAAATTCTTACGCAGGAACTGTTAAAATCCGGCGAGCGTGTGGTTGCGACTGCACGCAAGGTCGAAGCGCTTTCCCATCTCCAAGACATTAACGATGCCAACCTCCTGACGCTCCCGCTGGATGTCACAAAGCGCGATACTATTTCAGAAGCTGTAAAACGGGCACATGATCATTTCGGCGCTATCGATGTATTGGTGAATAACGCAGGCTACGGCATCATGAGCGCGCTGGAAGAAGCTTCCCCTGCCGCTATTGAGCGCGTATTCGCTACGAATGTATTCGGACTTATTGCCGTGACGCAGGCTGTACTGCCCATCATGCGCAAGCAGCGTTCAGGCCGGATTATCAATATTTCTTCTGCCGCCGGAGCGGTCGTCACACCGGGTTTCAGTATTTATAATGCGACGAAGTTTTCCGTCGAAGGGGCCAGCGAAGCCCTGGCACAGGAAGTGGCTCCCTTTGGCATCAAGGTTATCATTATCGAGCCGGGTCCATTCAGGACCGATTTTCTCGGTCGTTCACTCGACGTCATGCCTCCCATCCAGGATTATGAGCAGAGTGTCGGCCCCACACGCCAGTATGCTGAGAAAAATAACGCACAACAGGCGGGCGATCCACTGAAGGCCGCGCATATCATCATGCAGATGGCTGAATCCCCTGCCCCACCGCTACGCATGCCGCTTGGCAATAGTGCAGTCGACCGCATCAAGAATAAGCTCAGCAACTGGCAGAAAGAGCTGCTTGAGCATGAAGAGCTTTCACGCTCTGCAGATTTTTAGGGTTTATTAAGTATATATTCCAGACACCTAGCTCCATTTAGGCGGTGCAGCCTTATACTGGGCGAAACTTTGCTGCTTCGTATCGCGTTCGGATATCGTAGGATTGCTTACCGGCCAGTTGATTGCCAGATCGGGATCATTATAAGCGATTCCGCCCTCCCCCGCAGCGTTGTAAACACCTGTCACCTTGTAGAGTATATCGGCAGGTTCATTCCCCACTACGCAGAACCCATGCGCAAAACCGGCGGGAATCCAGAACAGCCTTCCGTTGTCACCGCTCATTTCTATACCATAGTGCTGGCCGTAGGTCGGTGAATCAGGCCGTATATCCACCGCTACGTCCCATATGGTTCCGCGGATCACACCGATCAGCTTTCCTTGCGGCGGAGCGAATTGATAGTGCAGGCCGCGCAATATTCCTGGCGCGGAACGCGAGTGATTGTCCTGCAGGAAAAGATATGGCAGGCCTGCCTCGGCAAAACGTTTTGCATGGAAACGTTCTACGAAGAAACCACGCGCATCGCCATGCATATCCAATTCAACAACTTTCAATCCCTCCAGCGGGCAATCAATGATTTTCATACTTCTCTTTCATACATTCCGATACGCCGTCTCTCCAGGAGGGCATGGTTATATTCAACACCGCCTTCGCCTTTGAACAGTCCAGACGCGAATTAGCCGGACGCTTCGCTGGCAGCGGATACTCGGTTGCCGGTATAGGCTGTATTCGCTGTACTTGCAACGGAACATTATGCGTACGCGCCTCTTCGACAATAGCACTGGCAAAACCATGCCATGTCGTAACACCTGCATTGCAAAGATGGTAAATTCCACTTGGGAATGAAGGCTGCTTCAGCGCCGTTTCCAGTGCATTCAGCGTAGCTTTTGCAAGATGTGCGGCAAAGGTCGGTGCGCCGAACTGATCGTTGATCACGCGCAATTCTTCGCGTTCGCCTGCGAGGCGCAATATAGCATTGAGAAAATTCTTTCCCGAAGCATCATAGACCCACGAAGTGCGAAACAGCAGATATTTTCCTCCCGCTTCCACAATGCGCTTTTCCGACTCCGCTTTGGAGCGGCCATAAGCATTCAGCGGACGTACTGCATCTTCTTCTTTCCGCGCGTTGTCGCCACTTCCGTCGAAGACATAATCGGTGGAGAAGCTTACAAATGGAATATTTTTCTTTGCACACCACGAGGCCATGATTGCGGGTGACTCCGCATTCACTGCCGTTGCCAGAGCTTCTTCCTTCTCCGCATTATCGACCTGCGTATAAGCGGCTGCGTTGATGACGGCGGAAGGTGCATAATTACCCAATACCTCTCGAACCGTTTCGGGTTTTGACAGATCCAGCATACCGCGTCCCAGGAAAACAGCATTAGGCAACAGACGGCGCAGAGCCCGCGCAAGCTGCCCGGTGGAACCGATGACGAGCAGATTATTCACCAGATAGGTTCCTTCCACTCTTCGATCAGGCCACGCAGATATTTACCGTATTCATTATTGGGATATTGATTCACGAGTGCTTCGAACTGGTCTGCGGTGATATAGCCCATGTTGAAAGCGATTTCTTCAATGCAGGCAATTTTGTGCCCTTGCCTTTCTTCGATGATATGCACGAACTGCGAGGCGGCAATCATGGAAGACGGCGTTCCCGTATCCAGCCACGCTACACCGCGCGACATACGCTTTACCGTCAGCTGGCTTTTTGCCAGATATGCATTACTTACGTCGGTAATTTCCAATTCGCCGCGCGGGGAAGGTTTCAGCGACTTTGCGATCTGCACAACGTTGTTGTCGTAGAAGTATAATCCTGTGATCGCGAGCGATGATTTCGGCTCTTTCGGTTTTTCCTGAATGGAAATAATCTTTCCTGAGCCATCGAATTCCAGCACACCGTAGCGCTCCGGGTCCTTGACAGCATAAGCGAAGATCATGGCTCCTTCCGTCATCTTCCTTGCATCTTTCATCTGTTCCAGCAGAGAATAGCCGTAAAAAACGTTATCGCCGAGAATCAGCCAGACGGAAGAGTCGCCGATAAATTCTTCGCCGAGAATAAACGCCTGCGCGATCCCCTCTGGCTTTGGCTGGACTTTGTAGGACAGATTAATGCCGATCCTGCTGCCATCACCGAGCAGTTTCTGCACCATCGGCATGTCATGCGGTGTGCTGATGATAAGAATATCGCGTATACCCGCCTGCATCAGCAGCGCGAGGGGGTAATAGATCATCGGCTTATCATATACCGGCAATAGCTGCTTACTGATTACGCTGGTCATTGGCGCAAGCCGCGTTCCGGAGCCGCCCGCCAAGATTATCCCCTTCATATCCGCCTCTGTATCCTAAATTAATCCAATATTAACCAGTCTAACGCATTTTGGCTTTCAGCGTGGCTTGCAGGCTGGTTTTCACTCTTTATCGCGTTTTCCGCGAGCACCGCGACCAATAGCGTCAATAATGCAACAGTTGAGTACTTTCTTTTTTCCTTCTTTTACAACCCGCTTTTTTTAATGCAATCAGTGGTTTTGTTAAGACTTTATTAGCACATTAATGCTTATAGTAGAGCCATAACATCGGAACAACAAATTTCTGCGTTTGCAGCGATAGGTCCTGGAATACATACACTATGTTTTTTTATATAAGATGGTTCTCAGGTATCAGCTTTATCCTGGTGATGCTGTCCGCAATCCTTGTGGGGCATTACTTTAAGGAGATCGCATCGCACGATCTGATTGCGATTGTCGAAGACAATAACACTTCGCTTGCGCAGGGCTTCATCAACACCACATGGAAAGATTACCGCGACCGCATGCGCTTTGCATCCGAGCAGTATAAGCGCTTCCTCGAATCGCGCGTAGCCTTTTCCGACTGGCAGAAATACAGAGGCTATAACGAGATGGTCAGCACGCTGCGCGATTTCAGCCGCAGTGTTTTCAAGCATTTTGAAGATATGCCCATCGCAGGCGTCAGTATCTATACTACGGACGGCATACGGCTTGTTTCCATCGACCAGGCACGCGCGCTGCCGAGCGAACCTAAAGACGGCACTTCCAATCTTGTGGTAAGCGCCGACCCACCGCGTATCCAGCTTGGCGATCAGGCATTTTCAAAATCCCTCACCGGCGTTGTCACCAGCATCAGCCTTGAAGACCAGGCTATTATTCAGCCGGATGGAACGACGAGCAAAGGCTTTATCATCAAGACATTCATTCCGATCATGCGCGACGAAAGCTATGTGCCTATCGTGCATGATGTGAAACCTGAGCCGGGCAAAAAGAGCATGAACTGCTCGGAAAACCATCTGTCCAACTGCGTTGAAGCTGTCATTGAAATCCGCTACGACTGCACCACGCAATGGAAGAATCTCGACCTGTTCAAACATATCGGCACGTTCGGCGTTATCACGATCTTCATGGTCATTATCTCCATGCTGCTGTTCACTTCGAACAAAGCCGAAGCCATCATCACCAAACAATATGAAACCAATATCGAACTGGCTGCGCAGACCGCAAGCGCCCAGGCGGAAAATCGCGACAAGTCGCAGTTCCTGGCTAACGTGAGCCATGAGTTGCGTACGCCGCTCAATGCCATTATCGGCTTCTCGGAATTCATCAAGCTGGAACGCTCCGGTCCCATCGGTAACGATAAATATGCCGAATATATCCGCGACATTCACAGCTCCGGCGTCCATCTGCTGAGCCTCATCAATGACATTCTCGATTACTCCAAAGCGGAAGCCGATAAACTCGAACTTGAAATCAGCGAGATCGACGTGACCAAGACCGTCCGTAATTCCATGCGCCTTGTGAGCCCGCGCGCTGAAAATGCACAGGTTCAGCTCATCGAGGAAATCCCGGGCGGCGATCACTTCATCCTCAAGACCGACGGCAAGAAACTCAAGCAGGTGATGCTGAACCTGCTCTCCAACGCTGTGAAATTCACGCCTTCCGGCGGTTCCGTCACCGTAACGATGTGGCAGAATGTGGTGGACGGTTCGCTCTCCATCGAAGTGAAAGACACCGGCATTGGCATTGCACCGAAAGATATTTCACGCGCCATGGCTCCGTTCGGACAAGTAGATAACACGTTGTCACGCAAGTATGAAGGCACCGGACTCGGCCTTCCGCTGACCAGAAAATTTGTTGAAATAATGGGCGGAACGTTTAATATCCAGAGCGAAGTAGGCAAAGGTACAACCATCATCATTTGCCTGCCCAAAGAAGTAAAAGGCAAAGCCGCCCCCGCCGAACGAGACTCATAAATCTGAATCTGGAAGCGTATGCAAGTAAACGAGATACCGGTACTCTATTCCGCAGAAGAAATTCGCGAACGTATCACAAGCATCGCTTGCGAAATCGGATTGAAAATGCCGCCGGATCTCATGATTGTTTCGCTGCTCAAAGGTAGCTTCGTTTTCACTGCGGACCTGATTCGCGCGCTGCATAATATCGGCATGCATCCGCAAGTGGATTTCATGACGCTGAGCAGCTATGGAATCGGCAAGGAATCTTCCAAAACCATCACGATCAACCGCGACCTTGTGGAAGAAGTCAAAGACCGCAATGTATTGCTGCTGGACGATATACTGGAATCCGGCCGCACGCTGCAATTTGCCCGCAACCTGATTACTGAACGCGGTGCCGCCAGCCTGCGTATCGCTGTGTTGCTGGAAAAGCCAGGAAAACGCGAAACCAGCATCAGCGCTGATTTCGTCGGCTTTACGATTCCTGATAAATTCGTTGTCGGCTATGGCCTGGATTATGCGAATTACTACCGTGAACTGCCGTATGTCGGCGTTCTGGATATTCACTGAGAATATTAAAAAGCGCTTTCTAAGTCCTTTTTCATAAGCATCACATTTATAATAATCCGCCATTTTGTGCTATTACGCGTCTCATACCTCATTACCACTTCGATAATGAGCTAACGGATTTTTGAGCAATCTTAGACAATAAAAAAGGCGGTTTCAATGAAACCGCCTTCTATAGTTTATAGACTAAACAGCTCTCAGTGATGAGCGCGCAGAGAATTGTTTGTCGTAATGAATGCATGGTACGGCAGCTTGCGCAGGTGATCGAACAGCACAAAGGTCGTAATCAGGAAGATCACCATGGAGGAAGCGAAATATCCGTAGCCGTAATACTGGAAACCCATATGGATCGACACCAGTGTAAAGACAGAGTTCAGCACCAGGTATAATCCCTGAATCCACATGGTGATCTTGCGGCAGTCGAAGTAAGACAGTGCAATCAATTCGAACAGCATCAGCACGTGGAAAAATGCGCCGAGCGTACCGAGACGGAAAATACCGATCTGCAGGTAGTTCACGTTGAAAACCTCAAACAGCTTCGAAGCCGTCAGAATCGCGATAAGGCTGATAGCGCCCTGCACGATAAAGAAGTTGCGTGCGCTCGACAGCAGGTTGGCCACGATCTCACGGTGATTCTTGCGCACAACGCTCAGCGGCTTGTGTTCCAGAATATCATAATAGAAACGCTGGTAACGCGTGAAGAAAGAGGTTTCAATACTGAAGATGAAAATAGCCATCGCCGGTACGATCGTCAGATACGACAGGAACATCGCGCTGTCATAGTTCGGATAATAGGTCATCTTGCTCGGCAGGGTTACCGCTTCCGGAGCATACATCCACATCAGCCATTTATCCGCCCAGATCGCCGCATTATACAGCACGCCACCAACGGCCAGTTCCCAGTATTTACCGAAATATTTGCGCAGGTCCGTTTCCTTGGTCAGGATATAAGGATATTCCGCAAAGATCTTGCCCAGCAGCGCAAAAGCAATCCAGGCAATACCGATATTATAGCCGTTGAGCATGCCGACCGCACCGTATTTGTCCTTGAACCAGTAGCTGAAAACCACTGCCAGTGCCATACCTACGCCGAATGCGCGGGTGATGGATTTATAATCCTTCAAAGCCGTCATGTAGACGCCGAGAAGCCAGATCGGGGAAATGAGAAACAGGTTCGCAATGGCGCTCAGGCGCATGCTCAGCTCCATATCGGTGTAGAAGCCGTAATAGAAGAAAGCGAGCGGAATCAGGATAAAGTACAGAAGAATCAGGCTGTGCAGCACTACCGTCGGCACATGCGTCACGTCTTTTTTATGGATATGATCCGCCAGATAACGCGTCACCACCATGTACACGGGCGCGGAGAGCACGAGTGAGAAGCCGAAATTATAGACTACGACGATACGGAAATCGATCAGCTGGTTTACCGTGAAGTAGTTCAGGTACAGCAGTGAAATCGCGCCGAGCGAAAGCACGGTGAAAAGCCATGGGCCTGTGGAGGCCATGGTCGCATGGACATATGCGCGGCCGATGCCCAGCAGGTCATCCTTGCTTGTCAGTCGTTTCAGTGCAAACCCAATACCAGCCATATCCGGTTATCCTTTTTTCCTGCATGAGTCATATATATCTTTGTAAGCAACATACTGACTTTGTTTATTGTAATAGGTCAGCACGCGTGTACGGATCGCATTGCTGCATTTTTCATAGAATGCTTCGTCCGTCAGCAAGGAGAAGACGCCTTCCGCCAGAGCCTGCGGATTGGAAGGCGATACAACAACACCGCCAGCGCCAAGCGCGGGATTTTCATCATCCTTGCCGAGAAGAATTTCACGGCATGCACCGACATCCGTAGCCACGGTCGGAATGCCGTTTGCGCCGACTTCAAGAATCGACAAAGGTTGCGCTTCGCTGATGCTGCTGGAAACCAGCACATCGATTTCCGGCAGGTAACGCTTAATATCCACACGGCCGGTAAAGGTCACTATCTTGTCGAGAGCAAAATATTCGACGATATTCTTGCACTCTTCGTAATAGTCCGGGTCCTCGTCCGTCGGCCCCATCAGCAATACCTTGAGATCAGGAATGCTGCGACTCAAAGCGGCCATGGCGCGCAGGAAGTTTTTCACATCCTTAATCGGCACCACGCGGCCGATGAATGCCACAGTAGGATTCGGGTGGTCCTTATGGCCGAGCGAACCGTATAGTTCCACGTCAACACCATTGGGAACAATGCGCATTTTGGCCGGATCACCGCCGTCCATGATCTGCGCTTCCTGGTTGCCACCGAACAGCGTGATAATATGGTCGCACGCCTGGTAGCAGATGCGCGAATAATTGGTAAAGGTTTCGTTCCAGAGGTCACGCAGGTTGAAACGCGTGCGGTCGATCGTCATTGCCTGAGAAGCAGTTTCTTCCAGCCAGTTTGCTGCTGCAATCTCAATACGGCGCTCGTTCGTATAGATGCCGTGCTCGGTCAGGATCAAAGGACGACCGGTTTTGATTTTCGCGTACGCGCCCAATATCCCGGCATAGCCAGTGCTCAATGCATGATAGCAGCGTGCCTGCGGGAGATCGGCAATCATGAGGCTGTAAAGACCTGCAACGATCGAACGCCAGGACCAGAAATAATCCAGCAGCGAGCTTTGAGAGAAAGAAGCTTCATACATGGAAACCGTCAGGTTCCAAGCCTCTTCGCTGTCGAGCAGCATTTTGCTGCCGAGCTTGCCTTCATAAGGAGCAACCGCTTCCATGATCTGACGCAGGTCGCGCAGCGACGCTTTGCCTGTGGTCATATGGATCAGAGGATTGCGGATATTTTCAAACATTTTCTCCGCTTTATACGGCGGGATAGTGCCACCGACCGGCATATGCTGGAGATGAATGGTCGTCGTTCCGGTGACGTTCTTTGGCAGTTCATAGCGCAGCTTGGGTTTGTCGTCGCGCGCCAGAATCGACACCACGTGGAATTTCAGATGGCTGTTCTGCAGAATCATGTCGTGCGTCCAGGTGGACACGCCGCCTGCAACATACGGATAGCTGCCCTCCAGAATGAGGCAGACGTCTACTTTATCATTTGCGTTCATACTTTACTTCCCGACCATAACGCCAGAGCATCCCTCAGCGTTGTATTCTGATTGCCGCTCTGCGGCAGAACGACACCGCTGCGGTAACGGCGCAGATCTTCATAGCGGCCACAGGCAAAGAGCGCTTCGCTGTACCACTGGGAGATGGACTCGGAACTGTAGCCCTGCGCGATGCATTTATGCAGCCATTCACATGCTTTTTCGTATTCCTTATTGCGCATGAGGATACGACCGATGCGGTTGCGCGCTTCGATATCATCCGGCTTCAACTGGAGATATTCCTGGTAATGCGCCAGCGCTTTCTGGCGGTTATTCAACTCGCGGTCGAAATCAAGCAGGCCCGTATAGGCATAATTGTCGTAATGTTCAGCCACCGCCCATACGACCAGAGGATCTTTGCTACGTACAGATTTCAATTCCGTGAGCTGCATCATCCGTTCGAGGAACTGGGATTCAATCTTACTAATGCCGGTTGCTGCGAGCACGCGGATCGTGTTGCTGTGATCCCTGAGCGCCTTATGGAACAGCGGCGCAAAGTTAGGCTGGAAATTGGATGTTGCCTTGGAAAGCGCCTGGCGCTTCTGCGCTTCGCTTCCGAACGAGATAACGTCCATAAAAGAGATGACGCTATATTGCTGTGCAGCTTCATCACGGCCGGTCAGAATATTTTCATGGATGCGCTGCGCGGTCGTCTGCGGCTGTTTGGGAAATATGCTGCTGAACCATTCTTCAAAAGCCATCGCATGCTGCGTATACCACAGGTGAGTTAATACAGTCAGTATCGTGCCTGCAGCACCGAACGGCCCTGTAGTCATCACTGAGATCAGGAGCAGGAACACAAATTTCTTCTCCGCACCCTGCGACATTACATATACGCAGAATGCCAGAGCCAATACGATTGCTACATGCAGAATAAAGCCCAGCAGCACCGATACTTCATGCGTCAGCACACCGTACAGCAGGAAAAACTCCAGCGGGCACAGAATGATGCCTGTGATAAGGGCAACATAGCCGGACGATTTCTCACGTTTGGCTTCGTGAATATCCGCCGGCATGAGGTATTTGCTGACCGCTCTGGCCGCCTCTACCGCAATGGGATCGCCACTGGATAAGGTTTTATTTTGCGCGTTTCTCATATACCGTCTGAACAGTGAAGGTGAAGTTAGCGTTTTTCGCAATCTTTCCGAGGTTGCTGTCAAGCGCGCTGCGGATCTTTTCCACTACGACCTGAGCTCCCTGACGATTGGTCGTCGGCAGCATGATCGTATACTCATCGTTCTTTTCATGGTGATCGAACGCAAGGTCTACTTTACGCAATACGCTGTCAACCGAATCGCCCAGTGCACGTGCAATGCGCGTATGGGTTGCTTCGTCGAAGTTTTCCGCATTGGCAAGCTTGACCGCGATCATCGACACGTCGAAACGGACACGCTCAGCCAGCGAACGGATATAGTCCGTATAACGCGTGAAGTAGCTCTGCGTAAACAGGTTATGATCCGGATTGATGATGCTGCCGCTTTTCGCCGTCTGGTACTTGTTGGCGTTGATCATCGCAAGCGCAGCCCATTCGCAGATGGTTCCGAAGGCTTCGATATTGCTTAAGTGCAGGTCGCTCAGGTTCATTCTTTCAATTTTGAGCATGCCCACAACTGCGCCCGTTTCCTTATCCAGCAGCGGACCGGCAAGAATAGCCTGCCCACCCAGTACGCGCTCATGTTCACTGTTGATCACGGACAGAATTTCCTGGCGGGCAACGATATACTGATAGATCGCATTATTGGAGGGAATGCTGCGCAGAAGCTTATCTTCCTCTTTCCAGCCATGCGTAAGTGCCACATCAAGGCTGTTGTTGTTGAGCAGGTATACGGAGAATTGTTCCGGATACAGCGAAGCGTTCACCAGATCTTCCAGACCCTTGAGAACTTCGGTCGGGCTCAGCGTTTCCATCGACTTAGCTGCATGGTATGCAGAAATAGATGAACGGAGCTGGCCGGCCATACGCATTTCCAACTGATCCTTCAGCGTTTTGACGCGCTGGTAGGAGGAGGCAATGCTCTGCTCGCGACCTTCGGATTCTTTCAGCGAGGATTCCAGGAAACCACGCTCACGGATATGCATCATACGCAGTTCGCCGAACGCCACTGCCGACACCAGCCACAGAATGGGCAGTTTCAAAGCGTACAGAAGATACGCGTAGGAATCCTGGGAGATCGTGTGCTCAGGCATGTTGCCATAAAGCAGTGCGATGCTTGAGAACACCGCTGCAATTACGCCCTCTTTCGTCCCGTATTTGCAGGCAATGAACAATACTACAAACCAAAACGGATGCGGATTGAAGCTCCAATAGCGTGTATGGTCCAGCCATATTGCATCGATCAGCAGCATCACGACAAGCGCGATGGCGATCTCCAGCAATGCCGAAAGACGCATCCCCAGTATGGTGGGGCGCTCCGGAGGAGTGTAAGAATCTTTGGTCATTTCTACAGTCTGCATATCATTTCCATTGGAAAGTTAGAATCTATACCGCAACGAGCCACCGAGCGTGGTGATCGTACTAGCCGAATTAGCTGAATCCAGCCCGTAGCTGGCGTGAGCTTCCACGTCGAAAGCATTATTCAGCTCGTGGTCTATCTTTGCACTCAGCGCCGGTCCGCTATTATTGCTGAGCATATCGAATTCATACCCGGCAGTTGCCGTGCCATAAGTCGACGGATTGAAATCATACCCGACTTCGGCAAACGGGGTGTGAATCTGACGGGAGAATAATGGGAATATATGAGTTAATTCGCCATCGCTGTCTATGCTGTCTTTTTGCGAGCGCATATATTCTGCATCAATATTGTATCCCAGATCCAGGAACGGTTTGTGGTATTTCACTTCGTCGAACAGGCGGTAAACGACATTGAAATCACCGCTGATGGACTCAGCTACGTTCGTTTCCTGCTCTACGTTATAGCGGTTCGCTGCGATATCGCCTTCGAAGGTCAGTTTATTGTTCGGCTTCACCACATGATCCACTTCGATCCGGTCACGGGTGGTCTGATCCAGTACGCCTTCCGGAATATCCCAGTACGGGCGGTGATATTCCGCGCTCAGTGTTGTGCGACCGAGCGGATTAAGGAAACCGTAATAGCCACCGACACCTGCCGTATCGTTATTGCCAAAGATTGCGCCTTTGATGCGCTGGCCGTTCTGAACAGAATATTCTCCGTAGACTTCGCCCTGCATTCTATTCGCATTGGCGTCACCCACATTCCCGTTCGACAGACGCAATGACCGGCCCATCGTATAATTTTCTTTTATTTCACCGCCGAACTGCAAATGGTTGGGCGCATTAACGAAGCCGCCCACCGTTATTATGTCTTCGAGCGAATGGCCGTATTTGATCCAGTCATATCCGATATGAACATTCTGCGCATCGGTGCGGCGAATATCGTCCAGCAGATCGGTCACATCCTGATTTTCAGGAGCCAGTGTGTGGGCTTTTTCCAGAAGCTCCGTTGCATAAGGCCAGTTGCCGCCGAAGTTTTCAGCATTCGCCGTAAAGCCCAGCAATTCAGAATTGTCTTTGTATTCCGGCTGTTCGAGCCAGGTATTGAGCTGCTTGGTTGCATCATAAATACGGCCTGTTTCCAAATTCAGACGCGCTTCCAGCAATTTATATCGCAGCGTATTATTTGGGTTGGCTGTTTCATCCTGATTGGATTCATCGCCTACAACCCGTAATGTAGAGAGATCTTCGCCCGACTTGTTTTCTTCGGGCAGGTGGAAAGGCTGTATGCCTAAATCATGGGGTGCAGCACTACCATAAACAGCTGCATTGCAGGCAGGCGCAGAAACCAGCACAGACGCACACAGACCGGTTAACACCACCCTTGTTTTACCCTGTATTCTCTTTTTCGATTTCATGCGCGGAACCTTTAAATCCAATTAATGATTTGCGACAGGCGCAACACGAATATCATTACTACCTGCCTGGGTAGTAGAATGCAACTCGTCTGCATTTACATGGAATTTATATTCGGGGAGTGTGACCACCAGGACAGCATCGTAACCGTCGTTGACGTAGCTTACCCAAGGAAGACGCTCTAATTTCTCAACATCCGCATCCTTAACATGCTTAGCAAAACGAATCAGGAGCTTCTTCTTATTCTTGGACAGACGGTACTGTTTGATCGGAGTCGTCAGGCCCGGAATATCCGCTACGCTTACGAAGGTGCGCTGCTTGTTTGCACCCAGCGGTTTCTTTAAGAGCGCCCTGGCCTTGCCATATTCATGATCCTCCATCAACGCCTCGACAAGCGCTTCACGCATTTCCATATTCTGCGGATATTGCTTGACGGCAGCATCAACGGTTCTCAGACCTTCTGCCTTCTGTCCTGCCCATAGCTGGCTCTGGGCACGGATAGACATGGTATCCGGTGCGTCCTGCACATGGTTGCTATCCATAAGTGCAAGCGTCTTGAGATAGTAAGGCTGTGCACTGGGCAGATCGCCACCGCGGCGTGTAACTTCGCCGTAGTAGAAATAGGCCACATATGCCTGGGGATCATTACCGCCAGCAGATTCGTTGCGCTTAATGTAGGTATCCAGATAACGCTTGGTAGAGGTATAATCCGCCAGATCGAACGTAGATAAGCCGCTGTCCAGCACTGCAGAATTATCAGACGGCTGGATTGCCACGATTGTCTCATAAGCACTACGTGATTCGCGTTTGAATCCCCTGTCCTGCGCCACTTCAGCATATTTACGCAGCAGATCCGTATTTCCCGTGCTCTTGGCATTGGCAATAAAATATGCGCCTTTTTCACGCATCTTTCCTTCGTCTGCAAGAGCATCGAAATATGAAGCTGCCATTTCAGGGCTGAGCGTTATGCTCTCAGGATGACGTTCTTCGAAAGCGATAAGGTAATCTTCGGTTCCAAGATTGCCGATCTGAGACGCCCAGTATTTTTTGCCCTGCAGGCTTGCTTCCTGGTAGCGCTTTTCGATCCACTGCATCTGATCCGGCTCGGGACGCGGTCCCCAGATATACAGCAGTTCCGCCAGTACATCGTTATGGTCTTTCGCATTCAGGGTCGGGTTCAGCGCCAGTTTTGCAAAGACGGGTTCAGCATCATCCTTATAGCCGTTATCCAGCAACACATAGGCAATATCTTCCTGCTCCCTCGGAGACGATTCTCTCAGGGCCGCCAACCAGAATTTGCGTGCTTCGTCATGACGACCGCGCTTATCCAGCAATTCCGCATACAGGGTATTCCACTCTCCACCTGACTTCAGTGCTTCGTCCTTGATGTAAGGCATTGCTACATCGGTCTCGTTTACATCCAGAAGCGCATGCAATATATCCAGCCTCTGCTTGCGCGGCGCCGTTCCCGAAGAAAGCTTGCGGGTTGCATAATCCACCATCTCCTTGCGGTATGCCGGTTTACGACGGGAAAGCTTCGTAAGCGCCGTCAGGTAATTATTTTCCTCGTCGCGAGACATGGAGGGAAGACCACGCAGAATTTTGACTGCGTCTTCATACTTGCCTGCGCGCACGCTGGCATCGGCAATCAAACCGGTCGCCGCATTGCCACCGTTATATTTACTGCGCCAGATCTGCGCCACGCGAATAGCGGTATTATAACGGCCATTGTCATAAGCAGAATAATAGAGGTCGTTGAGGAAGCGCGTATTCATCTCAGACGGATGTGCATCTACCCAGGCTTCGACTTCCTTGGTCCTGCCACGAGCCGCATCAATCTGCACCAGCAGCTTTTCAATATCCACGGATTTACGGGTTTCCAGTGCTTTCGTAAGATAGTCAGCACCTTTGTCGTACTGATGCAGCTGCAGATAGATGTCGCCCACGGTCGCTACTTCGGAATCCGTCAGCTTGCTCTGTTCCGGCAGATTGCCCAACAGATGTTCCGTGCATTCAACGCGCTTGTAATGCGCGCAGATATGCGCAATACGCAATGTCTGTTCATGGGAGAAGCCCAGCGTATCCAGACGGGCCAGCAGCATCGCAGCCCGTTCGCTTTTATTGGCAATCGCCAGCGCAGCCACCACGATCGGATGCTGCTTTTCGTTTTCTTCTCCGCGGAAATTATCCGAGATATGCGCAAGCAGGGTTGAATCCCTCTGGGTAATTGCGATTTCAATAAGGCTCAATACCTGCGTATCCTGCATGGTGTTCAGCGGCACGCCCTGAATTACTTCATTGGCCAGCTTTCTGTCACCGCGGGTCGCAGCGAGCAGCAGCAGGTTACCCGCCAGCGGCTGCGGCAATTTCTTTGCTTCGAACAAGGTCTTAAGGCGGTTATATGCATCATCGTCCTTGCCTTCGGACTGCTCAATATAGATATATGCTTCCAGCAGCTTGGGGTTGGCATCGATCTGCGCTTCCGTGAAATGGCCCATCAGCGCCTCACCCATGGCGAGGTTGCCTCTGTAATGCACCATATTGATCAGTTCAGCCGCCTGCTCAGGATTCTCATGTGTGTTTACCCATTCAGTCGCCGCTTTTGCTGCTTCGTCAGGCTGCTTATTATCAAACAGCAGGGACACAAGGAACAACTCATTCTGATACGTGAAATGTTCCGGATCGGTTTTCTGCAGATCGCGAAGCGTAGCGATTGCGTTTGTATAATCGTGATTGGAAGCCTGAATATTAGCAAGGTCAACAAAATGCTGGGGATTCTTACCTTTTTCCGTAAGAATAAGCTCTTTAAGCGTCTGAGCCTGTTTATCGTATTCGCCTTTGAAGTTATAAATGTCCGACAGGGTTGTCAGATTTTCTGAGGTCGGCTTCAGTTTATTAATTTCTTCCAGGTTACGCAGATAATCATCCGAACGTTGAGCATATTGATACAATGTTCCAAGGCGGGTACGCGCATCCAGGTCGGTCGGATGGGCCTGTACGAATTTTTCAATAACTTCAATTGCTTTGTTGACGTCGCCCTTCTGGAGATAAAGATTGCTAAGGTTATTAGCCACTTCCATGTCCAGCGTGCCAGCCGACAGCTCTTTTTCATAGGCAGTGCGCGCTTCTTCGAAATGCTTATCCTTCATTTCCATCAACGCTAATTCTTTAGTATGGGGGATAAGCAGGAAACTCGCCAGAACGGCGGCGATAGCAATTATCCCTATGATAAGATACTGTTTCTTAAAGAGCATGTTACACTATTCGCATTAGTTGATGAAATCTTAAGATTTTGCGCCGGCGCACCATATATAGAAAATATTTTTTATTCAACTCAAAAATTAAAATCGCTTAACAGAACAACTTTTAGTGTGTGTCATTCCGGCATCAGTGATACACCTAAAATAACACAAATAACCTTTTTAAATCATGTAATTAGAGCCTTATACGCAGCGCCACTTTATCGCCTGCCCCTGGCAGTGGGACAGCAAAGCGCAATGCGCCTTGTTTGTCCGATTTTACCCGTATTTGCGATGTTTTTCCTCGTTGCGTCATAAAGATAGTATATTCCGCATTCGGCTTCCAATGCCATGCAAGATTTCCAGTGCCATATCCTTGCGCATTAAAGCTGACTTCCCTGCCCTCACGCTGCAGATTACTCACTTTCCAGCTGCTTTCCATCAGGTATGGCTCTTCATTATGCCCTATCTTAGTTTTTCTGAGTGCCACATACGCGTCTTTTTCAGCAGGATCCAGGGCTACATATAAGCTATGCTGGTACAATTCTTCTCCCAGCACGCCGCGTGAAGCTGCGAAATTGACGCTTAAATCGTCCGCATTATCAAAGCGGACTGTTCCTAACTCTCCGCGGTTGCGAATATGCCATGCCAAATTGCCTGCAGGTACAATCTGAGCGGTAAAGAACCCCTCGGCTATTTCCGCGTAATCTCCCGCCGTCATAGGCATAATGTCCTGCTTTCCGGCGAAATCCAGATTTTCCTTCACCGCATTGAGGCTCGCCAGCTTCTGACCGGAGAACATATGGAAATAAATGTTAAACGGACTGACACGCATGGGGCTTTCCGTGCTCTTTACCGTCGCCTGTAAATAGCGGAAGCCATAGAACCTGTCGCTCCAATCGTCCGTGTAGGTCTCTTCATTGCTATTTGAGGAATAAATTTGCAATTCTTTTCCTATACGGATGCCTATTGGCGCCACAAAGGAATAGGAAGGAAACTCTTCATCGAATCGCGAGTCGCCGCCATTGATATTCAGCAAGCCATATTTACGTGACTCGGCCAGCGCCTCTTCATACGGGCTGGTATCGCCTGGCCATTGTATCAGCTTCACCTTCTTATTGGGGGGCGAAAGGCTCTGCGCGACCGCAATGGAACCTTCAAACTCCTGTTTCAGATTATATGGCGAGCAGGCATAGCTGCGGGGCATGTAATCCACTTCTTTCAGGATTTCCGCTTCCGTTTTGATCTTGCGGTTATGCTTGCGCGGCTCCGGCGTCGCCAGCTTGTTATAATTATCGATGTCCGCTTTCTGCTTGGCTTTGGCATCCTGCGAATATTGTTTCGACCAGTCCACATTGCCGCCAAACAGTTTTCTTTGCAGCGTTTGTATCGCCGAGAACTTTACTTCTGGTTTCGGCGGATAATATTTCAGCAAGGGCTTCTCTTTTTCCGGCGTGTAGTCCTGGAAGAATCCCCAGTAAATAGGATGGCTATAGGTATGGCTGGCAGGTTCTACGTTTGGCAATGCAAATATCGCGCGTGCCACCTGCTCGCTCGTGGGCACAGCAAAACAATCCTTATCCACATCTTCCGAAATCACACCTACGCTGAAGCCAAATTGCGGGTAGCCTTTCAGTATCTCTTTATAAATTACATCAGAAGAGATACTGTTATTGGCGTGATAAGGCTCAATTTCCGAAATATTATTCCAGCCGTCACCGTCAATATGCGCATAGAAAATGCGTTTGCCGTCCATCGTGGTGTTATCCGGAATGGGCGTAATCGCCGGATTAAGCGCCTCCCGCAGGAAACGGAACGGATTGACGATCCATTCCTGCACTATCTTTTCCTTGCCCTGCTCTATCTTCGCATCCGTATAGATAGCATATCCTTGCGCAATGAACCCGCCGTTCGCACTCGTGACGGCCATGTCGAAATTTTCATCTTTCTCCACGCCGCCTACATGCATGCGCAGATAGCTCACCGCCCTGTCCCCCGGAAGAATGTGGAAGCCCGACAAAGGAGGATATGGTGGGGTGATCTTACGTTCGAACCCCATCATCTTGTTATCGATATAAGCTATCTGTGAACCATAGGTAAACTGGTTCCAGCTCGTATCGTCCTGCACACCGATATACCCCAGGATGCTGTTCCATTTTTCAATTTCTTTGGGATCTTTCAGCGTGGCAGCATCCACCCCGGGATTCTCAATGATGAGAAGCTTCTTATGCTGCCTCACTACATTCTGCAGCCATGCAAGGTAGGGAGGAATTTCGGGAACTGCCGTGCCGACATCGAACCACAGCACCACACCTGCCACGTCACTGCCCACATCCGGCAATGGCGACATAACATCCGCATAATGGATATCATACCCCAGATGGTTTGCAGGCAGCTCCAGAAAATTATGGATAGCTGCCGTGCGCGGGTTTGCGTCGATACGGCTGTCATACAGCGCCAGCAGCACGCGCGGTGTGGCATTTTGCGCCGCATAGGCATTGGAGCATAGCAAGCAGGCGAGAATGAAGCCTATAATATAGCGCATAATTAAAGTTCCTTCAGAGTCAGTTCCAAGCCATCCTTCAACGCAGTCACCGCACTGAAGCCAATTGCTTCGCGAGCCGCCTGCGGATTGCCCAGTGAAATTCGTATATCTCCTACCCTTGCTGGTGCATGGGTGATAGCGGATTGTGTACCGGTGATACGGGCAATGGTCTGCGCAAGTTCATTCACAGAAGTTTCCATCCCCGTGCAGAGATTAAGCACGCCACATATTAATGCCTTGCGCTCAAGCCCCTGCATCGCCAGGAACAAGCCGCGCACGATATCGCCAACATAAATAAAGTCACGCGTTTGGCCGCCGTCGCCAAAGATAGTGACCGGCTGGTTATGCTTCATGCGGCTTGCGAAGATGGAAATGACCCCGGAATACGGTGACGCTGGGTCCTGCCGCGGTCCATATACATTAAAGAAGCGCAATCCCGCAGATGGAATAGCATGAATGCCCGCTGCGACACGCCCCTGCCACTCGCAGGCCAGCTTATCCAGGCCGTAAGCGGAAAGCGGATTACAGGAAGAACTCTCTCCCAAGGGGATATCTGCGCAATCACCATAAGTTGCGGCAGAAGAAGCATATACTACAGGGATGGGGCGCCTGCTTCTGGCAATCGCATCGAACAGCGCTACGGTGCCGCTCTGATTCACCTGATGGGTTCTGAGCCATTCTTCCGAGGACTTCTGGACTGAAACGATGGCCGCAAGATGAAAACATCCGTCTACCGTAGTGACTATATTAGTAAATACATCCGGCGCGGTAATATCTGCGGTTATCAGCCGAACCCCGGCGGGGATATTTTCCCGTTTTCCCGTTGAAAGATCGTCAATAACCGTCACTGTGTGACCGTCATTTACAAGAAGGTCGATAAGGTGCGAACCTATAAAACCACAGCCGCCGGTTACCAGATAATGCATAAAAGCGTTTCCCAACCTTCCCGAGCGCCCGGCCTAAAGGCCTGACAAAGGGCGAAATTAACTACTAAATATTAAAACACAAGCGCCAAATACCCGTCCCTCGTATAAGCCAGTCATCTGGGGCATATTTGCCGCACTGCTGGCATCATTGAAGCGAAAGAATGGTTCTTGACAAAACTCCCGAATCCCAATAGCATTGCTTTCCCTCGTTTGAATCTGCGGCTTTCAGAACAGGCTGCAGTTCCAAACAAGGCGTAAGCAATTAACTTATTAAATAATTGGAATTGAAGCAAGATGGCACATCATAAATCGGCAGAGAAACGCATTCGTCAGACTGAACGCCGCACTGAAGTTAACCGCGCGCGCGTAAGTCAGATCCGTTCCGCTGTGAAAGCGGTCGAGGCGGCCGTTGCATCCGGTAAGAAAGCAGAAGCCCAGGATGCTCTTAAAGCAGCACAGCCTGTTATTATGAGCGGTGTCAATAAAGGCGTTCTGAAACTGGCAACGGCATCGCGTAAGGTTAGCCGCTTGTCCGCCAAGATTAAGGCCATCGCGTAGTCTGAATATCTGTTATTTCTAAACTCAATCCGCAGCATTCGCTTTTGCTGCAACGCTATTTCTTTGCCTTTAAGCAGCCAGCATAAGACTGCATTAATAAAAATAATAATAAAAAAACTCCTCTTGAATATCCTCTCGGGCCTACATTCACTGAGAGGGTAAAAGAATAAAAATGGAGTAGCCAGAATGAATGTTACAGGCATGCATACGTCATACGGTGCACGGCTTTATTCCTTTTTGCGGTCCTTCCCCGTCCTCTGCGGGGGGCAGGTATGAGTTCGACTGTCCTGCAGGAAATGGAGCGTCCTCGTTCCGTTGAGAAATCCCAAAGCTGGGAACGCGTTAAAGGACGTCTGCAGGCCGCTTTAGGTGAAGCCACATTCAAAAGCTGGTTCAACTCAATCCAATATGAATATTGCGAAGCGAGACAGGTTTTCTTCACGGTGCCTACGCGCTTCGTGCGCGAATGGATCATGTCGCATTATGCAGACGAAATGCTGCGCTTGTGGAAAGCCGAGGATCCTTCGCTGATTTCCGTTGAGGTGCGTGTGCGCCAGGCAGGCACTCCCAAACCTGCTCCACAGAGAAACACGACAGAATCGCCTTCTTCCACAGTAGCCGCTCAGGAAGCCGCCGCACCTACCCGTGAACTCCATACTGCCCCTGAGAATGCAGCCAGCAGCAATGCCGCTATTGAGGTGAGCGATTCCTCGCTTTATGTGGGCGCTCTGCTCGATCCGCGCCTGACATTCGAGAATTTCGTCGTTGCCAAACCGAATGAACTAGCCCATGCGGCAGCGCGGCGTGTGGCGGAGAACGATGTCGTCATGCAGGGGTGTAACCCGCTTTTCCTGTATGGCGGTGTGGGACTCGGCAAAACCCATCTCATGCATTCAATCGCCTGGCATATCCGCCGTACGAATCCGGAACGTAAAGTTATTTATCTTTCCGCTGAAAAATTCATGTACCAGTTCATCCGCGCGCTGCGTTTCAAAGAAGCGCTGGCGTTCAAGGAGCAGTTCCGCTCGGTGGACGTGCTGATGATCGACGATGTGCAGTTCATCAGTGGCAAAGACTCCACGCAGGAAGAGTTCTTCCATACGTTCAATGCGCTGGTGGACCAGAACAAGCAGCTTATCATCTCCTGCGACCGTTCGCCTTCCGATCTTGAAGGCATGGAAGAGCGTATTCGCTCGCGCCTCGGCTGGGGACTGGTGGCAGATATCCATGCAACATCCTATGAACTGCGCCTCGGCATTTTGCAGTCCAAGGTCGAAAAAATGCAGGGCATCATGATTCCGCAGAAAGTGCTGGAGTTCCTTGCACACAAGATTACCTCGAACGTACGCGAACTCGAAGGCGCATTGAACCGCGTTGTGGCTCACTCCACGCTGGTCGGACGCCCGGTGACGCTGGAAAATACGCAGGAAGTGCTGCATGATCTGCTGCGCGCCAACGATCGTCACATCACGATTGAAGACATTCAGAAGCAGGTGGCGAATCATTACAATATGAAAGTGTCGGACATGCATTCCGCGCGCCGCTCGCGCACTGTTGCACGCCCGCGTCAGGTCGCCATGTATCTGGCGAAGAAGCTCACCAATAAGAGCCTGCCGGAAATCGGCCGGAAATTCGGCGGTAAGGATCACACGACTGTCATGCATGCCGTGAAACGCGTGGAAGAACTGTGCAAGGAAGAAGCCGAATTCGCGCAGGATATTGAGATGCTCACGCGCATCTTCTGCCAGAATTCGTAATTATCTCTCAATGTCATTGTGAAGAAGCTGCAATGACTGACAAACTCCAAGGTCATTCTCTGGTGCTCTGGATCGCCACGCGCTAACGCGGCTCGCGATGACGGGCCGCACCATTATAGAATTAAACGTCCAGGTTCGCCACGCTCAGTGCGTTGCTGACGATGAAGTCGCGGCGCGGTTCAACCACGTCGCCCATCAGCGTCGTGAACACTTCTTCCGCATCTTCGGCGTGTTTCACTTCGACCTTCAGCAGTGTACGGGCTTCCGGATTGAGGGTGGTTTCCCAGAGCTGTTCCGGATTCATTTCCCCCAGACCTTTGAAGCGGTTGATGGTAGATCCCTTCTTGCCGATTTCCATGACGGCATTATATAAAGCAGTCGGCGTGGAAACGCTGATTTCCGTTCCCTTGCGCACAAAGGTCAGCGGTGCAGCGTAATGCTGCATCAACTGTGCAGAAGCGTTATGCAGTTCACGCCCTTCCCTGCTCATGAAGAATTTTTCATCCAGCACATAACGCTCCTCCACGCCACGCACCTTACGCGTCACTACATAACCGGCGCTCTCCACGTTGCACTGCCATCCGCCGCTATCCTTGGAAAGCTCATTTACCTTAGCGACAAATGCAGGCACGCGCGCAGCTGCAACATCTTCCGTCACATCCACATCGAATAGTCCCGTCAGCACTGCCGCTTCCACAACATTCACCGGAATACGACGCGAGAGCGTTTTTATGTATTCTGCAATACGTGCGCTTTCTTTTACCCACACAGCCAGTTCTTCACCTGCGATGGTTTTGCCGTCTGCAATTTTCAGTTCCGCTTCATCCAGTGCGGATTTCACAAGATAGGCTTCCAGCGCCGCATCGTCTTTCAAATAGGCTTCGTGCGTGCCGCGCTTGATTTTATAAAGCGGCGGCTGGGCGATATAGAGATAACCGCGTTCGATGATAGCAGGCATCTGACGATAGAAGAATGTGAGCAGCAGCGTGCGGATATGCGAGCCGTCCACGTCAGCGTCGGTCATGATGATGATCTTATGATAGCGGGTCTTGTCGATATTAAATTCTTCCTGCCCGATGCCGGTGCCGATAGCCGTGATCAGCGTGCCGATTTCGGCTGAGGAGAGCATCTTGTCGAAACGCGCGCGTTCGACGTTCAGGATTTTACCTTTGAGCGGCAGGATCGCCTGCGTGGCGCGGCTGCGTCCCTGCTTGGCCGAACCGCCTGCCGAATCCCCCTCTACGATGAAGAGTTCGGATTTGGCCGGATCGCGTTCCTGGCAGTCCGCGAGCTTACCCGGCAGGCTCGCCATATCGAGCGCACCTTTGCGGCGTGTCAGTTCGCGGGCCTTGCGAGCGGCTTCACGCGCGATTGCCGCTTCAATCACTTTGCCGACGATATTCTTCGCTTCCTGCGGATGTTCTTCAAACCACTGGCCAAGCTTGTCCGCCACTACGTTTTCCACGACCGGGCGCACTTCCGAACTGACCAGCTTATCCTTGGTCTGCGAGGAGAATTTCGGGTCAGGCACTTTTACCGAGAGCACGCAGGTCAGGCCTTCGCGCGCATCATCCCCGGAGAAGGTAATTTTTTCTTTCTTCGCAATGCCACTTTCCACTGCGTAATTATTTACAATACGTGTCAGCGCCGCGCGAAAGCCCACCAGATGGGTGCCGCCGTCACGCTGGCGGATATTGTTGGTAAAGCACAGCATATTTTCGTGGTAGGAATCATTCCACTGCATGGCGATTTCCAGCGAAATACCGTCCTTTTCGCCGCTCACCGCGATCACCGGATGCAGCGGGGTTTTGCTGCGATCGAGATAGGTCACATACGCGCTTGTGCCACCTTCATAAAAGAATTCTGCTTCGACAGGCTCTGCAGGGCGTAAATCTTTCAGGCAGATACGTACACCGGAATTCAGGAACGCTAACTCGCGCAGACGATGTTCGAGTGTCGCATAGTCAAAATCAACCACGTTGGCGAACGTATCCCTGGAGGGCAGGAATGTTACCGCCGTACCGCGCTTGCCGTTTGCATCGCCGGTAACCACCAGCGGGGCTTCTGCTTCGCCACGAACGAAACGGATGCGATGTTCTTTGCCGTTGCGCCAGATTGTCAGCACCAGCCAGTCGGATAACGCGTTCACTACCGATACGCCCACACCGTGCAGACCGCCCGAGACTTTATAGGAATTCTGGTCGAACTTACCGCCAGCATGCAGCTGCGTCATGATCACTTCAGCGGCTGAAACACCTTCACCTTCGTGAATATCCGTCGGGATACCACGGCCGTTATCCGTCACGGTGCAGGAACCGTCCGCATTGATGATGACTTCCACCTTGTCGCAATGTCCCGCGAGCGCTTCGTCCACGGCGTTATCCACCACTTCGTAGACCATGTGGTGAAGGCCGGAACCGTCATCTGTATCCCCGATATACATGCCGGGGCGTTTGCGCACCGCCTCCAGCCCTTTGAGCACTTTAATGGAATCGGCGCCGTACGAGGCATCTTCTGCTGTCATTTCCGGGGTCACTTTCAACTCTGCGCTGGACATAATGTTTCAATAGGGAATAAGTTATTTTATAAGGAAAAAACACTATACCGGTTCATAGCCATTATGCAACGTTCTTTTATGTATTCACCGCAAGCGGATGTGGCGGTTACCGCTGAGTTTGCAAGCGCATTCGAACTGCTGGAAAACAGCCGCGCGAATGTCTTCCTGACGGGCAAGGCCGGAACGGGTAAATCCACGTTCCTGCAATACTTCCGGCGCAATACCAGAAAACGCCTTGCAGTTGTGGCGCCTACCGGGGTTGCCGCGTTAAACGTGAACGGCCAGACCATTCACTCACTGTTCCGCTTCGTGCCGCGTTTCATGCACAAGGGTGAGGTGAAACCTGATAAGCGACGCGTTTTCAAAGAGATGGAACTGCTTATTATCGACGAAATCTCCATGGTGCGGGCCGATCTGTTCGATGCTATCGACCAGTTCCTGCGCCTGAGCCGCCGCAGCAATGAACCGTTCGGCGGCGTGCAGGTCTGCGTGATCGGCGATCTGTTCCAGCTTCCGCCTATCGTTTCCCGCGAGGAACGCGCGTTTTTCGCCCAATATTACAGTTCGCCCTATTTCTTTGCGACCGAGGCGTTCCGGGCCGGACGATTCCAGACGGTGGAATTCACGACCGTCCACCGCCAGAATGATGAGAAATTTATCCATATTCTCAATGCTATACGTAGTGGTCATTGCAGCGCAGAGGATCTGCGGGCGCTCAATATCCGTCTGGACGGTGAACATGAGCCGCATTCCGCCACGATCGTGCTGACCACGACGAATGCCATCGCCGATAATCTGAACGATGCCAGCCTCATTAAATTAGCGGGCAAGGCCATGACCTACGCGAGCGATACGAGAGGCAATTTCGGCATGAACGGACCCCGCCTGCCAGCGCCGGAGTTGCTGACGCTTAAAGTAGGCGCGCAGGTTATGTTTGTGAAGAACGACCCGGAAGGACGCTGGGTCAATGGCACAGTCGGCACCGTCATCGCAATGGATGAGGCTATCGTCACAGTGCGCACGGAAGAAGGCACCTATCCGGTCGAGCCGAAAAAATGGCAGACGCTCGGTTATGAGTTCGACGAAGACAAAGGACAGATTGTTGAAAAAACGCTCGGCAGCTTTACCCAGTTTCCTCTTATGCTGGCATGGGCTATTACGATTCATAAAAGCCAGGGAAAAACATTGGAGCGCGCAGTCATTGATCTGGGGCACGGCGCATTCGCTCCCGGCCAGCTTTACGTGGCGCTCAGCCGCTGCAAAACGCTTGAAGGTATTACGCTGAAACGTCCTATTACCGCTAACGATACACGCTGCGACCGCGCCGTGGTAGAATTCATGCAAAGATCAACGGCATAATATTTGCATGCTTTGGCAATGTTTATCACTCGAGGAGACAGACAATGAACATTAACGCCATCGGCGGCACTCCTGCCATTAATAGCACAAGCAATACAAACCAGCTTCAATCGGACGATTCCTTTGCTGCCATGCTGAATCAGCTGGGTTCCGTGGATACTTCTTCCGCAAACCAGCAGAGCCCGGCAGTACAGAATTTTCTTAACTACATGAAAGAGTCTCCTGAAGAACGCTTCATCGACAGCTGGCTCGCCGCCCATCATTTAAGTCGGGAAGAGCTGGCGAAAATGCCGCCGGAAAAACGCGAGGCGATCATGAAGCAGATTGAGCAGGAGATGAAAGACAGCATCAAGCGCAAGGTTGAAGAAAAGAGCGCGCTTAATATTTCGGCTTAAAATATTTTTCTGCTACTGAAAAAACCCCGCCTTCCAGCGGGGTTTTTTATTGGCTGCTACGCATAAAAAAACACCCTGCGACTATAAGCCGCAGGGTGTCAAGAGGAAGGGCTATTACTGAATGATCTGGTCGAGCTGCTGCAGGAGCTGGTCGGCTACCGTCAGGAGCTTCGAGTTCGCACCGTACGCCTGCTGTGCAACGATCAGGTTCGTAAGCTGCGAGGACAGATCCACCGTAGACTGTTCCAGTGCCGAAGACTGAATACCGCCGGTGCCGTTCGTGCCTGCATCCACCGAGAGCGCCGCACCGGAAGCCTGCGTATCCTTGAAGGCGTTGCCGGAAACCGCTTCCAGACCGTTCGGGTTATCCACCGAAATAAGCGGAACCTTGAACACTTTCTGACTCTGGCCGTTGCTGAAGCTTTCGATCACGTAACCATCCGAGTCAATGCTCACCCCGGTTAACTGACCGGCAGAAGAACCGTCCTGCTTCACCAGTGTGGCATTGGAAGCTGCCGCAAACTGGCTTAGACCATTAGTTTTATTTAATGTGCCAAAATCCATTGTAAGCGTGCTGGTGCTGGCGCCATCTATCCAATCGACACTGAAATTTTTAAGTGAGTTAGGCTGCACACTATTCAATGTTCCATCTCCATTAAATACTATAGTGCCAGCTGCAAGCTGCCCATCAGGGCGCGCATTCAACCCTAAATCTGTCACAGGGACAGCTGTCATTTCCACTGCCCAAGTATTAACTCCAATTTTTGCGGTGTTAAAAGCAATCGTATGACTAACGCCAAGTGAATCATATATTGTTATATTCCTTGTAAACTGTGGAGTAACCTTACCACCTGACATATTTTTATTGGCATCATTAGGATCATATTTTACCGCAAATGTGCCAGTATCAAATAAAGCAGGATTACCATTTACATTTAAGGTAAGAGGAGAATTTCCGTTATCCTTAAAACCAAGTTCTGCTAAAATACTACCTGTATTGCTTCCAATATCTTGAAAATCTATCGTCGCTTTCGGATCACTTGAATTAATGCTTATAGTTGATGCGCTTGTAGGCTGATTCACTGTTGCAGTAAAGGCAGGATATGTATTTATCTGCGCTGCCAAGCTATTCAATGAATCAAAACGTAACTGCTTAGTTGTGCCTATTGTCGTAGCCTGAGGAACATCTTCCAGTCCTAATTCCCCTTTCCAATCGATGCCTTTACCACTGGATGTATCACCTAGCTGACCGTTGATGAAAGTAATTCCTTGGTTTGCATCTGTTGCACCGACGTAAAGACGGCCATTAACGACACGCGCAGTCAAACCAGATGTATCGTTAATTGCATTCACAAGATTGCTAAGGGTATTAAATTGCCCTTGTGAGGGATCCGGTGTTCCGGTAACATATTTAAAAGTAAAAGTTCCATTACTAGTAGTAGATATCTGGAAACTGAGTGCATTCGGATCAAACGGCGCGGTAGTAGAATTAGTTAGAAAATCTCCGCTAGCCGAAGTTGCATCCAGAATATTGCCTGCGAAGGGGTAGGTACGATTCGCAAAACTTACCCCTGTTCCCCCACCATTAACACTACCAGCGGTAGCTGTTGCACCCGAAGCAGTAAAAGTAAAGCCGGACGCACTAACACCTGTAACTATTTGTTTGCCATTGATAGCGCTAGAAGGAATACCATCTATTGTGCCTGTAGCACCTTCAATATCCACAATCTGTCCTATCGCATAGCCATTATTAGGAGCGGTGACACTTATAGATCCGCTACCGGACGATACAGTCGTAAAAGGGTTAGTTTGATTTAAAAATGACTGAGGCTTAAAAGCTCCAACGTTTATCCCAGTACCACCACCATTTGTTACAGTGGTAGTCGCTCCTGGAGCATTAACAACAAATTGGATAGTATTGGGTGTCACACCTGTATTTACTGCAGTAATGGTCTGCGTTGTATTTAATAAACCGACCGGGATTCCTCCTAAACTTGATCCTTGTATTCCTGAAATGTTGATTTCCTGTCCAACTTTAAGACCTGTACTCGGAACATTCATTGTTATTGTAGTAGGGCCAGCAGCACCACCTGTAAATGAAATGATATTGCTCTTATTTAAATATGCTGTTACCCCAGCAGGACTCACTGAACTTCCGAGTAATGCATTTTCTGTTGCGCTGTCACCACTTCCTGTTATTCCAGTATTGGTAATGCTACGCCCAACTGTGAAGCCACCATAAGTAAAGATACCCGTTGTCGATGAAGTACCATTTGTCTGTATTTGAAACTGATCACCTCGCACTAACAGATTTGGATCACTAGAGTCGTAATCATTACCTACAATAATGCTAGTAGCATTATTGCTGGCGTTACTCGTGTTGTTTGCGTTAAATCCTACCGTTTCACCTGCGCCAAGTAAAATCGGCTGCCCCCCCTGTGAAGTCGGCAGCAGGCTCGCGTTCAGGTTAGCAGAGATGGCAACGTTTGTCGTTGGAGTTGCCACACCGGAAGCATTGCTCTGGATTCTTACCGTAGAAAGCGAAGTTGTCGGGTCCGTGCTGTTGCCCGGCTTTGCCCCGGTGCTGGTCAGCGCCCAGCCCTGCAGGAACATGCCGTTAGCATTCACGAAGTTACCGCTAGCATCCTGCGTGAAGGAACCTACGCGGGTATAAAGAAGCTGTCCTTCCCCTGCGGTTGCCGAGGTATTGACCGCGAAGAAACCGTTGCCGGAAATCGCAAGGTCCGTGCCCGAAGCCGTACCCTGAATCAGGCCCTGCTTGCTCACCAGCTGCTGGTTGCTGCTGATAACGCCGCCCGGCGAGAAGGTCGTGGTGCCCGAAGGAACGACCAAGCTGTTGAATGCAGCGGTTTCTTCCTTAAAGCCAACTGTGTTGACGTTGGCAATATTGTTAGAAATCTGCCCGATTTTGTTCGACTGGGAGTTAAGCCCTGATACACCTGCGAACAATGCCCCGAAAATACCCATACAATCCCCCTGTTAAACTCACTATTACTTTGTTAATTATGAATTACTTGTTGCACTTGACCCTGTAGGAAGATTCGTAACAAGGGTGACATTCCCTTCTGGAACCTCCAGACTTCCGATATCCAGCACCACGCTGCCGTTGCTGATCGAAGCGGAAGTAACTTTACCCGTAATGAACGGAGTTACCGTTACCGCATTTCCGCCTGCGTCTTTTGCCGACACGCTGATGGTATATACGCCATCCGGCTCCTGTGCGCCGGTGTAGCTATTTTTTCCGTCCCAGGTAACAACATTGTCGCCTGTATTGGTGCTGCCGGTACCGTCGAATACGGTATTACCGCTGCTGTCTTTGATGGTCACACTCGCAACACTTACACCTGCGGGCAGCGTGTAACCGAATTTTGCCGAGCCGCTTACCAGTGCTCCCTGATTGCCAGTAGCCTTGATGGTAGTGCCTACAAAAGAAGCAGCGTTGCTGACCTGACCGGACTGAGAGCTGGCAACCAGCTGTTTCAGCAGAGTATTGCTTTCCACCTGCTGCTGTACCCCGGCAAATTCTACCAGCTGCTGGGTGAACTGATTGGAGTCGACCGGGCTGGTCGGATCCTGGTTCTTTAACTGTGTGGTCAACAGTGTCAGGAATGTGTCGAAGTTCCCTGCAAGGCTTGTCAGTCCGCTCGACGAGTTGGAGCTGGATGAGCTCGCTGCCTGCTGCGCTGCTGATGTTGGTGATATTGTCATAACCCTTCTCCTATACTCTTATATCTAATCCGGTGTTGACCGTTAGCTGATAAGAAGCATTTATCGTGCCAATTTCCGCATCGTCCTCAATCCCGCCGACAGCGGCCACTTTTGTGTATCCAGCGGCATTATTCCCGTTGTTATTATTGCCATTCTGCTGCTGGTTAAGGCTGAAATTCAGGCCGCCACTATCCGTTTTAATACCGATATTGCGCAGCGCCGATTCCAGCGACTTTGCCTCATTTTGCAGCATCGCCATCGTCTGGCGGTTATCCGCCGTGATGGAGATGGAGGTTTTGCCGTCGGCAGTGGTGCTCATCTGCACTTCCACCTTGCCCAGATCTGCCGGTTCCAGCTGAATCCTAATCAGGCTGGAGCCTTCGGCCGCGTTGCGAATCTGCACCAGCACCTGCTCAGAGACCGGTGTTGCGGGCTGATGCAGCGCATCACCGAATTTTACTGTATTGGCTACTGGCATCGTATTATGAGCCGCATTATGTGCCTGCATCGCAGCCAGAAACATATTGGCCGTATCTGCAATCGCATTGCTATCCTGATTGCTGCTTGAGGACGTGCCTGCACCCTTTCCATCCTGCGGAGATGTAAGTATCTGCATGAGATCAGAAATGGCAGATTGCAGCTGATCCGCCTGGCTGTTTTTGCTGCTATCTGTCGCCGTTGCGATTACAATATTTGTGGCATCAGCCAGAGTATCGCCGCCAACCGACTGTTTTGCCTGCGAATTACCGCTACCTTGCTTGCCAAGATTGCTTTTTGCGGCATCTATGAGGCTACTAATCATCTTATCGAACGGATTAATCGCATCTGAAGCCTGAGGAATCGGAATGCCTGAGGAATCGCTATTCGTTGTAGCCGTTGCAGTATCACCGGTATCGGCCGTATTTGCGAACTGTTTCTGCAGTGACTGGGCCAGCTCTGTGAGCACCGTTGCCGCGCTTTGCCCGTCAGAAGTTATCGTCATGGAATTCAGTTCCGAAGATAAAGCCTGCGCATTGGGCTGCTGGCTCAATTGCTGCAACAGCGCCATAAGCTGCGACATCATCTGGGCCAGTGCATCGCTGTCTTTAGACAGGTCTTTACCGGTATCGGGCTGCTGCGTATCGCTGGGTGTATTGGTTTGCGCAGTATCTGTTGCAGTAGCACTTGCTGTCTGTGTGCCCTGGCCGAAGGAAGAGGCTTTTTGCAGCAATTCCTGCAAAAGCTGCTGCAACTGCTGTAACAGGCTCTGATCCTGTGTTGAAATGGATGAGGAAGCATCTGCCTGTGGCTGCGCATCATCCTGCGTTCCCACCTGCCCGCTTCCAGCCTGCGCCAGCAGAATAACCTGCGCTATGTCATTGAGAGTATTGTCTGTTTCCGTGTTATCGCTGCTGTTACTATTTACGTCTGCATTGCTGTTATCGGCAGGGGCAGCACCGGTATTACTTCTGGCGGTTAAGTTATTATTATCATTATTGTTTGTGGTAGTATTATCATTATTACCGTTATCGGTTTTCTGTCCCTGCTGCGATGCCTGCGATGACGTTTGGGAGGCTTTAGAACCTGACTGAGATTGAGAATGATTATTCTGAATGTGCGTATTGTTATTTTGCTGGGTACTGCTGTTCTGAACCGAATTCAGCATTTTGCTGAAATGGCTTCCGGTATCCATATTGCCAGCCTGGCCGGATGCGCCTACCGTGCCATCCTGCTGGCTGTTATTCTGCACATCGCTTGCCGTCTGCGACTGCCCGCCTGTTTGCGCATTAACGGGAGGTAACGATATGACGACGGGTGCTATATTGTTTGACATGCTTTAATCCCAGAAATGAATTTACCCATTCCTGCAAGCAAGCCTCATGCCAATATCAAGCCAATGGAATAATTGCAAATATAACAATATGTTAAATTATTACTCCAAGCTTTCGTTCTATAACAAAGGGTCAAAATTTTCTACTTATCAGAACCCGCGTCGCTTGAAATAGTCGCTGAGCGTGTCACCCGAATCTTCCTGCTGACTCTGGCTGCTACCGCTGCCCAGATTTTTCCACCATGTTTCCAATGTACCTGGCTGGTTTTCGGTGTTTCCCTGGCTGTTATTGTCCTGCGGTATAGCATCCTGGCTCGGAGTCTCTTGATTATTACTGTTCTGGCTGTCGTTGCCGGATCTGCGGCGGCTCATCCAGCTTTCCAGCGTATCGCCTTCCTCCTGTGAACCGGACGAGCGCTTGCTGCTGAACCAGCTTTCCAGCGTTTCCCCCTGACCGTTATTATCCGCCGGTTGATGGGCATTGAGCAAGCCCTGAACAGAGCTGTTATCCTGGCCGTTATCAGCCGGTTGAGGATTATAATGGGGGATAGTCCCAATCGTTTTTATCATGCTCTCATTATCTGCTTTTGCCAGTATGCGGGGCACCAATACCGTAAAATCGCCTCCTGACTGCATACGC
Organism: Rickettsiales bacterium; assembly: GCA_035765535.1. NCBI lineage: Bacteria > Pseudomonadati > Pseudomonadota > Alphaproteobacteria > Rickettsiales > Rickettsiales bacterium. The sequence goes on along the minus strand of DASTXE010000001.1, from coordinate 178,865 downwards.
CCGGCCAGCTGTTCAGCCGCATAGCCGCTACCGAAGAAAATATCACCTCTCAGCGGTCCGCGTATGGCGCTTCCCGTATCCTGCGCGATCATCAGCGAGCGACTTACCAGGAAAGGATAGCCTTCCGTACCTGGCAGCACCGTATCCACAAAGACCGGCATCCCGAGCGGAATATAATTCTGGTCAACCGCCAGCGAACGCCCCGGAGTCAGCGCCACCTGCTGTGTTCCATACGGTCCGCCGTTCACTTCCTGAAAGAAGATATAAGAAGGATTCTGCCACATGGTCTGCCACATGCTTTCAGGATGATCGTAAAGCCACTGGCGGATCACTTGCATGCTGACGCCCTGTTTATTAATCAGTCCTTTTTGCACGAGGTAACGGCCTATGGCAACGTAAGGCTGCCCGTTACTGCCTGCGTAGCCCACATGAATGATCTGGCCGTCGCGCAGCTGAATGCTTCCCGATCCCTGAATCTGCATGAAAAATAACTGTACAGGATCATCCACAAAGGCAATCACGCCTGCCTGATTGCGAAGGTAGCCGGAGTCAATCTGCTGGCGGCTATAGGTGGTGCCACCCGGCGGCATTGCGTATATCGGATAGAGAAAGGGCGCCTCAGGAGTGCGGGAACCATTCAATAGCGGTTCATAATATCCGGTCAGAGAAGCGCGATTGCTGCGGTTGCTACCTACCCTCATGGGAATAAATTCATTTTCAAAGAACTGGCGTGCGGAGGTTTCATCGGCGCCATTGACCAGAGACGCCTTGCGGCAGATGTTTTTCCAAACTACAGCCGGGGCAAGGAATGTATTTTTACCGATTGCATCCGTATCGCTACGGTTCATTAAGGCGTCGCAGGACCCCATGAAAGCCACGAATGCTTCCACGTGATTATCTTCATTCCACCCCGCAATATCCCTGAAGTCGATACGGCTTAACGTCATTGTTTCCTGAGCCGATCCGTGCGTATTGGGCTCGCACCCGGTCATCAGGAATAACAGCAATAACATCCAGCTTCTATACGCTATCAAAGCTCTTCCTACACTCACCTGCGTCATTCCATATTATTGAGAATCTGTTGTCACTTGCGCACAACGGACATGTTGCAGCGCAAATCCCTGCCTTGAAGGCACGGAAACAGCCTGTTAGGAGACTGTGTATCCCGCAAATTTACTTGCCGGGACGGGACGCAGTATAGACGGAAGCTATTAATTTTTGATTAATGCGGCGTTCCGCAAACCGTAGCCTAGGTCGCTACGATTTTCCAGTTAGGGTCGCGCGAAGTGACATCGCGCTCAAACGTCCATATGTCGATTGCCTTCTCTATCGTTGAAGGATCGCCACCCACCACCTTATTATCCTTGTCGCGCATCACGTTGATTTGCTCCGTGGTAAACTGGATGGTGATATTAGCTATATTGCCTTTGATCGTGGCCTCTGTGATATCCGCCGCTGCAATGGAAACCAGCGTCGTTTCCCTGCGCGAATTGCTGGATATGCGCATATCGATATCTTCCGCGAAACGCTTGAAACGTTCTTCAGACAGGACTGCGCGCAGTTTTTCCTTATCGCCTCTGGAGAACGCTTCCACAACCCACTCAAATGCCACTTTAGCACCAGCCAGGAAATCGGACGTGCTAAAGGATTTATCCGCGTCACGGATGGCCTTCAGCCCATCTGCTATTGCTTTATTATCCTGAAGATGCGGTGGAACGAGTTCTTCTTCACCTTGTTTGCCATGCGGCTGCCCGGAGAATATGTCCTGCGCTTCCGGATTGATGTTACGGGTTGCGTTCTTCCACACTTCCCGCGGATCGATTCCGCTGTCGCGCCCAAGCATGGAGCGCAGCCGTAATAACAAAAAGACGGCTACAATGCCTAAAAATACGATGTCGCCATACTGGAAACTGTCATTCATAGGAAAGCTTTGCAGGTTTGCGGGCAGTTATGACAGGCAAAACGGCCCCGCGGCACTCTGTGCACTGGCGGAGCCGTATATTCTTGAAGCGGGTATTAAACCTGCTGATAAGGAATCGGGGTCTTTTTTACCGGATCCATTACCAGTTCGCCATTTTCATACTGTGCGGCGATATAGCGGCGGTTACGGTTGATGAAAAGCACCGGCTTTACCTTCTTACCGTTATACACACGCAGCTCGGTGATCTTGCCACGATTTTCTGGATTATTCTTACTGCTCATGTTACCCTCTTTTTTACAAATTAATGCTGCAAATTTATTACGTATCCTGAAAAACGCAATAAATTTGCAAAAAACCGCACTGGAAACTAGCGTCAATATAATGTTAATTGTATAACTTGCAAGCATTTATTCGGTGCAATGCCATTAACCTGTTTTTTCCATATACCACACAACACCATGAAATATATAGCCAAATACTGTGCAGCAAGCCTATTTTATGCCTTATGCTGCAGTGTATCCTTGACCCCCGCCTTTGCACAGGCCGAGCAGTCCCCTGCTGCCCCGGCTCCCAAAGGGACGCCTAAGGACGCTATACCTTTCGGTGATTATCTTGCAGGCAAATTTGCCGAATCCAGCGGCGACAGCCAGAAAAGTATCAAATTTCTTCAGGAATCGCTTGCCCGCGATCCGAATAATCAAGACGTCCTATCGAATCTTTACCGTGAATATATTGCCGAGGGCAACATTACCCAGGCTGTCGCCACTGCTCAAAAACTAGGCGGCAATAAAACACTGGATGACGGCAATGATTTTTCACCCAATCTCCTGTTGTGTACGGAAGCGGTCAAACGCGGAGACTTTGCAGCTGCCGAGAAATTCCTGCAATCCGTGCCCAAAACCGGTTTCAATACGCTGCTCGTGCCGTTGATGGAGGCGTGGCTTAAACTTGGCAATAAAGAAATAAAGGCTGCCCTGAATGCCAAGGATATCATGCATAACGACAAGATGATGCTGCCTGATATTTATCTCAATGCTGCCTATATCAATGAAATCGCAGGTTTTGGCCCCGAAGCGCTGCAGCAATATGAAACTGCGGCAAACGACCCTAATGTAGTCTCATTGCGCGCGCTGGAAGCACTCGCGAATTATTATGCAAGACATGACAAGAAAGATAAATACAAGCAATTGGTTGATTCCTATACTGCCGTCCACGGTGAAACAATTCTTGCGGAAGATGCTTTAGGTTCGCAGCCGCCGAAACCGCTTGTTGCCAATGCCTCCGAAGGATTAGCGGAAGCATTCTATACGATTGCCGGCCTCTTCCACGGCGTACGCGCACCGACGGACGAGATTACAACATTGAAGATTGCCCTCTTCCTGCGCCCGGATTTTGCTGCCGCGCAATTTCTGCTCGCCAGCACGTATGAGCTGGAACGCGACTATAAACATGCCATAGAAACCTACCGGTCCATTGCCAAGGATTCCCCTTATGGAATTCAGGCGCAGATTATGGCGGCATACGACAAGAGCGAACTGGGAGATAAACCCGGGGCAGTCAGCGATCTCGACGCCATCGCCCAGCAACATCCCACCATGGTTTCCGCATTACTGGCTAAAGGAGATATTCTGCGCATACAGGGACAATATGCCCAGGCCATTGAGTCTTATGATGCTGCGCTGGTTCGCCTTAAGACGCCGCAGAAGCCGAACTGGATTATCTTTTTCTCGCGCGGCATCTGTTATGACAAGCTCGGACAGTTCGAAAAAACCGAACAGGATATGCAGAGCGCCCTGAAACTGAGCCCGGAAGATCCTGATGTATTGAATTACCTCGGTTACAGCTGGCTGACCAAGCATCGCAATATCGCCCAGGCGAAAAAGATGATCAGCGAAGCCTACGATGCCCGGCCGGAAGATGCGCAGATTATCGACTCCATGGGGTTCGCCCTGTATAGCGAAGGGGACTTCAAGGATGCACAGGAATATTTTGAGCAGGCGCTGGAACGTATTCCCGATGATCCGACGGTGAATGAGCATCTTGGCGACACTTACTGGCAGCTGGGCCGTAAAACGGAAGCGGGTTACCAGTGGAGACGCGCGCTGGATTATAAACCTGACGAGCAGACCCGTAACGCATTGATGGAAAAACTTGCGCACGGCCTTGCGCCGATTGCTCCGATCAGCAAAGCGGACGCGAAGAAGACACCGAAATCATTGGAAGTGCAATGAAGACGATAAGTGCCACCGCTGCCGCCAAGATTAATCTTTACCTGCATATTACCGGTAAGACTGCAAATGGCTACCATGCGCTGGATAGCCTGGTGGCGTTTGCTAATACAGGCGATGTGCTTGAAGTTTCTCCCAGCGACCGTGTTACTTTACGCATAAGCGGAACTTATGGCGCTGCGCTTTCCTCTCAGGACAACCTTGTCATGAAAGCGGCAACAGCGCTGCAGCAGCGTTTCCACATTAAGGAAGGCGCCGCCATCAGCCTGCAGAAACAATTACCTATCGGCTCCGGCATTGGCGGCGGTTCGGCCGATGCAGCCGCTACATTGCAGTTGCTCACGCGCCTGTGGAAGATCAATGCGGAGCCGCAGGATATGCAGGAACTTGCCCTGTCGCTCGGTGCGGATGTTCCGGCCTGCCTGCAATCCACATCGCTTTACATGAGCGGTATCGGCGAAGTTATTGAACCCGGTCCGCGTCTTTCGGGCCTGTTCATACTGCTGGTCGGTACAGGTGTTCCGCTACTGACGCGCGATGTATTTGCAGGTTATCAGGGCCAGTTCTCACAGGCTATGCCCCATATGCGCCGTTTCGCTTCCAATGAAGAATTGATCCGCTTCCTAAACAGCACAAGAAACGATCTTCAGGATGCCGCCATCGCACTGATGCCGGAAATCGCTACAATATTGCAGGCACTCAGTACAGAAAAGGACTGTTTGCTTTCGCGCATGAGCGGCAGCGGCTCGACCTGTTTTGGCCTGTTTGCAAAACGTAAATATGCTGAAGACGCGGCCATCCGCTTAAACAGGCAATATCCCGGCTGGTGGATAAGAGTGGCAGGGTTACTCTAATGACGAAACGTAATAAACTTCGCTACAAAAGCCAGGGAAACACCTTTCCTACCATCACCATGACAGGAACCGTATTACTGCGGATGTTCGACGATGAGGGACAGGAAGTCGCAGGCGATTATGTTAAGGGAGACCTCCAGATATTTCTCAGTACGGATTCGCAGGTTATTCCCGAAGCCAGAGGTGATTATCAATCTATCGGTCTGGAAGGTTACCTGAAAGCCAATGTGTTCGATGGCAAAGGCTGGAAACCATTATCGCTGGAAGAGTTCTTTCCGGGAAGAGAGCATTATTTCAGCAAGCGCGAGCGCCCTATCGATACTTACCATATGTGCCTTCCTATTCTGGAAGCCACTCAAGGCACCGTGCTTGCACGTACTTACCGCGAACATTACCGGATTGCCACACCGGGCGATATTGGAAATCACTGATTAACGGCTAAGGGTATTTTTTACGGAATCGAATGCACGGCCTTTATTCAGGCCTGCATCCAGTGCTGTAAGAAGCGCAGTGGTGGCCAACGCAACCGAAGCCACTTTCACAAACTGCAGCATGCCTCCTCTGCGCTCGGGAGGACGGCCTTCCATTGCAGCTGTTTCCTGTCTGTCACGCTGGGTGCGTGATGCCCATGTAGTTGCAGCAACAGCCGCACCGGCAACAGCCATAGCCGCCAGGCCATGCTTGGTATTATCGCTCATGCCCTGATCATTATTGCCATTGCTGTTTCCGCCACCTGACGGAAATAATTCTCCTTTACCGGAGGCGATTTGCACTCCGTAATCATTCAGGGCGCGCTGATTGACATAGCCCCTGCCGCCTGCTGCAGAATATACAGCCAGCACTCTCTCGTCTCTCACTTTACCCCGGTCATACATCACTGTTACGTCTTGTCCGCCACTATCCTTATAGGTTAAAAGTTTGATATCTCTTCCATGAGCCTGCTGAAGATTTGTAAGCGTAGTTATATCGTCAGTGGTTATCTGCCTGCGCGACATGCCTCCCTTATCTGCCAGTTCCTCAGCAGTCTTTAGCATTCCGGTATGCGCATTTTTATGGGGGAGATGAATATTAACATATTCCGGTGACACATATAGCGTTCCATCCCGATAGAAAATTTTCAGGGGATCTTCGGGATTTGGGCCTTTCATCCCATCTCCCACTACTCTATCATTTACCTCACGCTCTCTTATCGCAAAGTATATCCGCGCGGCATCGTTGGATATATTATACTCTTTTCCATGACTGACCAGTACTGCCGCAGCTATTGCATCCTGATCTGAATCATACCGAAGACGGTTATGCATCGCCCCTTTTTCTATACTGCCTACCGGTGTCGTCGATCCTTTGGGAGTAATCAGTAAATGATTCGGATTACCTGGGGTGCTTTCTCGTACATCAAAACTGCGAACGAGCTCGGCCACGAAAGCATCGTATTTGCCCATTTTTCCTAGATCTATATCAATGACGGCCATTTAGCATTCCACACTATGAACATCACTTTAGTATAACCGATAAAACTTAACGGTGTATGAAGATTATATGACAATATATAAAGACATCCTGAACTTTCCGCCACTTAAGCCTTTTTAATGCTTAAAGAAAAACAGGCCCGGAAAACCGGGCCTGTCATTTTTGCTTTATGCTGCTGCGGCTACGCCCGGTTTGCGCGGCCTGAAGAAACGGCGGCGCCTGTTTCCCGCGCCTTCGGGACGGGGACGTCTTGCTGCTGCCTCCTGTTCGGCTTTAGCTGCGGCAGGATCCATCAGCCTCTGGATAGCACGCCATTTAAGCCTGTCTTCGGGAGAGATAAGGCTGATGGCCGAACCTTCTGCCCCTGCCCTCGCCGTTCTGCCGATACGATGCACATAATCTTCCGCCGCATGTGGCAGGTCGAAATTGATCACGTGGCGGATGTGGTCGATATCCAGCCCGCGTGCTGCCACGTCGGTAGCCACCAGAATCCGGAATCTGCAATCGCGGAAAGCCGCTATTACGCGGTCGCGCTTGCTTTGCTTCAAATCGCCGTGAATAGTATCCGAATCCATTTTCTGTTTGTTCAGACGAATGGAAAGCCGCTCAGCCCCACGTTTGGTCTTCACGAATATAATGACCGAGCCTTCGCGCTTTTGCAGCTCGGACATCAGCAATTCATATTTATTGGCATCTTCCGTGTGAACGACTGCGTGTTCCAGCTTTTCGCTGATCTGCGGCGGAGCATCGTGATCGCCGATCGTAATCCTTTCCGGGTTATTCAGGTATTTTGCCGAAACTTTCATGATATTGGCGGGCATAGTCGCCGAGAACATGAGCGTCTGGCGCACCTTGGGCAGAAAACGCGCAATCTGGTCGAGCTGCACGGAGAAGCCCATATCCAGCATGCGGTCGGTCTCATCGAGCACCAGGAAGCTTGCATCATGCAGCATCAGCGTGCCACGTTCGATATGATCATTGATGCGCCCCGGCGTGCCGACGATAATACGCGGGCGGTTGCGCAACTGGATAAATTGCGGTCCCATCGATTCGCCGCCGATGAGCAACGCCGTATTGAGTGTCTTGCTATTGCCAAGCATCTGCTTAATGACACCCATGACCTGCGTTGCCAGCTCACGTGTCGGCGTCATGACAAGTGCCGAGCCGCGCGGGTTGGACAAAAGCTTTGTTACCAGCGGAATAGCAAAAGCGGCGGTTTTGCCGGTGCCGGTCTGCGCACAGGCAAGAATATCGCGTCCTTCAAGCGCTACGGGAATCGCCTCAGCCTGAATCGGCGTCGGGGTGGAATATTGCATGCGCGTCAAATTATCTTTCAGCGCCTGCGGTAAATTAAATGTGGAAAAATCTTTTTTCGTTTCAGCAGCAACTACGGTTGCCGTTTCAGTCTGTTCTTGCATTGTTATTCCTAACTCTGGATATGATAAACATCCTGCCTGCAACATGCGGACAGTACGTATGCTCCCGGCCAGTCCGGGGCATAGCACTCTTTATTCAACGCCAGAAAAAGTAAGAAAAACTTGCAAGGCCACTTCTTATATGTGCCTTACGGCACCACCGGTAAATTCCAGGACTTTGTCCCGCCGGCGACTGTCATCAACTAGAGCAATTGGAAAAGCTTTATATCCTAGTTTTGTCCCAAAAGCCAGAGAAAAAGGCCATTGCATAATTCCGCCCGCTCATGTAGACAATCCCCTAGGGCTGAATCTAAGGAAAATTATATAAGTTAATGAAATACATACTTGGTAATTGGAAAATGAATGCAACCCACGCCGAGGCTGCCGTCCTTGCGCGCACGCTGGCGGCATTGCCTGTGCCCGGAAATGTAAAAACTGCGCTTTTTCCTCCCTTTACCAGCCTACATATTGTCGCTGAGGCAGCTTCCGGTTCCGCTCTTGGATTGGGTGCCCAAGACTGCAGCATCGAAGAAAAAGGCGCATTCACGGGAGAAATCAGTGCTTCCATGCTCAAAGACAGCGGATGCAATTATGTTATCGTGGGCCATTCGGAACGCCGCACGTTACACGGTGAAACCAGCGCAACGGTCAAGCGCAAGGCAGAAGCTGCCATCAGGGCGGGACTTGTTCCTGTGATCTGCGTCGGCGAGCATAGCGCCGAGCGTGAATCCGGGAATTATCTGCAGGTTATCAGCCGGCAAGTCGAAGAATCTCTACCTGCACTTGCTTGCGATATGCTTGTGATCGCCTATGAGCCTGTCTGGGCCATTGGCACGGGTAAAATACCGAGCGTGTCAGATATCACGGAAGTGCATAAAACTATTGCCTCCTTATTATATCGTGCTACATCAGTGGCGGTGAATGCTCCTGCAAAGACGGCGATCGTTTACGGCGGTTCGGTCAAAGCGGCGAATGCGCGGGAAATCCTGGCAGCGGAAGCGGTTGACGGCGTGCTGGTGGGTGGCGCAAGCCTGAATGCAGATGAGTTTGGAAAGATTATTGAAAGTGCCGGAAGCCTTGGCTAACAAGCTGGGGAGCGGTTCTAAACAGAGGGGGTTATGTATACAGTTCTGATCGTGATTCATGCGCTTGTAACACTTGCATTGATCGGCATTATTCTTGTGCAGCGCAGCGACGATAGCATGGGACTTTCCGGCAGCTCAAACACGAGCTTCATGTCCGGCCGTGCAGCTGCAAGCTTTTTGACGCGTACGACAGCTGTGCTCGCCACGATCTTTATTCTGCTAAGCCTTGCCATCGGCATCCTGACGTCGCATAATCATGACCAGCGTTCCGGTTCCATCGTTGACAAGATCGCCAACACTCCTGCTCCCAAGGTTGAACCCCAGAAGGAACAGGCTCCGGCTAAACCCGAACAACCTGCTGTACCGCGCCCGGAATAAATTATGAGTAAAACGTCTTCTAAAACCCGCTTCATCTTCATCACAGGCGGGGTGGTGTCTTCGCTTGGCAAGGGTTTGGCCTCATCGAGCCTTGCCGCCTTGTTACAGGCTCGCGGCTTTAAAGTACGCCTGCGCAAGCTTGACCCCTACCTCAATATCGACCCCGGCACGATGAACCCGACTCAGCACGGTGAAGTGTTCGTGACGGAAGACGGTGCGGAAACGGATCTCGATCTCGGCCATTATGAACGTTTTACCGGCGTGGATGCCAAACGCAGCGATAACGTCACTGCAGGCCGTATCTATTCCACCCTGCTTTCAAAGGAACGCAAAGGCGATTATCTCGGTCATACGGTGCAGGTTATTCCGCATGTGACGGACCTGATTAAGGATTTCATCCTCAATGAGACGGCCGGCGAAGATTTTGTGCTGTGCGAAATCGGCGGCACGGTTGGCGATATTGAAGGCTTGCCGTTCTTTGAAGCGATCCGCCAGATTGGTTACAAGATGGGCCGTTCGCGTGTGCTGTATATGCACCTGACGCTGGTGCCTTATCTAGCAGCTGCTAAGGAACTCAAAACCAAGCCGACGCAGCATTCTGTAAAGGAGCTGCGCTCGATAGGTATTCAGCCGGACATTCTGCTGTGCCGCGCGGAACGTGAAATTCCGCTTAGCGAACGCAAAAAAATTGCGCTGTTCTGTAATCTTACAGAAGATTCTGTTTTCCAGGCATTGGATGCACGTTCAATCTACCAGGTGCCGTTGCATTATTACGACCAGCATCTGGATAAAAAAGTGCTGGAACATTTCGGTATTGAAAGCCCTGAACCGGATCTGACGAAATGGCGCGAAATCGTAAAACGTTTCGAAGAACCCGCCGGTGAAGTCACGGTTGCCATCGTCGGCAAATATAGCGGCATGGGCGATGCTTACAAATCGCTGAACGAAGCGCTCGATCATGCAGGCATTGCGCATAACGTCCGCGTGAACCAGCACTGGATCGACGCCAAGGATTTCGAGAAACAAGATGTTGCCAAGAAGCTTAAAGGGGCTGATGCCATTCTCGTTCCCGGCGGCTTCGGCGAGCGCGGTGTGCTGGGCAAAATCGCTGCCATTACCTATGCACGCGAAAACAACATACCGTATTTCGGCATTTGCTACGGTATGCAGGTCGCAATCGTCGAGTTTGCCCGCAATGTGCTCGGCATCAAGGATGCTACTTCAAGCGAACTTGGAGAATATAAAGGTAAAGACAAGCGCGGTTCACTCGTAGGTCTTATGACCGAATGGGAAAAGGACGGCGTCAAACACAAACGCAGCGCTGAAGACGATCTCGGCGGTACGATGCGCCTGGGTTCCTATGACTGTAATCTGGTCGAAAACAGCCTCGTCCATCATGCCTATGGCAAGAAGAAGATCAGCGAACGTCACCGTCACCGCTATGAGGTGAATGTAGGATATGCCAAGGAAATGGAAAAAGCCGGTCTGAAGATCAGCGGCATTTCGCCATCAGGCAAGCTGCCGGAAATCGTTGAGCTTTCTGAGCATCCGTGGTTTGTCGGCGTGCAGTTCCACCCTGAACTTAAATCCCGCCCATTTGCTCCGCACCCGCTTTTCTCGTCGTTTATCGGCGCAGCGATCAAACAGTCTAAGAAGCAGGCTTAATCACTAATTTACTGGATGTTGCCGCGTGTCGTTCCTGCAAGCAGGAATCAGCAGCACGTTGACAGGTAACATGGTAATCTGGATGCCAGCTTTCGCTGGCATGACAAGATTAAATTTATTCGTTAGTGTTTTACGACAGCATCCGTATCGCCGTTCGGATAGGCAGGACCGAGAGGTTTCGGCGGAGGTGTCGTGCAGGCCGGAAGGCCCTTCTTCACATTTTCATCGCTCGCTTTCTGGCCTGCTTCGGTAATGCATTGCCAGTTTTCGCAGCGTTTATTCACCACCGGAAAATTTCGTGTCGAACAATCGGCCCAGTGATAAACCGAGTGGCAGCCGCCAAGCACAAGGCTCAGCGGCACGCACAGCATTACGGTTTTAAAGCGGCAGATTGTCATGCTTTTTCCAAGGATTCTGTAATTCCTTGTGCTTCAGTATAGACAATGCACGGCAGATGCGCCAGCGGGTATTTTGCGGGCGGATCACGTCATCCACATAACCGCGCGAAGCGGCTGCGAACGGAGATGCAAATTTCTCCTTATATTCTGATACCTTCGCATCTACTTCTTCCGGGCTATTGAGCGAGCCGCGGAAGATGATTTCGACTGCGCCCTTGGGACCCATTACCGCCACTTCAGCGCTCGGCCAGGCGTAGTTTACGTCACCACGCAGATGCTTGGAGCTCATTACGATATAGGCACCGCCGTACGCTTTACGCGTGATAACGGTGATTTTCGGCACGGTGGCTTCGGCATAAGCATAGAGCAGCTTCGCGCCGTGCTTGATGATGCCGTTATGTTCCTGTGAAGTACCCGGCAGGAAGCCCGGCACGTCCACGAAGGAAACGAGCGGAATGTTGAACGCGTCACAGAAGCGCACGAAACGTGCGGCCTTGCGGGAAGCGTCAATATCCAGACAGCCAGCAAGGAACATCGGCTGGTTGGCGACGATACCGATCGTGTTGCCTTCCATGCGGGCAAACCCGACGATGATATTCTTTGCGAAGTCCGGCTGGATCTCGAAGAAGTCGCCTTCGTCAACTACGCGTTCCAGCAATTCCCTCATATTGTACGGGCGGTTCGGATTCGCCGGAACCAGCGTGTTGAGGGACATATCGACACGGTCGGCCGGGTCGGTCGTCGGACGCCAAGGCACACCGGTCTTGTTTGAAAGCGGCAGGAAATTGAACAGGCGGCGGGTCTGCAGCAACAGTTCAATATCATTATTATAAGCAAGGTCAGCCACGCCGGTTTTATGCGTATGTGTGTCCGCACCGCCGAGCGCTTCCTGCGAAACGACTTCGTGCGTCACAGTCTTGACCACGTCCGGGCCGGTTACGAACATATAGGACGAACCGCGCACCATCATAGTGAAATCGGTCAGCGCCGGAGAGTATACCGCACCGCCCGCGCATGGGCCCATGATAAGCGAAATCTGCGGGATCACACCGCTTGCGCACACGTTACGCTGGAAGATTTCCGCGAAACCGCTCAGCGAGTCCACACCTTCCTGAATACGCGCACCGCCGGAGTCGTTAATGCCGATGACCGGCGCTCCGGCCTTCATCGCCATATCCATGATCTTGCAGATCTTGCGGGCGTTGGTTTCAGACAGCGAACCGCCAAGTACGGTGAAATCCTGGCTGTAGATGAAGACCAGCCTGCCGTTGATCGTGCCGTGGCCGGTGACAACGCCGTCACCCGGAATTTTGCTTTCTTCCATACCGAAGTTCGAGCAGCGATGCTCGACGAACATATCGTATTCTTCGAATGAATCCGGATCGAGCAGCACTTCAAGACGCTCACGCGCCGTCAGCTTGCCTTTCTCATGCTGTACATCCGTACGCTTCTGCCCGCCGCCCTGACGCGCACGGTCACGTTTCTGTTCGAGTTCGGTAATAACGTTAGCCTGCTGCATAATTCTCTCCGGCTCTTATTTACGTTTCAAAGCATTTCTGCCGCCAAACACTGCCTGGCTGCCGAGCTGTTCCTCAATACGGATCAGCTCATTGTATTTCGCTGTGCGGTCGGAACGCGAAAGCGATCCGGTTTTAATCTGACCGCAATTCGTTGCCACCGCGATATGGGCGATGGTGGTATCTTCCGTTTCACCGGAACGGTGTGACAGGATCGCACGATAACCAGCCTTGTGCGCCATTTCCACGGCCTGCAGGGTTTCGGTCAGCGTGCCGATCTGATTGACTTTCACCAGCACCGCATTCGCAAGCCCTGCGTCAATACCCTTGGCAAGAATCTTCGGATTGGTCACGAACAGGTCATCACCCACGAGCTGTATTTTACCGCCAAGTTTATCGGTAATGGATTTCCAGCCCTTATGATCGTCTTCGGCCATTGCGTCTTCGATGGACACGATCGGATATTTCTTCACGAGCGCTTCATAATATTTCACCAGCTCTTCCGCGCTACAGGTTTTGCCTTCGCCTTCGAGAACGTATTTGCCCTTTTTATGGAACTCGCTGGAAGCGGCATCCAGAGCAAGCAGAATGTCGTCACCTGCCTTATAGCCAGCTGCCTTGATGGCTTTCATGATATAGGAAAGCGCTTCGTCCGCGCTTTTCAGGTTAGGCGCAAAGCCGCCTTCATCTCCTACGTTCGTGTTGTGTCCTGCTTCGGACAGCTGTTTCTTCAGGCAATGGAATACTTCGCAACCCATGCGGATCGCATCCAGCATGGATTCCGCTCCGACCGGCATGATCATGAATTCCTGGATGTCGATGGGATTGTCGGCATGCGCACCGCCATTGATGATGTTCATCATTGGCACCGGCAAGATGCTTGCATTCACACCGCCGATATAGCGGTAGAGTGGAAGGAAAGAGCTGTCTGCCGCTGCTTTAGCCACCGCCAACGATACACCAAGCGTAGCATTTGCGCCGAGACGCGCTTTGTTTTCCGTGCCATCCAGTTCGATGAGCAGGTTGTCGATCTTTACCTGATCCGTTGCGTCCATGCCCAGAAGCGCATCGGAAATTTCGTTATTGACCTGAGCAACTGCCTTTTTCACGCCCTTGCCGAGGAAACGCTTTTTGTCGCCATCACGCAGTTCCAGTGCTTCCAGCTTGCCGGTGGATGCACCAGAGGGCACTGCGGCGCGGCCAATGAAGCCGCTTGCCACTTCCACATCCACTTCTACAGTCGGATTTCCGCGGCTGTCGATAATTTCACGAGCTTTAATCGAAACGATCTCGGTCATTGCTATACTCTTTTACTGTTGCTTAGGTTTGTAATCTGCGGGTGCGGGGCATTTGTCGGTAGCAAAGTTTTCAAAGAAATCATCCTGCCCGCCATAATCCTCACGCGTAATTTCTGCAAGGGCTGCATCCAGAACCTTTTTATCGCTCCTGGTACCCTTCTTCGCGGAATGAATCTTCGTATAATCACATACTATGTGGTCGCAATGCAGCTCATTGATCTGTTTGCTCAATTCCGCTTCCCGTTCCGGCTCCCCACCTCCGACTTCACCGGCGAGGTGAACGCAGTCATGCAATCTTTCTATGAATTGTTCCGCCGCATTCGAGCAGGGAAGTGTTTTTCCATCCACTTCGCATGCTACCGCGCCATAAGGCAGAAGACCTATGAGCAGCACCGGCAGACAATATCGTATAGCAGAAGCGAGCATGGCGATTATTTCTTCCCTGTTGCTTTTGTAAGATTGTCTATCTCTTTAAGGGATTTTAGCAAATCTGCAAGCTCGGAAAGTTTTACCATGTTCGGACCGTCGGAAGGCGCATTATCCGGGTCCTGATGGGTTTCCATGAAAATTCCCGCGACGCCTACGGCAGCGGCAGCGCGCGCCAGCGGCGGCACGAAGCGGCGGTCACCACCGGAAGAAGTGCCCTGCCCGCCCGGTTGCTGGACGCTGTGGGTCGCATCAAAAATAATCGGGTAGCCGGTTTCCGCCATGATCGGCAGTGCACGAAAGTCCGTGACCAGCGTGTTATAACCAAACGATGCGCCGCGTTCTGTCAGCAAAATCTGCGAATTGCCGCCCGCTTCGATTTTATCCGCCACGTTTTTCATGTCCCACGGTGCGAGGAACTGGCCTTTCTTTACATTTACCACCTTGCCGGTCTTTGCCGCAGCGAGCAGCATATCGGTCTGGCGGCAAAGGAACGCCGGAATCTGCAGAATATCGACTACTTCCGCCACTTCTGCGCATTGCTGTTCGGTATGCACATCCGTCAGCACCGGGCAGCCGAAAGTCTTTTTGATTTCCGCAAATACAGGCAGTGAATCCTTCAGGCCAATGCCGCGCTTGCCTTTCAGGCTTGTGCGGTTGGCCTTGTCGAACGAGGTTTTATAGATAAACGGGATATTCAGGTCTTTTGCGATGCCAACGAGCTTTTCTGCCATCATCATCGCGTGATCGCGCGTTTCCATCTGGCATGGCCCCGCAATCAGGACAAACGGCAGATCGTTGCCAAACGTTACACCGCCAACGGAAACATGCTTATGCTGCATCGCCATTATCCTTACTTATGTTTCTTCAATTCTTCTGCGATCAGGAATGCCAGTTCCAGGCTCTGGGATGCATTCAGGCGCGGGTCGCAATGCGTGTGGTAACGGTCGGCGAGATTCAGCTCCGAAATCGCCTGCGCACCGCCGAGACATTCCGTCACGTCCTGCCCCGTCATTTCGAAATGCACACCGCCACCATGCGTCCCTTCCGCCTGGTGAATGGCGAAGAAGCTGCGCACTTCCGACAATATGTCGATAAATTTGCGCGTCTTGATCCCGCTGGGCGATTTGATCGTGTTACCATGCATCGGGTCGCACGACCAGACAACGGATTTGCCCGCATCCCGCACCGCACGCACCAGCGGCGGCAGGAACTGATCGATCTTCTCTGCGCCCATACGGCAGATCAGTGTCAGCCTGCCGGGCTCGTTCTCCGGATTCAGAATGTCGCACAGGGAAAGCAGCGCATCCTTCGTGATGGAAGGGCCGACTTTCATACCGATCGGATTGCCCACACCGCGCAGGAATTCCACATGCGCTTCGTCCGGCGAGCGCGTGCGGTCACCGATCCAGAGCATATGCGCAGAACCGATATACGGTTTATCATCCGTTTCATCGCGGCGCGTCAGGGCTTCTTCATAGCCAAGCAGCAGGGCTTCATGCGATGTGTAAAAGCTTGCTTCGCTCAGCTGTTCCATCTCGTCCAGCTGCAAGCCGCAGGCTTCCATGAAGCGTAGCGACTCGTTGATGTGATTCACCAGCAAGTGAAAACGCTTGCCCTGCATGGAGTTCGCAACGAAATCCATGTTCCAGCCGCTGATCTGGCGCAGCGACGCATAACCGCCTTTGGCCAGCGAGCGCAGGAAGTTCAGCGTGGAGGCCGACTGGTAATATACTTTCAGTAACCGTTCGGGATCGGGGAAGCGCGCCTCCTCGTCGAACTCGATCCCGTTTACCATATCGCCGCGGTAGCTCGGCAGGGATTTATCACCCTGCTTCTCCATATCGTCCGAACGCGGCTTGGAGAACTGGCCCGCAATACGGCCGACCTTGACCACCGGCACACCTGCGCCATACATCAGTGCGACGGTCATCTGGAGCATCACGCGGAAATAATTACGCAGATTCGGCTCATTGAATTCCGCAAAACTTTCGGCACAGTCACCGCCTTGCAACAGAAACGCCTTGCCCTGCGCAGCCAGCGCCAGCTCGCTTTTAAGCTTACGCGATTCGCTGGGGGAAACGAGCGGCGGCAGCGAGCGCAGTTTGCCCGCAACTTCACGCAGCGCAGCTTCATCTTTGTACGTTGGCTGCTGCTTAATGGGGAGTGAACGCCAGCTATCGAGTGACCAGTTTTTCATATTGCTACTTAAAAGAAAACATTTCAGGGATGGACGGGGGCTTGTTCCTGCATCCATTGCAGATAGTCCGGGTTGCCGCCGCTCAGCGGCACCGCAACGATTGCCGGACAGGCGTAGGAATGCATGCTTTTGACCGTTTCAATAATGCTATCCATATGCTCTGCAAACGTTTTCAGGACGATCACGACCTCGTTATTCTGCTCGATTTCCGCGTTCCAGTGATACAACGACGTCACATGATCGATAATATTGGCACAAGCGGCGAGTTTTTTACCCAGCAGCTCGCGCGAGAGTAAAATAGCCTCTTCCCGATTAGGGGCGGTTATGTATATTAAAGTCGCTGATGTCGTGTTCATGATGTCTCTATATAACCTTGAGGAAAGGAAATCGCAATGAAGAAACTGCTTCTATTGAGTATTACCGCTTTGACCCTTACCGCCGGCAGCGTTTTTGCCGCCAGCGCCGGGACTGAGCCTAAACCCACGCCTGCTCCCATGGAACATGCCGGTCCTGGTGGAGAAATGGATATGCATCATGAAGAGATGCACCATGAATGGACACTTCAGGAAGCCCGCAAACATGCCCATGAAATGGCTGACAAGCTCGACAAGATGACCGAGGCGGAATGGGCAGAGCACCAGAAAAAGCGCAGGGAATTCAAAGAGAAGATTCACAATATGTCGCCTGAAGAGCGCAAGGAATTCTTCAAGAACATCCATGAGAAGCACATGCGTAAGCATGACAAGGATGCTGGCGGTGCCGCACCCGCCGGAAGCGCTCCGGCTGCAACCGATGCGCCGGCAGAAAAGAAGTAATACTTGTCAACAGGTTATAATAACGCAGCCGCTTCGCATGGATATACAGAAAATTGCCTTTGGCTCGCCTCTGTACGATCTCAGCAAGCGGTTGCGGGAACAGGTCCTCCGCCTGCCGCTTGGGCTGGTTCTTAGCGCCCAGGATACTGAAGGAGAAGAAAACCAGATTCATATTGCTGCCATCGCTCCCGATGGCAGCGTTACCGGAACTATTATCCTAAAGCCAGCCTCCCCCTCTTTATACGAAATTCGCGGTGTTGCGGTGGCTGTGACGCTTCAGGGCAAGGGCCTTGGCCAAAAGCTTGTTTCATTTGCCGAACATACAGCAAGGCAGGAAGGTGTACAGCGCATTGAAATGGCAGCTCGTATCACGGCTCAATCCTTTTATGAAAAGCTTGGCTACCGCATCTATGGCGAGCCATTTATCAAGTCGACCATCCCGCACATAAAGATGGAAAAGTTAATTGCTTTTGGCACATAATTACCGTAACTTCCAACGTAAGCTCACCTCTTTACTCATCAGCATGCAACAGTATGATTACACTACGTAATTTCCAGAACAGAAAACTCGGCGTCATGGGACTCGGCAAAGCCGGGATCTCCACTGTTTCAAGCCTGCTCGCCAGCGGAGCGGATGTCTATGTATGGGACGACCGTGACGAGAGCCGCAGAGCGCTCCTGCAAAGCGGCAGCGGTATGGCAAGACCGCAGATCATGGATCCTATTAACTGGCCCTGGAAAGAACTGAGTGCACTCGTGCTCGGTCCGGGCGTACCGCTAACCCATCCCAAACCGCATTATACAGTGGATATGGCGCAGGAAGCCAATATTCCGGTTATCGGCGATATTGAGCTATTCTGCGAGGCACAGGCAAGTGCGCAAAAAATTGCTATCACTGGCACGAACGGTAAATCCACCACAACTTCACTCATTGGCCATATACTGCAATCCGCAGGGCGCAGGGCGGAAGTGGGCGGCAATATCGGCATCCCCGCTCTCTCGCTGCAACCTGTGGGCGCGGATGGCTGCTATGTGCTGGAGCTTTCCTCTTACCAGCTGGATCTGGTGCGTACATCCCACTTCAATATTGCATTGCTTCTGAATTTCACGCCGGACCATATCGACCGCCATGGCAGCATGGCCGGATATGTTGAAGCCAAATCGCATATTTTCGACCGCCAGAATAAATATGATTACGCGCTCATCAGCGTGGATGACGATTATTCGCGTTCCGTTTATTCGGAACTGAAACAACGCAGCAAGGCGAATATCATCCCCATTTCGCGCCTCAATTCCCTGAAAAACGGCGTGTTCGTGGATAGGGAGGGTGTGCTGCACGACAAGATCGATCCCGCAAATCCGGTAGCGGTAAAGATTTTCGACATCGCCAACCTGACAGGCCGCCATAACTGGCAGAATGCTGCTTTTGCCTATGCCGCCTGCAAGGTTTACGGACTGGCCGTGCGTGATATTGAAAAGGGACTGCACAGCTTCCCGGGCTTACGTCACAGATTGCAGATCGTCTCTACGATTCACGGCGTGCGCTTCATCAATGACAGCAAGGCAACCAATGCGGATGCGACTTCCAATGCACTGGCTCCTTTCTCCAATGTTTACTGGATTGCGGGCGGACGTGCGAAGGAAGGCGGCATCGAGCCGCTGGCCCCTTATTTTGACAGCATTACCCATGCATTCCTGATCGGTGAAGCAGAGGAACAATTTGCATCTACGCTGGAAGGACGCGTTCCCTATACACGTTGCGGCACGCTGGCTAATGCGTTTGAAGAAGCTTCAAAGAAAGCTTTCGCGGATCGTAAACAAAACGCCGTGGTGCTGCTTTCACCCGCCTGCGCTTCTTTCGACCAGTGGAAGAATTTTGAAGAGCGCGGTGACGCATTCTGCAAGATGGTGGAAGATCTACTCGACCAGGTGATTCTGGGCAAAAAGTAAAAGCGTAGGCGAAAGCCACCTGCTGGAAGGGAATAGGATGAGGCTCGACCGCACAAGCAACAGTATCGTAGCCCGTTGGTGGTGGACCATCGACCGGCCTACCCTGCTTGCGCTGTTCATGCTAATCTGTGTCGGTGCAGTTATGGTTACCGCTTCCAGTCCGGCGGTCGCTGTGCGTATCGGCGTCAACGAGTTCCACTTCATTCATCGTCAATATGCCTTCCTGCTGATTTCGCTGCTGGTCATGTTCGCAGTTTCACTGCAACCTCCACAGAATGTCCGGCGTCTTGCGATCATCGGCTTCATGATCAGTATCGCGCTGATGGTGGTGCTGCCATTCGTAGGAATGGAAATCAAAGGCGCAAAACGCTGGGTGACTATTATCGGCATTTCCATACAGCCCTCTGAATTCCTGAAGCCGTGCATGGCGGTTGTTACCGCCTGGATATTTCATCTGCGCGAATCGCACCAGGATTTTCCGGGCTGGCGCATCGCTATTGGCTTATACGCTCTTGTTATCGCGTTGTTACTGATCCAGCCGGATCTCGGCATGGTCGTGACCATTTCCGTCATGTGGGCGATCCAGTTTTTCCTGGCGGGCATGCCGCTCTTCTGGGTTCTGGTGATGCCGTTCTGCGGAGCTGGTGGCCTGTTCGTCGCCTATCATGTGTTTGCGCATGTAAAAAAACGTATCGATAACTTTCTCGACCCCAGTTTCAGCAATAACTACCAGGTTGCCAAATCGCTGGAAGCTTTCGCCAGCGGCGGCTGGTTCGGACGTGGTCCTGGCGAAGGTAAAATCAAGCTGCAGCTTCCCGACTCGCACACGGACTTCGTTTTCGCCGTGGCATGCGAGGAATTCGGCATTATCGCTTGCCTGATCATTCTGGGCCTGTTTGCCTTCATCGTCATTCGCGGGCTGATCAATATGTGGAAGGAAAATGATTTCTTCACCGTGATTGCCGTGGCGGGGCTGCTCGCGCAATTCGGCATACAGTCGATCATCAATATGGGCGTGGCGGTCGATATGCTTCCCGCCAAAGGCATGACATTGCCATTCTTAAGTTACGGCGGTTCCTCACTCGTCGCTATTGCGCTGGGCATGGGCATGATGCTCGCCTTTACCCGCAAGAAATACGGTCACATCGCCGCCAGGAGATAATATGCTAAGTTTTCCCGACTTTATCGGCATTATCGGTGTGCTTGCCATATTGCTTGCCTATTTCATGTCGCAGCGCGGCGCGTTAAATGTGACGGATAAACATTATCTGTGGATGAATTTTTTTGGCTCGCTTGCTATCGTATTTTCCCTTTTCTGGTCATGGAACCTGTCCGCCTTCATCATTAACGGAGCGTGGGCGGCCATCAGCGGTTACGGTATTTTAAAAGTGTGGCATAAAGAATAATTCCCGCTGCTTCCCCGATTTATATATCTCCGCTATTCAGCATTAAGATAATTGCCATTGTGCACAGAATTAGTATGATAGTGCGCTTTGGTTATGTCAGAAAAAGGCACGGTGTGATTTTTGCAGATTTGATAGGCATTGCGGGCGTAACGGCCATGCTGGTTGCGTACTATATGTCGCTGCGCGGCCTGATTGACGTGAACGATCCGCGTTATCTGTGGATGAACTTGCTAGGTTCGCTCGCAGTTGTGTTTTCACTGCTGTGGGCATGGAATCTTCCGGCGTTTCTCATTGACAGCACCTGGGCAGCAATAAGCGCCTACAGTATTTTGAGGTTAAGACGAAAATAATGAGCATGTCCTGTACTATAGTTTTGGCCGCCGGTGGTACGGGCGGACATATCTTTCCTGCTGAAGCCCTGGCTGAAGAACTTAACAGCCGCGATTACAAAGCCGTACTTATTACCGACCGACGCGCGTCGGACTATAAAGGCATACTCGGCACGCTGGAGCGCCACACGGTGCGCGCCGGCACTTTCGGGCGAGGATTAAAAGGCAAGATTACTGCTGCCACGGACATCATGATCGGCGTGCTGCAGGCACTTGCGATCCTGCGCCGTATCAAGCCCCATGTCGTGGTCGGTTTCGGCGGCTACCCTTCATTTCCGACCATCTATGCAGCTAGTCTGCTCGGTATCCCTACTATCATCCATGAGCAGAACTCTGTGCTGGGGCGTGCCAATCGTGTGCTGATCGGCCGCGCTACCGTCATCGCCACCACTTTCCCCGATACAAAGTTCATCAGCGCGGAACATCAGAAGAAGACTATTCTGACCGGCAATCCCGTGCGTGCCGCTATCCGTGCCTTGCACAACATCCCTTACCCCGAACTCAATCAGGACAGCAATATCCGGATTCTGGTCACCGGCGGCAGCCAGGGCGCTTCCATTTTCAGCCAGATCGTCCCGGCGGCCATTGCCGCCCTGCCCGGCAATCTGCGCGCGCGCATCCGCGTGGACCAGCAATGCCGCAAGGAAGATGTGGAGACCACCCGCGCTGTTTATGCGCAGATGAATGTAAGCGCGGATATACTTCCGTTCTTCAGCGATATTCCGGCAAGGCTTGCAGCGGCACATCTCGTGATTGCCCGTGCAGGCGCTTCGACCATCGCAGAACTTACCGCTGCCGGACGCCCATCCATTCTGGTTCCGCTTCCGAGCTCCATGGATAACCATCAGTATTATAACGCAAGTTCGGTTGAAGAAGCTGGCGGCGCATGGATGATTCCGCAGGAAGGATTTACGGCTGCTTCCCTTTCCAACCGGATTGAGGCCTTCCTGAGCCTGCCGGACAACCTCGCCCGCGCCGCCGCTAATGCGCGCGCTGCAGGAAAAATTAATGCAGCAAGCGATTTAGCTGCTATAACACTTAATGTTGCCGCTGAACATTCATTGAAGACCGTTTTATGACCGTATTATCCATCCCCCGCCAGAAAGCCTTTCCCATCGCACGCAGCCTGCCGCTCAATGTCGGCGTCCTGCATTTTATCGGCATCGGCGGCATCGGCATGAGCGGCATTGCCGAAATCCTGCATAACCTTGGCTATCAGGTTCAGGGTTCCGATCTCACAGAGAGCGCCAATCTCGACCGTCTACGCGCACTCGGTATCAAAATTTTCGTCGGTCATGATGCCGCCAATATCTCCGGCGCTTCGGCTATTGTCGTCTCTTCGGCCGTCAAGCCGGAAAACCCGGAAGTCGTCGCCGCTCGCGCTGGCCGTGTTCCTATCGTGCGCCGTGCAGAAATGCTGGCCGAACTGATGCGCCTGAAAATGGCCGTCTCCATTGCGGGCACGCATGGCAAGACAACGACCACTTCACTCACAGCCGCCCTGTTTGACGCGGCGGGCCTGATGCCGACCGTTATCAATGGCGGCATCATTAACTCATACGGCACCAATGCGCGCATCGGCAGCGGCGAATGGATGGTCGTGGAAGCAGACGAATCGGACGGTACTTTTATCAAGCTGCCTTCCAGTATTGCGGTCATCACGAATATCGACCCTGAGCATCTGGATTATTACAACGGGTTCGACAATTTGCGCAAAGCGTTCCTACAATTCGTGGAGAATATCCCATTCTATGGGTTTGCGGTGTTGTGCATCGACCATCCGGAAGTGCAGACGCTGCTTGGCAAAGTGCATGACCGCCGCGTGATCACCTATGGTTTCACGCCTCAGGCGGATGTGCGTGCCGTCAATATCCGCCGTGAAGCAGGCGGTCAGATGTTCGACGTAGAAGTGGCTGCAACTGAAAAGACCATTAAAGATATTTTCCTTCCCATGTTCGGCGAGCATAATATCCGCAATGCGCTTGCCGTCACCAGCATCGCTCAGGAACTTGCTATCAGTGACGATGTGCTGAAAAAAGCATTCGCAAAATTCGACGGTGTCAAACGCCGCTTTACCCGCACTGGTGTTGCTAAGGGCATTACAGTGATCGACGATTACGGCCATCACCCGGTGGAGATACAGGCGACGCTGAAAGCAGCGCGTCAGGCGCAAAGCGGCACGGACGGAAAAGTCGTCGCCGTGGTGCAGCCGCATCGCTATACGCGTTTGCGGGATTTGTTCGGCCAGTTCTGCACCTGTTTTAACGATGCGGATACGGTGATCGTGACAGATGTATACCCTGCCGGAGAAGAACCGATTGAAAATATTCATAGCGACGCACTGGCAGATGGATTGCGCAGTGCCGGTCACCGCCACGTGCTACGCCTGAGCAACGCTGCCGATCTTGCCGGGTTGGTACTGCAGGAAGCCAAAGAAGGCGATATGGTCGTGTGCCTCGGCGCAGGTAGCATTAGCAAATGGGCCAATGCGCTGCCCAAGGAGATCGAGGCGCATGCCTGAGGCTCGCGAGCTGATTGCATCCCTGCCAGCAACACGCGGTAAAATGCGCGCAGGCGCGGATCTTTCCAAAAGCAACTGGTTTCAAGTCGGCGGTCCGGCGGAAGTGCTTTTCAAGCCGGAAGATACAGAGGATCTAGCCTTCTTTATCGCAAATAAACCTGCGGATCTGCCCATCACCGTGCTTGGTGTAGGCAGTAACCTGCTCGTGCGCGACGGTGGCATTGACGGCGTTGTTATTAAGCTTGGACGCGGTTTCGTGGACTGCCGGGTGGAAGACGATCGGATCATCGCAGGCAGCGGCTGCCTGAACAGCAGCGTTACCACCCTTGCCCGCGATCATGGTATTGGCGGGCTGGAATTCCTGAGCGGCATACCAGGCGGTATTGGTGGGGCGCTGGCTATGAATGCGGGAGCTTACGGAACCGAAACGAAAGATATCTTAGTGGAAGCCACTGCAGTTGATCCGCAAGGCAAGATCCATACGCTGACACCGCAGGAAATTGCCTATAGCTATCGCCATTGCGGTTTGCCGGAAGGATGGATATTCACCGGTGCAGTATTTCAGGGACGAGCTGAATCACCGGAAATCATTGCCAAACGCATGGAAGAGATAGCCCTCCAGCGCAACAGCACGCAACCTGTCCGTTCCCGCACCGGGGGCAGCACTTTCAGGAACCCCGAAGGTTTCAAAGCCTGGAAGCTGATTGACGAAGCAGGATGCCGGGGATTGCGCGTTGGCGGGGCGCAAATGTCGGAGCTGCATTGCAACTTCATGATTAATACCGGCGATGCCACCGCACAAGACCTTGAAACACTTGGAGAAACTGTTATCAAAAGGGTCCTGGAGCATTCCGGTATCTCATTGCACTGGGAAATAAGAATTATAGGAAATTCAACAACTTCCCTTGCAAGAACTGGCATTGCCGCTGCCTAGAGGCCTGCTTCACTGCGGTTTTCTGCCGATTGCAAGTATAATTAATTATATTTTTATAGGGCTACCCCTAGAAAAAGTTTGGCGCAAGCCTATATCATAGTATAGAATTCCCAATAATCCCCGCAAAACAGCTGATATACCCTTTATGAATAATCCCTCGAATTCCGTCTACTCTGTCCTGCCGTTGCGTGACATTGTCGTCTTTCCCGGCATGATTGTGCCGCTCTTCGTAGGACGCGATAAATCCATTAAAGCGCTCGAAGAAGTTACCAAGCACGATAACCGCATCCTGCTGGTCACGCAGAAAAACGCTGCGCAGGACGATCCGGGCACTGCGGATATTTACCGCGTGGGAACGATCGCTACTATCCTGCAGATATTGCGCCTGCCCGACGGCACGGTGAAAGTACTGATCGAAGGCATTGAAAGAGCGTCCGTTGTCGATTTTATCGATAATCGCGACTTTTATCAGGTGCATGTTGAGAATGTTGTCGAAACGCACGGTAACAAGCTCGAGACAGAAGCGCTCTGCCGCTCGGTGATCGCGCAGTTTGAACAATATGTTAAACTGAACAAGAAAATCCCCTCCGAGATCATGGCGACGATCGGCCAGATCGACAATCCGGGTAAGCTTGCCGATACGGTAGCCTCTTACCTTATGGTCAAGATCCAGGAGAAGCAGGATATTCTTGAAACCATCAATATTTCCACACGCCTTGAGCATGTGCTTTCGCTTATGGAAGGCGAAATCGGCGTGCTTAACACGGAAAAGCGCATCCGCTCCCGCGTCAAGCGTCAGATGGAAAAGACCCAGCGCGAATATTACCTGAATGAACAGCTCAAAGCGATCCAGAAGGAACTTGGCGAAGGCGAAGACGGTAAGGATGAAATCGGCGAACTGGAACAGAAGCTGAAAAAGCTGAATCTCAGCAAGGAAGCACGTGAGAAAGCTACGGGCGAGTTGAAAAAGCTGCGCACGATGAGCTCGATGTCCGCTGAAGCTTCGGTTATCCGCAACTATCTGGACTGGATTGTTTCTATCCCCTGGAAGAAACCGAGCCGCGTGCTGCGCGATGTGAATAACGCCCAGAAGATTCTTGACGAAGATCATTATGGTCTGGAAAGAGTCAAAGAGCGTATTCTTGAATATCTTGCAGTGCAGCAACGCACTCGCCAGCTCAAAGGCCCGATCCTCTGCCTCGTAGGCCCTCCGGGTGTCGGTAAGACATCGCTGGCGCGTTCCATTGCGCGGGCGACCGGACGCAATTACGTCAAGATTTCACTTGGCGGCGTGCATGACGAAGCAGAAATCCGCGGCCATCGCCGTACCTATATCGGTTCGATGCCGGGCAAGATCATCCAGGCGATGAAGAAGGCGAAGAATTCCAATCCGCTGATGCTGCTTGACGAGATTGACAAGATGGGCAATGACTCCCGCGGCGATCCGGCTTCGGCATTGCTCGAGGTACTCGATCCAGAACAGAACGCGCATTTCAACGACCATTACATGGAAGTGGACTATGACCTGTCGGACGTGATGTTCATCGCGACTTCCAACAGCTATAACATGCCGCGTCCGCTCATGGACCGTATGGAGATCATCAAGATCTCAGGTTATACGGAAGATGAAAAGGTCGGTATTGCGAGACGCCATCTGATCAACAAGCAGATAAAGGCACATGGCCTGAAAGAAAGCGAGTGGTCGATCACGGATGAAGCGCTGCGCGATATCATCCACTACTACACGCGGGAAGCCGGTGTACGTAACCTGGAGCGTGAGATCGCAAGCCTGACACGCAAATCGATCAAGAATATCCTGATGAAGGATATGAAGTCGGTAGCGATTACGAGCGAAAATCTCGGCGAATATCTGGGCGTGCGCAAATACAGCTACGGCGAAGCCGAGAAGGAAGACCTTGTGGGTATGACCACTGGTCTTGCCTATACGGAAGTCGGGGGCGACCTGCTGGTTATCGAAGCCGTGACAGTTCCGGGTAAAGGCAAGGTCACGATTACCGGCAAGCTTGGGGACGTGATGCAGGAATCGGCGCAGGCGGCGCTCAGCTATGTTCGCTCACGCGCGCTTGACTACGGCATCATTCCGCCGCTGTTCCAGCAGAAGGATATTCATATCCATGTGCCGGAAGGCGCAACGCCGAAGGACGGTCCTTCCGCAGGTATCGCAATGGCCACGACAATCGTTTCCGTGCTCACGGGTGTGCCTGTGCATAAATCCGTTGCGATGACGGGTGAAGTGACGCTGCGCGGTCGCGTGCTGCCGATCGGCGGGCTGAAAGAAAAGCTGCTTGCGGCATTGCGCGGCGGTATCAAGACCGTGCTGATTCCACAGGAGAACGTGAAAGATCTGGAAGATATTCCTGAGAACGTGAAGAGCGATCTCAAGATCATTCCGGTCGCCACTGTGGATGAAGTGCTCGCGCTTGCACTGACTGCACCGCTCGTTCCTACCAAATGGACCGAACCGCCGGCAGACAAGAAACCGATCCTTTCTGATGATTCAGACGGCGAAGCTTCCGGTCTTCGGCACTGATCTGCTGTTTCAAATGCATCCGGCAGTGCCGTAGTGGCACACTGCAACCCGTATTGCAACAGGCGGGCATGGCAGAAATATCAGCATGTCCCGCCAATGATGCGGCAAGTAAAAAAATTACTTACTTGCCGCTTGCCTCTTATGGAATGCGACTGTATTAATTTTCTTGGATTTAGTTCATAGGAATCTTGGTGATGAGTAAAATGGGAAAAGAATCAAAAAATACACGCTACTGCTCTTTCTGTGCAAAGAGCGAGCATGAAGTACGTAAACTGATCGCCGGTCCGACCGTGTTCATCTGCGATGAATGCGTCGAGTTGTGCATGGATATCATCCGTGCTGCCGATAAAGGCTCGATCACAAAAGAAGGCGAAGGTGTACCTACGCCACAGGATATCGCCAAAGTGCTGAACGATTATGTGATCGGCCAGGATCAGGCAAAGAAAGTGCTCTCCGTTGCGGTGCACAACCACTATAAACGCGTTTCGCTGCTCGATAAGACGACCGATGTAGAACTTGCGAAGTCCAACATCCTGCTCATCGGTCCCACCGGTTCGGGTAAGACGCTGCTCGCACAGACACTCGCACGCATTCTGGACGTTCCGTTCACGATGGCAGATGCGACAACGCTTACCGAAGCGGGCTATGTCGGTGAAGACGTGGAAAATATCATCCTGCGCCTTCTGCAGGCAGCCGATTACAACGTTGACCGTGCTCAGCGCGGCATCGTCTATATCGACGAAGTGGATAAGATTTCCCGCAAGTCCGACAATCCTTCGATTACCCGTGACGTTTCGGGTGAAGGCGTGCAGCAGGCGCTGCTCAAGATCATGGAAGGCACCGTCGCTTCCGTTCCGCCGCAGGGCGGCCGCAAGCATCCGCAGCAGGAATTCCTGCAGGTGGACACTTCCAATATCCTGTTCATCTGCGGTGGTGCGTTCGCAGGTCTGGAAAGGATCATTGCGGCGCGCAAGCAGGGCACGTCTATCGGTTTCGGTGCGGATGTGCGCAGCCGGGAAAACCAGCGTACGGGCGAACTGCTCACGCAGCTTGAGCCGGAAGATCTGCTGAAGTTCGGCCTGATTCCTGAATTCGTGGGCCGTCTGCCGGTATGCGCAACGCTCAACGATCTAGACGAAGAAGCGCTGATCGAAATTCTGACCAAGCCGAAGAACGCGCTGATCAAACAGTATCAGAAACTCTTCGAGATGGAAGAAGTTCAGCTGACTTTCACGGAAGATGCACTCAAAGCCGTTTCCCGTAAAGCCATCCAGCGCAAGACCGGTGCGCGCGGCCTGCGTGCGATCCTGGAAACGATCCTGCTTGACCTGATGTTCGAGCTGCCGAATCTGGAGAATGTGGCTGAAGTCGTTATCAATGAAGATGTCGTCGATAACAACAAGGCACCTATCCTTGTCTCGCCAGATAAAAAGAAACCGGCGAAGATCAACTAAAAGAAAAACCCCGCTCCGGCGGGGTTTTTTATAAGTGAATGTCATTCCTGCGGAAGCAGGAATCCAGTAAAAGCGGATTATATAAATAGCAAAAGACTGGATGTCAGCTTTCGCTGGCATGACCTGCATGGCAAAACGCCTCTAGTTTCCGATCGCTAAAAAATTCCCGTTCAGGAAACCTTCTTTTCCGTATTGGAAAGGCTTGCCTTCCGGCGTAACCACCTTTCCTCCTGCAGCAGTCAGTATAGCGTGACCTGCGGCAATATCCCACTCCATCGTGGGACCGAAGCGCGGATAGACATCCGCCTTTCCTTCTGCCAGGAAGCAGAATTTGATGGAGCTCGCGCAGGGCACACGCACGCTGATGCGATGTTGCATGAGATAATCCTGCGTTGCCTGATTGAGATGGGAGTGACTGACAAATGCCACTTCCGGTGCGTCTTTCAGCTTTGTGCGGATCGGTGTAACGTGGCCACCTGCTTCTTTGAACGCTCCCTTAATGCTACCATAATACATCAGCTGATTTACAGGCTCATAAATGACGCCGAGTATTGGGTTATCTTTTCCTTCGACCAGCGCGATATTCACTGTGAAATAGCCGTTGCCGCGAATGAAGCTTTTCGTGCCGTCCAGCGGGTCAACCAGCCAGAAATAGCGGCTTTTGGACACATCCGGCTTGCTTCCTTCTTCTGAAACTATTGGAAAATCAGGCGTTATTTTCTTTAAACCTTCCACAATTATACGATCTGCAACCCGGTCTGCCTCCGTGACGGGTGAATTATCCTGTTTCTGGTAAACGGTGCCTTCGGTCCTGTAGCGCTCCATGATCGCTAAGCCCGCATTTCTAGCCAGATCAATTACTTGCGGTAGAATAGTCTCGATATTCATGCTCTTTCCACGGTTTTCTGCTGCTTTCGTAAAGCATAGCATACTCCCTTTGGCACTTGCTTTCCACGCAATAATCACCTATAAAGTCGCGCGTTTAAGCGCCGGGGAAGGTTGACGCGTCATGAAGTGGCGCAGATTTTTTTGCGCTCGTAACGGGTTGTACATTATATTCAAGTTTGGAAAGTTCAGGGGAAGCGCGCATGACCAACATGAGAAATATCGCTATTATCGCACACGTAGACCACGGCAAGACAACGCTCGTGGATGCGATGCTGAAGCAGACGGGCACGTTCCGCGCAAACCAGGACGTGGAAGAGCGCGTCATGGACAGCAACGACCTTGAAAAAGAGCGCGGCATTACGATTCTTGCCAAATGTACCTCCGTCGTGCGTGACGATACGCGCATCAACATCGTGGACACCCCGGGCCACGCTGACTTCGGCGGTGAAGTTGAACGTATTCTCTCCATGGTGGACGGCGTTGTGCTGCTCGTGGACGCAGCGGAAGGCCCCATGCCACAGACGAAGTTCGTACTGACCAAAGCGCTGCGCCTTGGCCTGCGCCCCATCGTTCTCATCAATAAAATCGACCGTTCGGACGCACGCCCGGATGAAGTGATCGACGAAGTGTTCGATCTGTTTGTCGCCCTTGAAGCTTCTGATGCCCAGCTCGACTTCCCCGTGCTGTACGCTTCCGGTCGCGCAGGCTGGTGCATTAAAAACCTGACGGACGAAAAAGTGAACCTCGATCCGCTGTTCGACACGATTCTCTCCTACGTAGAAGCGCCGGACGTGGATAAAGACGCGCCGTTCTCTATGCTTGCCACGATTCTTGATTCCGACCCGTATCTGGGCCGTATCCTGACGGGCCGTGTTTACAGCGGTCGCGCACGCGTCGGCATTCCGATTAAAGCTATCAATCTCAAAGGCGAGGTTGTTGAGCAAGGCCGTATGACGAAACTGCTTTCCTTCCAGGGCATCAAACGCATGCCGGTGAATGAAGCCGAAGCAGGCGATATTATCTGCATCGCGGGGCTTGAAAATGCTTCCGTATCTGACACGATCGGCGAACTCTCGATCAACACACCCATCGCTTCCACCCCGATCGACCCGCCGACGATGGCTATCACCATCGCCGTGAATGATTCTCCGTATGCTGGTAAAGAAGGCACAAAAGTAACGTCGCGCCTGATTGCTGACCGCTTATTCGCGGAAGCGGAAACCAACGTTGCGATCTCGGTCAAAGAAACTGCTGGTAAAGACGCTTTTGAAGTCGGCGGCCGCGGCGAATTGCAGCTCGGCGTTCTGATTGAAACGATGCGCCGTGAAGGTTTCGAAGTTTCTGTTTCCCGTCCGCGCGTCCTGATCAAGACCGATCCGGACACGGGTGAAAAGCTGGAGCCGATTGAAGAAGTCGTTGTCGACGTGGATGAAGAATATACTGGCACCGTTGTTGAAAAAGTTTCACTGCGCAAAGGCGAAATGACCGATATGCGTCCGTCCGGCGGTGGTAAGACCCGCATTATCTTCCACGTTCCGTCACGCGGCCTGATCGGTTATCAGAGTGAATTTATGACCGATACACGCGGTACCGGCATCATGAACCGCCTGTTCCACGGCTATGCTCCTTATAAGGGCGATATTGCAGGCCGCAGGAACGGTGCGCTTATCTCCACCGATACGGGCGAAGCCGTTGCTTATGCGATCTGGGGCCTCCAGGAACGCGGCATCATGTTCATCAATCCGCAGGATAAAGTGTATGAAGGCATGATCGTCGGCGAACATAGCCGCGATAACGACCTTGAAGTCAACGTGCTGAAGAACAAACAGCTCACCAACATCCGCACCACGAGCAAGGACGAAGCGATCCGCCTGACTCCACCGCTGATGATGACGCTGGAGCAGATGATCTCCTATATTCAGGATGACGAACTGGTGGAAGTTACGCCGAAGTCGCTGCGCCTGCGCAAGCGCTTCCTCGATGCGAACGACCGCAAACGCATGAGCCGTGAAAGCAAGCGCGAAGCCTCCTAAGGCTTCGCTGCTTACGCAGGCTTAAGCAATAGGAAAATCTGGTTTATAGTAAATACCGAGCTTAAGGCTTTCGGCTATACGTCTGCTTTTGGCGATATACTGCGCTGCAATCTCCGGCGTATACAACTCCTGCGCGGTCTGTTCAAACAGCGCGAGCCAGCGGTCAAATAGTACCATATCGAATGCTGGCAGATCTTTATGCTTCTGTAATGGATTACCGTGATACTTGCCGCTTGTGAGCATCACGGACGACCAGAAATCATACATCCTGTGCAGATGATCTTTCCATTCCTCATCCGATTCACCGATGATCGCGGTAAATACCGGCGCGAGCACCGCATCAGCACGCACTTTCCTATAGAAAGTATCCACCAGCCGCTTGATGGTTTCTTCCGTAATGGCCGATTCTTTCATGACTTTATTTAGGTGCTCCCTTCACCTGCACCGGATGCGCCACATATTCGGACGGCACATGATGGCCGCGACGCGCAAGTTTCTCCGTCATGATAGTATTGCGCATCATCAGCGCGGATACAAGGAATGAAACCGAACATCCTGCCAGCAACGGCAGCAGGCCATTGAACTGCCTTGTCGTCTCGAAAGCGAAAATAATCGAAGCGAAGATCGCGCGTGAAGCTCCGGCAAAGCATGCCGCCATGCCAACGAGCGC
Organism: Rickettsiales bacterium; assembly: GCA_035765535.1. Taxonomy (NCBI): domain Bacteria; kingdom Pseudomonadati; phylum Pseudomonadota; class Alphaproteobacteria; order Rickettsiales; species Rickettsiales bacterium. The sequence goes on along the minus strand of DASTXE010000001.1, from coordinate 146,399 downwards.
CGCCACGCGCAGGTCGATGCCCATCTCCGGAAAGATTGACATTAGCAATTCCCCAGTCAGCACCCCTATACCGCCGCCGATGGTAAAGATTGGCGCGAGCGTACCGCCGGATGTGCCGCTGCCAAGCGCAATGGCCCAGGAGAGGAATTTCATGATGCAGAACATTATCAATGCCTTACCCACAAAAGCTCCGCTCAGGACTTTATCGATATTGTCGTACCCTACCCCCAGCGTTTCGGGATAGAAGCAGCCTATGGCACCAACGGCCAGACCGCCCAGCGCCGGCCACCACATCCAATGGATGGGCAGATGCTCGAACATATCTTCAATCCAGTAAACGGATTTCGCGATTCCCACGGCAAACAGCCCCATGACAATCCCTTCCAGCGCATAGCCCAGCATGGCGCTCTGCGATGCCACAGGGATGCCAGATAATGCAAACATTGGTCCGGTGCCGAACATCCACGGACGCAGGCTCATCGCCACAATGGTCGCAAATGCAACGGGAATGAACGAACGCGGGCGGAATTCGAACAACAGTAATTCAATCGTCAGTAGGATCGCCGAGATAGGACTGCCGAAAATGGCTGTCATACCAGCCGCTGCCCCTGCGGCTAGCAGCGTCTTGCGCTCCTGTGCTGAAACATGGATCAGCTGTCCGATCAGCGAGCCCAATGCGCCACCGGTCGCAATAATCGGGCCTTCCGCACCAAACGGCCCGCCTGTGCCGATGGCAATAGCGGCAGAAAGCGGCTTTAAAAATGTCATGCGTACGGGAATCCTGCTATCATTGACAAGGATCTGCTCCATCGCCTCGGGTATGCCGTGGCCACGAATGGCTTTAGAACCGTAACGCGCCATGAATCCTACAATCAACGCACCTATCGCAGGCACAGCAATGACTCCATATCCCCACGCATGATGGGCAGGCGATGCATTCTGCATGGAGATTCTGCCATAAAAGGCGAGATTGGTGATCAACTCGATCAGATTAACCAGCAATCTTGCTATTGGCGCCACGATCAGCGCGATACCGATACACATGAACGAAATGAGTAATGTCCTGCGATCTACGACGCTGATATGTTTAGGAATCGCTGCTTGCGCAATGGCAGGACTCAGGCCCGGCGAAACCGGAAGGCCGATAGTGGTGGAGGATTTTTCTACTTCATGTTCATGGCTGGCCATTTTGCTTACTCGCCCATTTAATTTGTACACAAAAGGCAGCAATATACTTGCATCTTCCCTTTGTCTATCATTTGAACAGAAAAAATTCGCTTGAAAGTAAATTAAGGCCGCCATTCCGCTATGCGGGCAAGATGAGCATAATCATCATAGGCAGGCGCATGATCCGGCACCGGAATGCAACGATAGGGAAACTGAGGATCGCTATATTTTTCAATAAGCTGCGCCAGACCTTCTTCCGCTGCTTTCATGAAAGCTTCTATCTTGCCCGGCTCAACGAATTTAACTTCACCTGCCGCCTCACCTCCCTGGAGCCTCCAATATTCAAGGGACTGAATTGTTTGTAAGGGGGCGAGTGCATCGCCCCCTTCGCTTACGCTTACCCCCTCGCTTTGCGGGGTCGTCGCCTTCGGCTCCTCCGCGTACCCACGAGAGGATTGGAATATGAGTCCGAGCAACACCAATTGGCTGGAAAGGCCGCTGGCGATGTCATTGCCGCTGGGGACCTGGCCGGTTTTATAGTCGATGACGGCAAGACTTCCGTCACGATTGCGTTCTACCCTGTCGGCGCGGCCGGTCAGGGTGAATTCCCCAAACCTGCGGCTGCCTGTGACTTCCGCAAGCACCTGTTCTATTGCGCGTCTGCGCTCATGTTCCTGCGCTAGCACGAACTGCGCCACCTGCATAAAACGCGGCCACCAGAGTGCTCTTACTTTTTCGTTATGGAATAAAGGAGCAAATCTTGCTTTCCCAAGCTGCAGCAATTCCGCTTCGGCATTCGGCGGAAGGGTTTGCGGATGAAGCCTGACGAATTCCTCCAATACCTTATGCAGCACATTGCCGAAATCCGCTCCGTTCAACTCCCGCCCTATTGGTTCCAGCGGGTAGAGCTCCAATATTTTGGATGCATAGATTGCATAAGGATTGCGCAACAGCGTCTCTACCTGCGTAACGGATAAAGTATTAGGGCGCGCAGCCAATGGCGGCTTTGGCTCCGGCTCTGAGATTCGCACCTCTTCTTGGGGAACGTCCAGCAGCGCCACAAAACGCTGCCAGCGCCGGTCCTCCAGCGCGTCCTGTACGCCGAATTTCTCCAGCAGCACACCGAGTTTCACCAGCCAGCGCGACGGTGTGGCGGGCGAGCCGTTCACTTTGGCGCTGCGGCTTAAGTATACTTCCGGCGCATTTGCCAGCATAACGAAATCATGCGCGGCAAGACCGATGGCACGTTCCGGCGCAGGCAACCCTACTTTTGCCCTCATCGGCCGGTTAAGCCAGGGATCGCCGCCCGCCTCCTGCGGCCAGCTTCCTTCGTTCAGTCCGCCCAGAATCATGCGGTCGAATAACTGCATCCGCGCTTCGATCGGCCCTAATATTTTCAGGCGTGGGTGTCCGCCGTAAGACGGGCGATATACTTTACCCGCGAAGCAGACATCCATCATCTCCAGATAGGTTGTTCCGGCATCCTGCACGATACGCCCCTGCCCCACCTGCTGCAATTGCGCCATCAAATCGCTTACACTCTGGGATTCCGGCCCTTGCCAGAGCGCTTCGCCTGCCAGTGTTTCCGCACATTGTATATGTGCTGCGATCAGCTCCTGCAGCGTGCAGGTCTCCTGCTGTGCGGTTTCCAGCAAGGCTATGAAAGGCGCAAAAGCCTGTTCTATTGTCTGGATAAAATACGTTATCCCTTCATTGCGCAGACCTTGCATTACCGCTTTCCACGAGCCTTTCAACGCCAGATGCGGATTGCGCAATATTGCCAGTTCGAATTCACGCGCTGCTTCAAGGCAGGCTATGCGCTCCAGTCCGGCATGCGTCAGCGGGTGCTTCAGCAGCGATATCAACTCGATCGCGGCAAGATTGCTTTCTGCCGCTTCGATCACCAGCCGCAAGAAAGAGCCCGTCGGCGTCTGCAGCAGCGGCACGCCGGCAGAATCGTCAATTTCCACACCGAAGCGTTTCATAATCGCGCAGACACGCCTTGCCAGTGAGCGGTCATGCGTGACGAGTGCCGCCGTTTTCCCCGGATGCTCCAGCGTTTCGCGCAGCAGCAGCGCAATCGCTACCGCTTCTTCCTGCGCATCGGCACAGGTGATGCTTTTCAATCCCGGCAGTGCGGCCTGCACATCCAATTCCAGGTGCTGCCATATCTCTGAGACTTCCGCCGGGCGCATGACTTCCGACAGCAGTTTCAGCCGCGCTTCACTGCCCTGCCCGAGCTCAGGCGGTGCAGCTATGGTGCGAACGTCTTCCAGAGCGCATTCCAATTTCTCGAGCAGGCGGCACATACCCCATTGCGCATGGCTTTCATCGATATGCTCCAGATATTCGCCGCCCGCCTGCGTATCGAGCCCCGGCAGAACGACCATTCCCTGCGGTAAGGAGGCTACCGTGCGGATCAGTTCCGCCGTGGCAGGCACGCTGCCTGTGGTCCCCGCAACAATCACCGGGTGAGACGGCGGCGCTTTGCGCCACAGGGCACAGATTTCTTCAAGCATACTGTTCAGATAGGCCGCATCGCTTACGATATTTTCTTCCTGTGCGATCAGCGGCCAGTATTCTGAAATGATTTTCAGGAAATCCACCGTCAATTGCCAATGCTGCGCGAAGTCTTCCGGCGCGAGTTTACTCAGATCGCCAATCGGCAGGCGCTCGCGCTCCAGCTCATCCAGAAGCGTCGCCAGCTCTACCGCAAGCCGCAATGCATGATCGATCCGTGCGCCGTTCTTCTTCGTGATCAAATCCGCCAGAATAAAGAGTCGACGGAAAACAAAATCTTCCGTGCGCCGCAATGTCAAAGGCGTTTCGCCCGTTACAAGCAGCGTATCCTCATTCACATCGCCCAGAGGCTGCATGCGCGGCAGCAATAGCGGCTTGCCTCCACTTGCGCGTAAGAACGCATCACGCAGCGCACCACAGGCACGGCGCGATGGCAGGAGAATCAATATTTTTGACAATTGCAGCGGGTCAGCACCGTAGGTCTGCAGCACAAAATGCGCCAGCGTATCGCTAAACGGAAAATTGGCAGGAATATTATAAATATTGTCCGGCATTGTGAATATTAATAGCCAAAGATCGTTAGCCGTCATCCCGCGATTTATTCGCGGGATCTCATGCTATGGCAAAGAGATACCGTGGTCAAGCCACGGTATGACGAACATGCGACCTTCTCACCTACGAAGCTTGTGCCGAACGAACGAATGGCTTGTCTGTCACTTCGGGCGGCAGTTTGAAGCGCGTGTTTTCATTGATGCCTTCAAGCACTGAAACTTCCGCCGGACGCAGCAACTGCAGTTTTCTCATGACATTATCCACCAGCACTTCCGGCGCGGAAGCACCGGCCGTCACGCCGACGCTGCCGATATTTTCCAGCCACTGGGGCTGAATTGCGCGCTCATCGTCAATAAGGTAAGATCTTACCCCCATCTCCTCTCCCAAATCGCGCAAACGGTTGGAGTTGGAGCTATTGACCGAACCAATCACCAGAATGAGGTCCACATGACGCGCAAGCTCGCGCACGGCGTTCTGGCGGTTCTGCGTGGCGTAGCAGATATCGCGCAGATCCGGTCCTTTGATGGCGGGGAAACGTGCTTTCAATGCATCAATGATCGCACGCGTATCATCTACGCTCAAAGTGGTCTGTGTGACATAGGCCAGGTTTTCCGGGTTCTTCACTTGCAGACGAGCGACATCCGGCACGGAAGCGATTACATAAACAGGCTGCTTCACGCGGCCGACCGTGCCTTCCACTTCCGGATGCCCTTCATGGCCGATCAGGATCAGTTCCGCACCATCCGCCTCATAGCGCTGGGCTTCCTTGTGCACTTTGGTTACGAGCGGGCACGTTGCGTCAATCACTGGCAAGTCGCGCAGCTTTGCCGAATTCTCTACTTTTTCGGAAATGCCATGGGCGCTGAACACAGTGATTGCGCCGTCTGGGATGGCATCCACTTCGTCCACAAACACCACGCCTTTACTGCGCAGATCTTCCACCACCCATTTATTATGCACGATTTCGTGGCGCACATAGATCGGCGCGCCGTAAATTTCCAGCGCCTTCTCTACGATCTCAATCGCGCGCTCTACTCCGGCGCAGAACCCGCGCGGCTTGGCCAGTATGATTTTGAGCTTATCAGGCATTAATTCTTCCTTCTATCGGACTGGAGGGGCTAGCCGCCATGCGTTTAGGCATTCTTCCTGCCAGATATGCGAGCCTGCCTGCGATCACCGCATGTTTCATCGCGGTTGCCATCATTACCGGATCGTCCGCTTCCGCAATAGCCGTGTTCATCAGCACGCCGTCGCAACCTAATTCCATTGCCACGCTTGCGTCGGACGCTGTGCCAACACCTGCATCCACCAGAATCGGCACACGCGCATTTTCTACAATCGTGCGGATCGCGAGCGGGTTCTGGATGCCCAAGCCGGAACCGATGGGAGCAGCAAGCGGCATCACTGCCACACAGCCTGCATCTTCCAACCTTCTGGCCATCACCGGATCATCATTTGTATAAGCCATGACCTCGAACCCATCTTTTACAAGCATATCCGCTGCTTTCAGAGTTTCCATTACATCCGGATACAAAGTCTGCCTATCACCGATCACTTCAAGCTTCACGAGCGTCCAGCCACCGGCTTCGCGCGCCAGGCTCAGCGTGCGCACGGCTTCCTGCGCGGTGTAGCAGCCTGCGCTATTAGGCAGATAGGTATAGATTTCCGGGTCGAGCGCGTCCTGCACTGAATTCTTATCTCCGGCAAGGCTCACGCGGCGCAGGGCCACGGTCACGATCTGTGCGCCGGAGGCTTCCGTGGCCGCCTTCGTTTGTTCAAGCGACTTGTATTTTCCCGTGCCTACCAGCAAGCGGGAGGTGAAGCTGTATTTACCGATCTGTAGTATATCCTGCATAACAATTTCCTCTTACTGCTCCTGCTCGGCCTCCTGGCCTTCGCAATGAGCCTAACGCTTCGCGACTAAAGGAGGGCTCGCCTACTGGCTCGCTTCCCGTTCCTATTATTAATTAACCCCCACCAATGAACTGGACAATCTCGATGGCATCTCCCTCGTGCAGCACGGTCTGCCCATAAAGCGAGCGCGGAATGATCGCCTGGTTCACTTCCACCGCCACTTTGCGGATATTCAGGGCGAACTGCTCCACCAGCGCGGCCACTGTGCCAGCCTCTGTAAAATCCTGTGCTTCCCCGTTGATATATACACGCATAAATGCTACCTTGAGCGCCATTTTTAATACAAAGGCCCGCTAAATCAACATGAAAAGCACGTTTTACCTCACTACTCCCATTTATTACGTCAATGACCGCCCGCATATCGGCCATGCCTATACTACCGTAGCTTGCGATGTGCTCGCGCGTTTCATGCGGCTGGAGGGGCGTGAGGTGAAGTTCCTGACGGGTACGGACGAACACGGTCAGAAGGTGGAAAAATCCGCTTCTGCCAAAGGGTTACCCCCTCAGGAATTCGTCGACCAGGTCTCCGTGCATTTCCGCGATCTGGCCAAACTCATGAACATTAGCAATGACGATTTTATCCGCACCACCGAACCTCGCCACCTGAAAAGCGCACAGGATATCTGGAAGCGCATACAGGATTCCGGGAATATCTATCTCGGCGGCTATGCAGGCTGGTATGCCGTGCGTGACGAAGCTTTTTACGACGAATCCGAACTTGTAAACGGCAAGGCGCCAACCGGTGCGGAAGTGGAATGGGTTGAAGAACCGAGCTATTTCTTCAAACTCTCTGCCTTCGGTGATAAGCTTTTGAAATTTTACGAAGAGAATCCGGATTTCATCATGCCGCCCAGCCGCCGCAACGAAGTGATCAGCTTTGTCAAAGGCGGTCTGAACGATCTTTCCGTTTCGCGCACGAGCTTCAAATGGGGCGTTCCCGTGCCGGGCGATGAAAAGCATATCATGTATGTCTGGATTGAAGCGCTGGCAAGCTATATTACCGCCACGGGCTATCCGGAAAAAGGCTTTGAGAAATTCTGGCCTGCCGATTTGCATATGGTGGGCAAGGATATCCTGCGCTTCCATACCGTGTACTGGCCCGCTTTCCTGATGGCTGCCAATCTTCCCTTACCCAAGCGCGTGTTTGCGCATGGCTGGTGGACGATTGAAGGTGAAAAGATGAGCAAGTCGCTTGGCAATGTCGTCGCCCCTTCTGAACTGGTGGAAAATTACGGCGTCGACCAGACGCGTTATTTCTTCATGCGCGAAGTGCCGTTCGGCAATGACGGTAATTTCTCGCGTGAGCGCATGGCGGCCGTCATTAATTCGGAACTGGCCAATAATGTCGGCAATCTTGTGCAGCGCACGCTCAGCATGATCCACAAGAATTGCGGTGGTGTCATTCCCGATGCAAGCGGAGTGGCGAAGGACGAGCTGGACATGGCATTCATGGATAAAATCCATGTGACCGATGCACGCACGCCGCAGGACATTGCACGCCGTTATTACGACTGCAAGTTCAATGAAATCCTGGCCGATATCATGCATATCGCAAGCGAGGCCAACAGTTATATCGACACCAAAGCACCGTGGAAGCAGAAGAAGGAAGATGAGCGCCTGATGCAGGCAACGCTTTACCATCTTGCGGAAGCGATTCGCTGCATCGCCATCATGCTGCAGCCATTTATTCCGGAAAGCGCGGCGAAGATTCTTGTGATGATGGGCTACCCAGAAGACAAGGTGAAAGCAGGGATTGCATTTGAAGAACTGACGCCGTCTTATATGCTGAAGCCCGGCACGAAGATCGAAACTCCGCAGCCATTATTCCCCAGACTTGAAGCAGCGGCGGCCTAAGACTCAAACGTCTTCCCCATCCCGATAAACGGCTCGACGGCAAAACCATGGCGCTGATAAAGCTCGACCAGCATAGAGTCATACCGTTCGAGCTGCAGTTTGACACGCGGGCAACCTAAAGCTTTCAGCTCAGACAGTGCTCTTTCGATCAATTGCGTTGCAATGGATTTCCGGCGGTATTCCGGTGATACAGCGAGACGATAGATATAGCCGCGATATCCATCGTATCCGGCGAGCACGACGCCTATCACTATGCCGTCTTTCTTCGCGATGAAAAATAATTCCGGCTGGAAGTTAAACTTCTGCAGGGCAATACTGCGCGGCTCTTTTATACCGTCAGAAGCCGGGAATGCAGTTTTCCATAAGGCGACTACGCCTTCTATGTCCTGCATTGTGAAAGTAGTAATTTCAACAGATGATGCCTGAGTTTTCATGTGGCATATGGAAGCGGGACTTTATGATAATGGCAAGGGGTTTTAGATTTATGGTGGTGGTTGACGCCCTGCTCCTCCACGCTGCTCCTGTGCAATTCTTGCTGCATGAGGGCCTACTTGTGCTGGCATGCCGTTACCATCCCGGCCTGATTGACCTAGGGCTAATGCGCTGTCAACATGAGCAGTAAATGACATATTGGCAAGGAGTGTCTGTCTCTGTTCCGGAGCCATTGCCAATATAGTCTGGCTATTGGCTCTAAACGTCCGCCAGTCTGTTCCCATGGCATCCCGAAGCCTGATTGCCTCAGCACGCTCGCTCTCATCCCGTATGCTATACAAGGGATCATCTTGATGATTATGACCATATGCTCGATTCAGCATTTCTATTCTTGTCTCATGCGGCGTCTGCCGCACCATCCGCACATGCCCGGCATTGGGCGGTGCTCCTCTGGTTACCTGTATTAATAGCAACTGTGCAGATAGACGTTCATCGCCATCAGAGAAATCTGCAAAAGTAGCAGATTTTTTGGTTTCCTTTTCATTTTTCAGCGCTTCTTGTCTTTGCTCAGCCGCCATATTGAGTATCGATGCGCTTTGCTCCTCAAAATCCCTTGGTGCCGTTCCCCTTAATTCTCTTAAATGGATCGCGACTTCTCTCTCTGCCGGATTTTCTATGGCCTGTAGGGGATCAAAGACACGTTGCCATCTTTCCAGGGTTTCCGCCCGATCTGGCAATTCCAGAATGTCATGGCATAGTCTAGTTGCTGTAGCTCGATCTATATCTCCCGGTTCTGCTCTGCGTACATACTCATAAATGAGCAGCGCGTTCTCCCTTTCATGCAGATCCCGTATATGGGGAGCGAAATAATCAAGCGCGGCCCTTATTTCCTCATCTGCAGACCAAGCTTTTTTAGCGTCATCACTCATTATCCACTCCTTATCTTTTAGGCTTCGGGAGTTATTGCGGATTCTATTTTCCAGTTTAATATGATACGGTTTGTCGGTAAAAAAACGGTTAACTTTCCATAACATCCTGAATAACATGTATCTTGTTGATTCCCATTGTCATTTGAATTTTCCAGATTTTCGTGAGGATATTGAGTCGGTTATAGAGCGCGCGCGCGAAAACGGCGTAAAGGTCATGCAGACGATCTGCACGGAAGTGGAAGAGTTTGATGAGGTGCTGGCCATCGCTGAAAAGCATGAGGGTATTTACTGCTCTGTCGGAGTGCATCCGAACGAATCCGGCCAGAAACAAACGGCCGAGCTGGAATATCTGCTCAGTAAAACTTTCCATCCCAAGGTTATTGGCATTGGTGAAACCGGGCTGGATTATCATTATGAATATAGCGATCGCACCGTGCAGCAGGAAAGCTTCCGCGTGCATATTGAAGCCGCGCGGAAATCCGGCCTTCCGCTGATCGTGCATACGCGCGATGCGGATGACGATACGATGGATATATTGGAAGAAGAGATGGCAAAGGGGCCTTTTAAAGGGCTGATTCATTGCTTCACTTCTTCACGCAGGCTGGCAGAGCGTTCCATTGCACTGGGGCTCTCTATTTCGCTTTCAGGCATTATCTCTTTCAAGAACGCGGAAGATATACGGCAGACGGTCGCGAGCCTGCCGATGGAAAGATTGCTGATCGAGACGGATGCACCTTTTCTTGCGCCGCTACCGCATCGCGGCAAGCGCAACGAACCTTCCTTCGTTATGCATACCAACCGTAAACTTGCGGAAATCAAAGGTATCACGGAAGAGGAATGCGCTCGTATCACAACAGACAATTTCTTCCGCTTATTCAATAAGGCGACACCATTATGAAAATAACCGTACTTGGATGCGGGGCGTCTTCGGGCGTTCCGGCTATAGGATGCGACTGCCCTGTCTGCACGTCGGAGAATCCGAAGAATAAACGCACGCGCGTCTCCATACTGGTTGAATCCGGTGACACGCGCATTCTCGTAGATACGCCGCCCGACATGCGCATGCAATGTCTGCGTGAAGGTATCAAAACGGTGGATGCCATCATCTATACGCATGCTCATGCCGACCATATCAGCGGTATCGATGACACTCGCTCTTTCAATTATCAAAATAACGCACCGGTTCCCATATATTCGGAGCATATCACACTAAAACAGCTGCAGGACAAGTTTGCCTATTGTTTCCTACCGCCTAAACCCACCACACTCGGCTGGTTCAGGCCGTGCCTGGTTCCCACCATTGTTGAGCCGCCGCAGCCCTTCACCATCGGCAGTGTCGAAGTAAAACCTTTCTGGCAGCAGCACGGCCCTAACCGCAGTCTGGGTTTACGTTTTGGCAATATGGCCTATTCCACGGATGTGAATGAATTGCCGGAAGAGTCGCTCCAGATACTGGAAGGCGTCGATTACTGGATTGTGGATTGCCTGCGCTATGAAGCTGCACCGACGCATGCCCATCTGGCTCTGACGCTTGGCTGGATCGAGCGCATCAAACCCAAGGCCGCTTATCTTACCCATATGAGCCATGGGCTGGATTACGATACATTATTAAAGGAATTGCCTGAAAATGTATTTCCGGCTTTTGACGGATTAGTCATCACCGCTTAGTGACGCCCGGCGAGCGCAGGTTCCTGCTGCTTGGCCTGCTCAACTCCCTGGCTGAATCCGCCAGCGTTCTGCTGGGGGACCTTATCGCGGAAGCCACTATTGCTATTAGCCGCCTCTGTAGTTTCCTGAGGATGAGACTGCCCCTGCTCAGTCGCGGATGCAGATTGGGCAGGTGCAGATTGTGAAGCTCCAGACTGTCCTGATTGATACTGCGCCAGTTCCTGTTTTAACTGCTGGTTTTCCGCTAAAGTGGAGTGGTATTTCTCAATAGCAGCAGAGGCTCTGCCACGACCGCTTTTTACACCGGCAATCTGAAAAAAGTGGCTTAATAGCCCCGATGCCACAAAGGACACTGCTATAACCGCGCCTATGCCTTCGTCGGACTTTAATTCATTGCCGGTTATCTTCTTATATAATGGCGCCAGACCGTAGTGACTGTCATGCAATGCTTTGATGGCCTTCGTCAGAGGCTTTACAGCCTTGCCCAGGAGCGGAATCTTGTCGCCATATTGCAGTAATGCAAATATCGCAACAAAAAGCCCCGCCGTTGCAATAAAACCCTGTTTGACAGCATTCCCCGCAGCATAGACGTTCTTGCTGATGCCAAGTTCGTTCTCTATCTGCTTATCCTGCTGTTTGTCGTGCTGCTTATTGGTTGTTGTTTCAGCCATAAAACTGAGCCTGTTAAACTGTTCTTCATTGTAACTCAGGCGAAACCATATTAGAACATAGAAAAATATGAAGATTTCATGACAATATCGTTAAAAAGACCTATAGAACTGGCATTTGCGCAGGCTCAGCTTGCTGCGCAGGCTGGTGAAGTGCCGGTCGGGGCGGTGGTTGTTGACAGTATAAGCGGCCAGGTTCTTGCCCAGGCGCATAACCTGACGGAATGCCAACAGGACCCGACCGCCCATGCGGAAATGCTGGTTTTGCGTGAGGCATGCCGCTTATTGGGCACTCCCCGCCTGCCTTCCTGCGACCTGTATGTGACACTGGAGCCCTGCCCCATGTGCGCGCAGGCCATTTCGTTTGCCCGTATCCGGCGGCTGTATTTCGGCGCATATGATCCCAAAGGTGGCGGTGTGGAAAATGGTGCGCGAATTTTCCATCAAGCCTCTTGCCATCATGCGCCGGAAGTTATAGGCGGTATGGAGGAGACGGCTTGCGCTCAGTTACTGAAAACGTTTTTCGCGGCAAAGAGATAGTATGGGTAATATTAACTGGCTTGGATTATGGACGCTCTACAGGCGTGAGGTGCACAGGTTTCTCAAAGTATTCAACCAGACCCTGTTTGCCCCCGCCGTGACAACCCTTCTGTTCCTTGCCGTGCTCACCCTTTCGCTTGGCTCGCGCCAGCATCATCCGGTGGAAGGCATTGCTTATACTGATTTCATTGCCCCGGGCCTTATCATGATGGCGATCGTGCAGAATGCTTTTGCCAATACCTCCTCATCCCTGATGCTGTCAAAGATCCAGGGCGTGATCATTGACCTGCTGATGCCCCCTTTAAGCGGCACGGAAATCACTCTCGGCCTGACGATGGGCGGACTGACGCGCGGAATGCTGGTGGGCATCGTGGTGGCGACGGCCGTCTATATTTTCGTGCCCTATCATGTGCACCACTGGGGCATAGCATTATTTTACCTGCTTGCTTCGAGCCTCATGCTTGCTCTTATCGGCCTGCTGACGGGTATACGCTCCCAGTCATTCGACCAGCTTTCGGCTATCACCAATTATGTGATCACCCCCCTTTCCTTTCTCTCCGGCACCTTCTATTCCATTCGCCAGCTTCCTGCTTTCTGGTACCATGTGTGCCACTTCAATCCATTCTTTTACATGATCGACGGTTTTCGCTATGCTTTTACCGGATATGCCGACGGCTCCATCACAATTGGAATTGCGGTTATCTGTATAACGGACCTTATGCTGTGGTGTCTTGCTCAGCATCTGATAAGTATAGGGTATAAACTTAAGACGTAATTGGAGGCCTGATGCGCTTTCGGTCATACAGAAATATAGCGCTTGCGTGCGCTCTGGCAGTTATTTCCTCTGCTGTCGGTACAGCAGCTTATGCCAATGAGGATAACCTTCCCACCAAAGGGCAACTTGCGCGTACGCTGGAAGAGGCCAAACAGGGAGATGCAGAAGCACAGTACCAAATTGCGGAAGCTTACCTTGAAGGCGAAGGCGTTCACCAGGACGAAAAAGAAGCTGCTGAATGGTATTACAAATCGGCCATGCAGGGTTATACGCCTGCCCAGTTTGCGATGGGATTCGTCTATCGCGGTGGCAATGGTATTCCCATTGACAAGGTTTTGTCGTATATGTGGTTTGATCTTGCGGCTAAGAATGGCGATGAACGCGCAGCCTCATTGCGCGATAATGTCGCATCGGCGATGACACAAACGGAGGTCAACGAGGCGCAACAGAAATCGGATGAATGGAAGCCTGAACGCAAACATTATCTGGGTTCGGAGTAAAGCTATGTATGACAATGGTAAGATTGCAAGCCTTCTGAGGACGCCTCTTTTGCGGGTGCAGTGGCTTTTTCTTGCTTTATTGTTGGCCGTTTCAGCACCGGTCTTCGCCTATGATGATGCAGAGACCGATCCCCCCACCAAAGAAGAAATCGCCAAATGGCGCACCGAGGCTGAACAGAATGACGCGGAAGCGCAGTTCAATCTCGGCGAAGCTTATCTCAAGGGCGATGGCGGATTGCCGCAGAGCGATAAAGAAGCCTCCAAATGGTATTATAAATCCGCCATGCAGGGATTTTCCGACGCACAGTTTGCCATGGGATTCGTCTATCGCGGCGGTGGCGGCATCCCGATGAATAAAGTATTGTCCTACATGTGGTTCGATCTTGCTGCGAAGAACGGCGACTACCGCGCCTATTCATTGCGCAATGATGTTGCCTGGTCTATGACGGAGCCGGAAATTGAAGAGGCACGCAAGAAGTCCAAGCAATGGGAACCCGTTACGAACGTAACGACTCCGATGCCTTATTGATTCTTATCCTGTTTGGGAACAGCCTGTTTGCGGCGGACCAGATTGCGGCGCAGTGCCTCAGCAAGTTTTTGCTTTTTCCGATCGGACTGATCCGATTTTGCCGCTGGCTGTGACTGCTTAACAGGTTCGTTTTTTTCCATAGCGCTTTTTTTACACACAGAGCAGCCGGAAATCAAGCTACTGAGTCATGCTTACAGCCGCATAGCCGGCGCAGATACCTGTATCGGTCTTGTTTGCGGATTCTGGACAGTGGTGGGGGGCTGATTAGCCTTATCCACTTCTTTTTTCGCGTTGGCAGCCTGCACAATAGCACCGTATATTTGTTCCGCCTTCATACCTTTGGGCAGCGCAAGGTCCACCCCGTAATCGTCCTTGTGGTGGAATCCGGGAGTGGTGATCCTGAAATTCGCTTCCTGCTTTCCCTGCTCATCACGCTGCAAGGGCGTCATGAACTCATCGCTGCCGGTGATTGCATCCACTTTTGCTTTTATCTGGCTATTAGCCGCTGCTCGATCCTCCAAGAACCCTTTCATCTCATGATATCCTGCCAGATGAGGGAAAGCCGCGCCCCAATTATCGCCAACGAAAGTAGTTGCATAGCGTACCAGGTTTTCTCCCTTTGAAGATTCTTGTCCCTGCGAGTGCTGTGTCATCAGATATTCCAGCGCTTTGGAAGGCATCAGCTCAGGTGGTTTCTCCGGATGCTGCGGATCAGGCGTGCCGGGAAGACCGAACTTCACATTAATGCTGCCATATTCACCGCTCTGCGAATGTATTACCTGTACTTGTAGATTCTGCAACTCCGCCAGAAGCTCAGCCGCATTGGGGGCATTGGATTTCTGAATCTCCTGCGCCGCACTCTCTGTGACGAAAGCCTTAATGGCTTCCGCACGCGCCTCTATATTTTCGGCCACCTGCACAACCCTGTCGGGGTTCTGCGCAGAATTTTCCAGCCAGTAATGCGTACCGATAGGCTGGTTGGTTATGTTGTTAATGGTGGGGTCTGCTTTTTCTTTAATATCCGCCCATTTTAATAGCATTGCCGCTTCATCGGGCGTGAAGCCATGCGCATTTTTCCCTTCCTGCGCCATATTGACCTGCACCAGCTCTTTTATCTGATCACCGGCAGGCTGCATGGGTTGGAGTTTATTGAATATTTCAAACCCGGGAAGATTGCCCACTACCTGCTGGATCTGTTGTATCGCCGCTTCCGGTTCCGTGTTGTTATCTTTGAACTTAAGAGCAATACGGAGCCGTTCCTGATCATCGTCCATATGCATATGCAGGGGATTTTCATCCTTATGCATCGTAACCGGAGCATGCTTATGGGTAATCGTGGCGCTTGTCAGTTTACCGTCAAACAGATAGGCAAGATCCTGCTCTGCCGTCTGCCGTGTCATATCCGCAAATATGTTATGGTCCTGTGCAGCCGTACCCATGGCGGCGGATTGTGCGGGAACAGGATTGGTTGTTTGCTGTGCGACGGCAGCCCCATTGTGCGTATCCGGTGCAGGCGCGGGCTGGGTAGCGGATGCAGTGGGATTGATATTGTCTTGCACAACAGGCATAGTTTTCCCCTTCAATGGACTCTATGACAATTTATACCATGCAATCATTACAATATGATGACAATAGGGAATTTTTTACGTTTAATTTTTCAAGAAATTAGCGGCGCAGGGCTTTTTTCCTGCTTTTGATTTCGTCCTGCATCTTGCTGAGGTAACTTAGCCTTGTCGTAAGCGCAGAGGCAGATGGCAAATCTGATTTTTCAAACGCTTGCGCAATTTCCGCAACGGTTTTTTCTCTATCCTGCCTGTTATGGACCTCTATTTTCTCCATATCTTCGGCCGATACTGCTTCCGCCAACTGCTCGCGCATTTCCATGACTTCCATCAACAGCTCGCCGGACGGTTTGATTTCTTCCGCTTTGATGCCTTGAAGCGACAATAAATATTGAGCACGTTTCAGCGGGGATTTAAGCGTTTCATAGGCCGCATTGGCATACATGGATTGAGTGATGGCAAGCCTGCGTCCATCCTTGCCTTTGCCCGCAAGCCGATCCGGATGGAGTTCTTTTTGCACTGCAAAATAGCGTTTTTCGAGGTCGGCAGAATCGATGGCAAAGGTACGTGCTAAGCCGAATAATGAAAAGTAATCCTGTAAATGATGGCCATCCTCCACTGTAACTGCCCGTATCACACGTGGAACGATTCGCCGCAGCCGCACCGACCTTTTTCGTTAGGGTTGCGGAAGGTAAAACCGGTTTTCAGCTTTTCCTCGACATAATCCATTTCCGTCCCGATCAGGAAGAGCACCGCCTTGGGGTCGATCAGCACCTTGAATTCGCCTGCATCCACCACTTCGTCGAATTTCTCGATCGTATCGGCATATTCCACCGTATAGGAAAGCCCGGAGCACCCCTTCGTGCGCACACCGATCTTGATACCGGCGGACGGCTTGCCGCGCGCGGCCAGCAGCGCCATAATGCGCTCGGATGCGGCGGGGGTTATCGTGATCGGGCTTTTCATAGTTATAAGTTTTTAAGCAGCATGTTTCTTGCGATAGTCCGCAATGGCAGCCTTGATCGCATCTTCCGCAAGTACGGAGCAATGAATCTTTACCGGCGGCAATGCGAGATGTTCCGCGATCTGGCTGTTCTTCAATTCCAGCGCTTCGTCGATGGATTTGCCTTTCACCCACTCGGTTACGAGCGAGCTGGAAGCAATCGCCGAACCGCAGCCGAAGGTTTTGAATTTTGCATCTTCAATAATGCCTTCTTCGCTCACCTTGATCTGCAGTTTCATCACGTCGCCGCAGGCAGGCGCGCCCACCAGGCCGGTGCCTACGCTGTCGTCGTTCTTGTCCAGAGAACCCACGTTTCGCGGGTTTTCATAATGATCGATTACTTTTTCACTGTATGCCATAACACTTCTCCTTTAGTGGCCTGCCCACTCGATTTTGCTGATATCCACACCTTCCTGCACCATTTCCCATAACGGGCTCATTTCACGCAGGCGGTTAATGCTGTTTCTAACGGTTTCGATCGCATAATCAATCTCTTCTTCCGTCGTGAAGCGGCCGATGCCGAAACGGATCGAGGTATGCGCCATCTCTTCATTCACACCCAGCGCACGCAGCACGTAGGACGGTTCAAGCGAGGCAGACGTACAGGCCGAACCGGAAGATACGGCCAGATCCCTGATCGACATGATCATGGATTCGCCTTCGATATAGGCAAAGCTCAGATTGATATTGCCGGGATAGCGCTGTTCGCGGTCGCCGTTGAGATAGACATCCGGAATCGAATCCATGATCGCTTTCAGGAACTTATTGCTTAGGCGGCGGATATGTTCGTTATCCTTGCCCATTTCAAGCTGCGCGATGCGAGCGGCTTCACCGAGACCAACACAGAGCGGCGTTGCGAGCGTACCCGAACGCATGCCGCGTTCCTGTCCGCCGCCGCTGATGATCGGCTCGAGCCTTACGCGCGGACGGCGGCGCACATACAGCGCACCGACGCCTTTGGGGCCGTAAATCTTATGGCCGGAGATGCTCATCAGGTCGATATTCATCGCTTCCACGTCGAGCGGAATCTTTCCGTAGCCCTGCGCTGCATCCGTATGGAAAAACACGCCTTTTTCACGACAGATCGCACCAATTTCCTTGAGCGGCTGGATCACGCCGATCTCATTATTGACAGCCATCACGGACACAAGCGAAGTGGTATCCTTAATCGCAGCGCGCAGGACGTTCAGGTCGATAATGCCGTTCTTCTGCACTGGCAGATACGTGACTTCAAAACCTTCCTGTTCCAGCTGGCGGCAGGAGTCGAGCACGCATTTATGCTCCGTAACTACCGTAATAATATGATTTTTCTGATCTTTATTGAAGCGAGCAACGCCTTTGATGGCGATATTGTTGGATTCGGTCGCGCCGGAAGTAAAAATGATTTCCTTTTCGCTGGTGTTGATCAGCGACGCTACATGCCTGCGCGCAATATCCACCGCCTCTTCCGCTTCCCAGCCGAAAGCATGGCTGCGCGAATGCGGATTACCGAATTTTTCAGTAAAATAAGGCATCATGCTGGCAACAACGCGGCTATCCATGGGCGTTGTAGCCTGGTAATCCAGATAGATCGGTAGCTTTAAATTTGTCTTATTTTCCATTACCCTATTCCTTTTGAGGCATTAATTCTATTATACCCAAGTAATTTAGTCAACTACTGTGACCAGCTTTTTACGCGATGCGGCGTTGCAAAATCAGCCGTAATTGGTTAATATGCCGCCCGGCCAGGAGGCCCCCTGTACGGCAGGTGGCGGGAGTTTGGGTATTCCGCGCAGTATTTAATTTGGATCTCGCTCTTGTGAAGTACGCTGTTTCATACGCGCTGGCTATTGCACTATTGGTCCTGTCCTCCTGCAAGGACACGACTTCCGTACAGTTAGGCTATGTCGGCGACCGCGATACGTGCCATGACCAGGCGGAAGGCATCGTCGGAAAATATTTCGGCGATGATTTCGCATATGAGGCGGGCGCAGCGCCTAAGAACGGCGCGGCATTCGATAGTTTCTGCAGCTGTATGAAAGACCGCGGCTGGCGTATCAGCGGCTGTCCGCAACCTACTACGCAGGTGGCAGGCGCTCCAAGCCTCATGCCGCCTCCGGCAACTCAGACTGCGCAGGCTGCAAAACCCGGCAATGTCTATAATAATACCACCAACACTTATAACACGGCCGCTGCCGAACAGACACAGGCGCAGCAACAGCAGCAGCCTGTGGTCAATAATTATTACACGACAAACCATTACAATATGGCCTCTGCTGAGCAGCAAAAGGCGCAACCGGTCAATAACTACACCACCACGAATAATACCACGCAGGCTGCTCCGGCGAAAGAAGCCCAGCAACAGCCGCAGAATACCACTAATTACTATAACCGTTACACCACTCCGCAGCAGCAGACCGCAGCAGCAGGAGCACAGCCGGTTAACAACACCACCAATAATTATACGACCGCACAACAGGCAGCAGCGGCGAAACAGCAGCCGCAAACCGTCAACAATACTTATTACAACCGCTATACCACACCGCAACAACAGACCGCAGCGGGCGCTCAACCTGTTACCAACAATTATAATACGACTAACGCCACCACGACAGCCGCTGCCGCTCAGCCCAATGCACAGCCGCAAACGGTCAATAATTATTATAATCGCTATGGTGCAGCGCAGGGCGCTACTCAGCAAGCACAGAATGCTGCTGGCACACAACAACAGCAGCCTTCCAACAGCTATTATAATAATTATACATCTGCGAAAGGCGCTACCACTCAGCCGCAGAATGTGGCCAATAACTACACCACCAATCATTATGCCGCAGCACAACCGCAGGCAGCTGCAGCCGCACAGCCGGTCAGTAACAATTATACGACGAATAATAATTACGCAGCCCCTGCCTCCGCTGCAAAGCAGCCGCAGAATATCAGTAATACCTATAATTCCTACAATACTGCCCGCAATGCAGCCGCCGGTGCAGGTGGGCAACAGCCTACCAGCAATTATTATAATAATTATACCGCCGCCAAAGGCGCTGCTGCTCAACCGCAAAATGTCAGCAACAGCACGAGTAATTATAATAACACCTATAATAATGGAGGCACCGGCCACAGCGCTGCTGTTTCCGCTAACATGCCGCAGGCACCGGTTGCGAATTATTATAATACGACCAATCATTACGCCGCCGCTCAGCCGCAATCTGCTGCCGCCGCACAGAATTACAATACGACTAACACCTACAATTCAAGCCCGGCCGCTGCCAGACAGCCGCAGAACGTGAGCAACAGCACTAACAGCTATAATAATACCTATAATAACGGTAGTAATACTGGTCATAGCGCTGCAGTCTCTGGAGGCATGCCGCAGGCACCGGTTGCGAATTATTATAATACGACCAATCATTACGCCGCCGCTCAGCCGCAACCTGCTGCTGCAGCACAGAATTACAGCACGACAAACAACTACAATACGAGCCCGGCAGCCGCCCGGCAGCCACAGAACATCAACAATACCTATAACTCGTATAATGCCGCACGCGGTACCGCTTCCAGCGCGGTTGAAAAACCGCCGACAAATAATTATTACAATAATTACAGCACTGCCAAAGGTACTGCTCAGCAGCCAAACGTCAGTAACAATACCAGTAGCTACAGCAATACTTATAATAATAGCGGCAGCACCAGCCATAGCGCCGCTGTTTCTGCTGGCCTGCCTCAGACACCCGCTACAAGCTACTCTAACCACTACAGCGCCGCACAGCCGCCTGTGACCAACAATTATACCACTAATCATTACAGTAGCGCGCCGCCCCAAACCGAGAAAGCAGCACAGGCTGTTACGAATAATTACAGCACGAGCAACAGCTATAATACGAGCCCTGCTGCCGCAAAACAGCCGCAGAATATCAGCAATACCTATAACTCGTATAATGCTGCACGCAGTTCCACCTCCAGCGCGACCGAAAAACCGCCGACGAATAATTATTATAGTAATTACAGCGCTGCCAAAGGCGCTGCCGCTCAGCCGAACAATGTCAGCAACAGCACCAATAATTACAGCAATACCTATAATAGTGGCGGAAGCACCGGTCACAGCGCTGCTGTTTCCGCTTCCACAGGACTACCGCAGGCACCGGTTACAAATTACTATAATAATACGACGAATCATTATGCTGCCGCACAGCCGCAATCCGCAGCAGCCGCACAAAATTACAGCACGACCAATAATTATAACACGAGTCCTGCAGTAGCGAAGCAACCGCAGAATATCAGCAATAATACGTATAATTCATATAACGCCGCGCGTGGTGCCGTACCTACCGCAAGTGACAAGCAACCGACAAATAATTATTACAATAATTACAGCGCTGCCAAAGGTGCTGCCGCACAGCCAAATGTCAGCAACAGCACGAATAATTACAATACGTATAATGCCGGACATGCAGCAGCCGGAACTGCGGCGCAGCCCACCTATAACTCTTACAACACTTACAACAACGCCAGAGGTGCCGCTGCCGGTGCCCAACCGCAGAATGTGACCAATAATTATAACACATATAACCCTGCTCACCCTGCATCCGGTGCAAACACCGTCAACAATCATTATGCAACGAGCAATAATTATGCTGCCCCCCAAGGGGGAAGCAGTGCCGGTGTGAACGCTGGCGTCAGTGCGAGGACATCCGCAGCTCCAACGGTCAATAATTACTATAACCGCTATAGCACACCCCAGACTGGCGCAGCGGCTCAACCCGTGACTAATAATTACACCACCAATCACTACAGCGCGACACCAGCGAAAGAAGCGGCGGGGGCTCAGCCTGTCAATAATTATACGACCAATAATACCTATACAGGCTCTTCTTCGGCGCAGCCGCAGCCTGGCAATAATTACTATAATACCACCAATAACCGCTATACGACGGCGGGGCATCCGGCGGCCAATCAGACTGCAAATACGTATAACAATGCGGCCAATAACACCGTGAATAACAGCACCAGCAATGTCAGCAACACGAAGAACATCACCAATAATCCTTTCGGGCCCAATGGCGCACGCATTCCTCCCTGTACCCCGCGCACTCCTCCGACAGTCCTTTGCTATCTACCGCCCCAGCCCGGCCTTCCCCTTACAACGGTTAATTCTTCCGTCAGCGGGAACGGTACCAACATCAACGGCCAGCATGTGATCGGCGGTCCGGTTACAACCACTGTCACAACGACCATCACCACTGCTCCGGCACCGGCTGCTGCACCCCAGTTGACTCCACCGCCTCAGTAATCAGGAGAGATTATGCTTACCGTGTTAAACCGGCTCTACCAGACCATCAGCGAGCGCAAAGGCGCCGATCCGCAATCGTCTTATGCGGCGAGCCTCTTTGCCAAAGGCTCCAAGAAGATCGCCCAGAAGGTCGGTGAGGAAGCAACGGAAGTCGTTCTGGCCGCTGCCGGAGGCGATCAGCATGAAATTATCAGCGAAAGCGCTGACCTGCTGTTTCACCTGTCAGTGCTTTGGGCACAGCATGGTGTCACGCCTGAGGATGTTGCCGCCGAACTCTCCGCCCGCGAAGGCACTTCCGGCATAGAGGAAAAGAAGCAACGGGCAAAGCCTTAACGGCCCGCGCGAAACTTTATGTGCTTGCCCTAATAAGCCGCGATGCTATATTGCCTTCCCCGAATTTAATTTTGGAAGGTAGCCATGCGTAAACTTACTGCTGCACTGATTCTTACCACCATCGTGGCCGGTGGGGCCTACACTTATTATTGGACCCAACAGGCGAACGTGCTGAAAGCCAATTTTGAACAGTCCGTTGCACAGGCTAATGAGCAGATCAGAGCGCTGAATAAGGATATTACCTTCCTGCGCTACGAATCCGTGACCACGTCCGGTTTTCCCTTCCTGATCCGCCTTGATATCGCCAAGCCGGTTATCGAGCTTCCGCTTTCCTCCATCGCGCATGATGTTGCCAGCCGCATGAGCAAGGACGCATCTGCCATTCCTGAAAGCAAGGATGATGCCCGTCTGCAGGTTACCTATAGCGACAAGATTTCACTGTCGACCAATATGATGTACGATCGCTTTACTGCTACTCTGTCGGGCGATATGACCCTTGTTCCGAGTATCAATGGCAAAGCGCACGAAGCTCTCGTAACCACACTTTCCTCCCCTACGGAATGCCATTTGGCCATCAACCATGCTGACCGTGTGCCGCAAAGCATTTCTGAAGCGTTTTCGGGCCCCGAGGCTTTTTTCGATTCCTTCCGCTCAATCGACTGCGACATGAAAGGAGCCGTTACGAAATACGCCGATTCCGCACAGACGCTTTCCACGGTTGACGGTATAGAGCTCACCCTCACCAGCGAGCCGATGGACCAGAAAAATAAGCATATCACGCTTCACTCCGATTTACGCAATGTCAAAGCAACTCCGGCATATGACGAGTTCGCCAACACCTATCTTCTGCCGCTCTTTTATGATTTGACGAATGTTCCGCAAGCGCAGCGCTCGGCCCATGTGGAAGTCTCTCAGCTGGGTGAACAGAACAGCCTGATCGATGCTACTTATGAAGGTCCGTTGAACCAGCAGGATCTGCTCGACCCCACCGCCACTGTTAAACTGGACGTGCAGGCGCTGAACTCCAAGAACGCTCTTTATGATGCTAATAACGAGGCGCATTTCAATAGCAGCATTCAGAATGATGAACGTCATACCGCACTCAATCTTCATTCGAATTTAACGGTCACGAGCCAGTATGAAGACCTTATGACCAAACAGCTGACGCTCATGCTGGGCGAGGCGGGCAAAAATCCAATGCAACCCGGAATCATTCAAAGCCTTCCGCCTGGCGTTAAGCCGGAAGTGCTGGCAAATGCCCTCGTTCCCAAGCTGCATAACGCGGGTAAAATGCGGCTCGATGCCGATCTGCAGGTTACGGGCAGCAAGAACGGTAACATTGTGGATGTGAAAAAGCTGGATATTAACAATCTCGACCTCCTGAGCGAAAAAGGCGGCCTTAAGCTTAAGGGAAGCGGCACGTTCAGTTCCGCACCGACAATGCCAGTGGGAGATATCACAATTACCTGCGTCTCCTGCGATACGCTTGTTGACGATATCGGCGGTTACAGCATCAATATCGACGATGCAATGGCGCCAGGGCGTCCGGGTCAGGTGCATTATGTCACCCCGCAGCTGGTGGAAGGCGTGAAGCAGTTCCTGCATGCAATCAGCGAGCAGCCGACCGATAAAACTGCCAAAGACATTGACGTGAAGCTCGTTTCCGACTCCACCAACAAGGTTACCGTCAGCGGCAAGCAACCGATGGAAGTGATCGGCCTGTTCGGCGTCAATGTAGGCCAGAATCTGCAGCATGTGGAACCGACAGCACCGAATGCTGGTACGGCAACGCCGGCTCCTGCAGCGCCTGCCGCCACGCCGCAGCCGAAAGCGGAACCGGCTCCAGCCAAGCCGGAAACCGCTGCACCGGTGCCAAGCCAGCCTGCAAAATAAAGGTTGCAAGGAGCGAGCGGAAACTGTTTTCTAACGGGTATGCGTACATTCATTAAGGAATCGCTGCCCTGGAGAGATCCGGTTTCCGCCGCTCATGCACTGGCAAAACAGGAGCAATGCTTCGCGCTGCTTTATTCCGGCCAGCAGACAGCGCCCACAGGACGTTATTCTTTTCTTGCGCTCCATCCGCTGGAAACCGTTTCAGGCGAACATTTTTCTTCCCTTGCTGACAGGCTGGGCTCTGATTGCGGCCGATTCGACAATCTCTGGTTCGGCTATTTAGGCTATGAGCTGCTGCACGATATTGAGGTGCTGCCAGCAGAACATAAAAGCTATATTACTTTACCCGGTCTTCGCTTTACCCGGTTCGGCCTTGTGCTGGCATTCGACCATCGTGATCAAACCGTTACCGCTTATCGTTTGCCGGAAATAACATTGCCGCCGTGGGATGATTTTGCTCCCCCCTCCCCCGTTTTTTCTGAGGTACAGTCGCTTACTTCATCCATGCAGCGGCAACGCTATCTGGAAATCATCCGCAGTACGAAAGATGCCATCGCGCGCGGTGATTTTTATCAGGCGAATATCACACGTAAATTCACCGGCACATTCCGCACGCAGCCTGACTTATTCTCCTTATTTTTGCAGCTTGCCAAAGCAAGTCCCGCCGCTTACAGCGCTCTCATACGTCATGAGAATACTACCATTATTTCTTCCAGCCCGGAATGTTTCCTGACTGTAGACGATCAGGGAAATATGCAATCGCGCCCCATCAAGGGAACAGCACCGCGTTTTGCCGATGAAACACAGGATGAGGCATCGCGCGCTGCACTTGCCGCAAGTGAAAAAGATAAAGCCGAGAACCTCATGATCGTGGATCTCATGCGCAACGATCTTGCCCGCAGCTGTGTACCGGGCAGCGTCAAGGTCGAACGGCTTTTTGAAATCTCTTCTTATGCAACGCTCCACCATATGGCATCCACCATCACGGGGCAAAAACGCGCTGACATATCCACGCTTGATGCCGTCCGGAGCTGCTTTCCGCCCGGCTCCATGACCGGCGCGCCGAAGATCAGCGCTATGCGCTGGTGCCTGGAACATGAAGCTATCCGTCGCGGCGTTTATAGCGGAGCGCTGGGCTGGTTTGGCGGTGACGGTTCATGCGATCTGTCCGTCGTCATCCGCACGCTCGTCATTGAAGATAACCGTTTCGAATTTCAGACCGGCGGCGCTATCACCTCCGGCTCCGATCCAGAAAATGAATGGCAGGAAACCATGACCAAGGCGCGCGGCATCATGAACGCTTTAGGAGTGGATATGACACGATTGGAACAGCTCTAAAATTATTGAAACTTGAAGGACAAAGCACAATTGGGCGTGCCGCCATTCTGCGCTGTTGAATATTTTTGCGTTCCTCCCCCTACACCGCCATTATCAAAACAGTTTTTACTGGCCGCAGCGACTGCTGTCGTATCCGGCGTACACCATGCATAGGCAGCGCTATAGCCTCCCATTCCTTGGGTACCCGCTCCTGCCGCATAAATCGGATCGTTACTGTTTAATACGTTATAGCTCAGAAAACAGGCGATAACGCGCCCGGATTGCGGCAAACCGTCATCCAGCTTTTTGTCAATATTATAGGCCTGCTGCACCGTGATGCCGGGACTTGCCGCCGAAAATACTTCCCAGCTCAACTGGCTCACCGCCGATACCGCGAAATAGTTTTCATAGTTCATGCTGTATACATAGACGTAATTACCACTGCCGATTTTTGCGAATGGAAGCCAGGCTGAAATAGGCGGAGAAGAAGAAGCCGTTAATGTTCCTATAATGCCGCCCGAGCCACCGGAAGTCGCCGGATAATTTCCGGCAATCTGGTCCTGGCCTTTTATACCGGCATCGATTAGCCCGGCCGTGCTCAGATCTTCCCAGAACACGCCTAATTCACCGTTACATCCTACGCCTCTATATTGAGGCGTACCGCCGCAATTAGCCTCCAGCACACCATTGCCATCCCCCTGACCTTCCAGCGTACCGCGTGTCTGAAAGCCGAATTTGCTGGCCATAGGCTCGGGTATATCCCCCGGTATATAACCATACTTTGCCTGAAAAGTATGTACAGCCGTGTTGTATTTATCCAGTTGCGCCATCTGCGCACGCACGGAAGCGGCCTCGATCAGATCCCGCCCGGTCAATATGCCGCCCACAATCAGGCCGATAACCACCAGCACGATGCTGAGTTCTATAAGGGTAAAGCCTTGTCTGCTCATTACCGCATTTTACAATTTTTACAGGATTATTTATATAGCGAAGTGAATAATCCGCTATCCTCTTCATCTATCTTCTTAAACATACCAGTAAGTCTAACATATCCTGTGGCAATGGGGCATGAAATTCCATCACCTTGCCGCTTACCGGGTGCACCAGCGTCAATTGTTCCGCATGCAATGCCTGCCTGTCAAAATCAAATTGCTTGCCCGCACGACCATATACCGGATCGCCGATAAGTGGATGGCCTATATGCGTCATATGTACGCGTATCTGGTGCGTGCGCCCGGTTTCCAGTATGCAGCGCACGAGTGTGCTGTCTTTCAGTATTTCTTCCGTCCTGTAATGCGTTAAGGCATGTTTGCCGCCGGATTTAACAACAGCCATTTTCTTCCGGTTGGTGGGCGAACGCGCAATATTGCCTTCAATCGTGCCGGAAAGCGGTTTCGGCACTCCCTTCACGACGGCCAGATACTGGCGCTTGAGCGTGCGTTCGGCCAATTGCGCCGCCAGATGTCTGTGCGCCGTGTCATGCTTGGCGACCACAAGCAGTCCGCTCGTGTCCTTATCGATCCTATGGACGATGCCCGGGCGCATTACCCCCCCAATACCGGAAAGCGAATCGCCGCAATGGGCGAGCAAGGCGTTGACCAGCGTATCCTCCGTATGGCCCGGTGCGGGATGAACGGTCATGCCGGGTGCCTTATTGATCACCAGCAGGTCGGCATCCTCATATACAATCTCAAGCGCCAGCGGATTAGCTTTTACCTCACTTGCCTGAGGCGGCAACAGGGTGATTTCGTATATATCCCCCTGTTTGACCTTACGGGACGAGTCTGTTATGGTGCGGCCCTCAGCCTTTACGCACTCTGTTTCGATAAGCTGCTGTATACGGCTGCGGGAAAAATCCGGCAAACGCGCAGCGAGGCATTTATCCAACCTTACGCCAATGTCGGAAGCTTCGGTAACCACTATTTTGATCGAGTCGTTCATATCTCATGATTAACTACATTTCCACGCGCGGACAAGCCCCTGTTTTGTCGTTTAAAGATGTCGTGATGGCCGGACTTGCCAGCGACGGGGGGCTTTATGTACCCGATTCCATTCCCGTTTTCGCTCCGCACGAGCTTACGCAGATGGCGGCGCTACCTTATACGGAGCTGGCGCTGCGCGTGATGCAGCCTTTTATCGGTGACTCCATTCCTTCCAAGGACCTTGCTGCTCTTATCGAAGAGTCTTATACAGGCTTCCGCCACAAGGCCATAGCTCCGCTCAAGCAGCTTGGCCATAACGACTTCCTGCTGGAGTTGTTTCATGGCCCGACGCTGGCATTTAAAGATTTCGCGCTGCAGTTTCTCGGACGCGTGCTGGAATATTTCCTGGAAAAAGAACATAAGCAATTGACTGTCGTCGGTGCGACTTCCGGCGATACAGGATCAGCTGCGATTGAAGGTTGCCGTGGACGTAAGAACATGCGTATTTTCATCCTGCATCCGCATGGCCGTGTCTCGGATGTGCAGCGCCGCCAGATGACAACGGTTGCAGATGACAATGTCTTCAATCTTGCCGTGAAAGGCACTTTTGACGATTGCCAGGATATCGTTAAATCCTTGTTTGCCGATCAGGCATTCAGGGAAAAACAACATCTCACCGCCGTTAATTCCATCAACTGGGCACGTATTCTGGCGCAGGTCGTGTATTATTTCTATGCAGGGCTTGCTCTGGGCGCTCCGGCGCGCCAGGTCAGTTTCTGCGTGCCGACGGGTAATTTCGGGGATATTTTTGCAGGCTATATCGCCCATAAAATGGGCCTGCCGATCGGCAAGCTTATCATTGCGACCAACAGCAACGATATTCTCGCGCGCTGCCTGAAAACCGGAACGTATGATATGGCGGGCGTTTCACCGACACTGAGCCCAAGCATGGATATCCAGATTTCCAGCAATTTTGAGCGCCTGCTATTCGATCTTTACGGACGCGACGGCAAGGCCATCGCTGGCATCATGCAGGATTTCCGTGAGAAGCGCAGCTTTACCCTAACGCCTGCCGCTCTGCAGCAACTGCGTGGCCTGTTCGCTGCTGAAAGCTGTGACGACGAACGGACGCTTGCTACTATCCGCAGTGTTCAGGAAGAAACCGGCGAATTACTTGATCCGCATAGTGCCGTCGGCGTTGCTGTGGCAAGGAAATTGAACCCCTCTCCTGTTTCACCCGTTGTCACGCTTGCGACCGCGCATCCCGCTAAATTCCCGGATGCTGTGAAGAAAGCTACCGGCATTCATCCCGCTCTGCCGGAACATGTAGCCGGTATTATGGATATGAAGGAAAGACTTGAAGTGGTCGCCAATGATTTTGCCACCATCAAGCAATCTATTGAGAGCCGCTCATGACTTATCAGCTTTCCACTCTCCCCAACGGTCTGCGTGTTGCAACCGAAACACTTCCCGGTATGGAATCCGTCACGGTTGCAGTGACGGTCGATGTCGGCGCGCGTTTTGAAAATACCCATGAAGGCGGCATTTCGCATATGCTGGAACATATGGCATTCAAGGGAACGCAGCGCCGCAGCGCACGCGATATCGCTGAAGAGATGGATATGGTCGGCGGCAATATGAACGCATACACTTCCATGGAAAATACGGTTTATTACACACGTGTTTTGAAGAATGACGTGCCGCTCGCGGTCGACATGCTGGCCGATATATTGCAGCATTCCGTTTTCGATAAGGACGAGCTGGAGCGCGAGCGGCAGGTGATCCTGCAGGAAATTGCCATGCATTACGATACGCCGGATGATCTGGTGTTCGATCATTTCAGCTCGGCAGCATTTGCGGAACAGCCGATCGGTCGCTCTATTCTCGGACTTCCCGAGCAGGTCAGCAGTTATAAAAGTGATGACCTGATGCATTATATGGGCAAGCATTACCATGCTTCCAGCATGGTCATCACAGCGGCGGGTAATATCAATCACGATGCATTTGTGAAGCTGGCAGGTGAGCATTTTTCTTCGATCTCCACCAAGCCACATGCCACCGCGCCACAGGGGCGTTATACAGGCGGCGACCGGCGCACAAAGCGCAAGCTCGAGCAGTTGCATTTCATGCTCGGCTTCCAGGGGATTTCTTTTCTGGATAACGATTATTATACGTGGCAGCTCATGGCGACGATTCTGGGAGGCGGCATGTCATCGCGCCTTTTCCAGGAAGTGCGTGAGAAGCGCGGCCTTGCCTATACGGTGCAGGCTTTCGTTTCCTCCTACTCCGATGCTGGGCTTCTAGGCATTTACGCTGCCACTTCCGAAGACAAGGCAGCTGATATGATTCCAGTTATCTGCGCTGAAGCGCTTCGTCTGCAGCAGGGTATCAGCGAGCATGAGCTGCAGCGTGCCAAGAACCAGATTAAATCCGGCCTTCTGATGTCACGTGAAAGCAGTTCGGCTGTGGCGGAATGGATCGGCAGGCATATCTTGTGCTATGGCCGTTACCGGACGGCCGCAGAAATCACTACGCTGATCGACGCTATTACGGCAGATGACATCATGCACGCCGGGCAGCGCCTGCTTGCGCACAGGAATATTACCGTTACCACGCTTGGGCCGCAGAAAAAACTGCCGGATTATGGAGCGATACAGGCTTATCTGGCGGCTTAATAGTAGTTGCAACCTGGGCGCACATTGCCTATCATTAATGGATGATTATACAGGATCATCCAGTACGTTCGCCTTATAAGCAAAATGCTACCAGCGCAGCGGGTTTTACGCTCGTGGAAATGAGTATTGTACTTGTCGTGATCGGCATGCTGATTGGGGGCGTATTCGCAGGCAAAGCGCTTGTGCGCCAGTCCCAGATCAATAGTGCTGTTACGGCAGCGCAGACCTACATCAGCACGATTGCCAGCTTTAAGCAGAAATACAATGAACTCCCCGGTGACATGGCCGATGCTCAGAGCTATTGGGGCACCGCTTCTTCTGCTTGCCCACCGACCTATGCCAGCCCGCTTACAGGTACTGCCACTTGCAATGGCGACGGAAACGGTGAAATCGGTGTTACCGGTGCTTGGGGCAGCGCTAACTATGAAATGTTTCTGGTCTGGCATCATTTGGCTAACGCGCAGATGATACAGGGTTTTTATAATGGCGCTCCCGGAAGCGCAGGCTCTCTGGATCACATTGTCGGCATGAACTGCCCTGAAAGCAAGTTATCAGGCGGCGGTTATGGCATTGGTTTTTTAGGTATCCAGAAAAATGCCACCTACTGGTTTGACGGAAATTGGGGGCATCAGATCGTTTTGGGAGGTTATCAATCTAATAACTGGCCTTCCGGAGGCCTGATCACTTCACCTGAAGCGCTCGCTATTGATACTAAATACGATGACGGCCGCCCTGCAACAGGTGTGATCTCGACCGTTAAACCTGCTGGCATGTCATGTGCAAGTTCTTCCAACGCCGGTTCCGCCGTATATGATATCACCCAAACCGGCAACACCTGTGCGTTACTGTTTACCACGGGGTATTAAAGAAGAGAGGAAAGCTTTGCTTCCCTCTCTCCGCTATTGATTTACTGGGCTGTCCAGCCGCCATCGATGCTCAAAATCTCACCTGTCATTGCATCGCCATGTTCGTCCGCCAGGAAAGCAATCAGCGCACCAATGCTCTCAGGTTTGATAAACTTCTTGTTGGGCTGTTTTTCGCCCAGCAGGTTTGCCGTTGCCTGTTCAACAGAGATATTGCCCTGCTTGGCTTTGTCGGCAATCTGCTTCTGCACAAGCGGTGTATCCACCCAGCCGGGGCAGATGGCATTGCAAGTGATGCCGGATTCTGCCGTCTCCAGCGCCACAACTTTGGTGAGGCCCACTATGCCGTGTTTCGCCGCCACATAAGCCGCCTTGTGCGTGGAGGCTACAAGCCCGTGCGCGGAAGCGATATTGACAATGCGACCGAACTTCGACGCGCGCATCCCCGGAACCGCTGCCTTAATCGCATGGAAGGCTGCTGAAAGATTAATGGAGATAATGGCGTCCCACTTATCTTCAGGGAACTCTTCCACAGGAGCGGTGAACTGAATGCCTGCATTGTTCACGAGAATATCCACCCTACCCAGCTTTGCCACCGCATCGGCAACCATGGTGCGTATTTCAGCGGGTTTGCTCATATCGGCATCGGAGTAAAAAGTTTTGACGCCGTATTGTTTCGGAAAGTTTGCAACCAGCGCATCAATAGCCGCCTTGTCTCCCATCCCATTGAGCATGATGTTGCAGCCATGCTCCGCCAGAACCTGCGCAATGGCAAGGCCAATGCCGCTTGTCGAGCCGGTTACGATCGCATTTTTTCCTTTGAGTGCCATGATCTCTCTCCCATGTTGTTTTAATGCGTATCGATAGTATAGATAAGTTCCGAAGATATCAAACGCTTAAACCGGAAAGTTTCGGTATGATCCGAGCCCATGGATTTGTTGACTTTGCCTCGTCTTTACGGGAATATAAGCATATCTGTTTTATTCATAACGGAGTCTATTTCATGACACCTCAGGAACAACAAATGCTTGCCGATCTGCTCGGCAGGATTGCAGCCACGCCTTCCCAGCAGCGCGACCCGGAAGCGGATGCCATGATTCAAAGAGCGCTTGCCTCACGCCCCGATGCGCTTTACCTGCTGACGCAGATGGCCTTGATCCATGAAATCGCCCTCAAACAGGCGGAACAGAAAATCAACAGCCTGCAGCAGAACGCACAACCGCAGCGTTCCTCTTCGTTCCTTGGCCCCTGGGGACAATCGGCACAGAACCAGCAATCTTACGCTGCACCGCAACCACAAGCTTATACAGCAGCTCCCGCCGCCGGTTCCAGTTTCCTGCACAATGTAATGACCACCGCCTCCGGCGTCCTGGCAGGTGAGATGGCATTCAGTGCACTGCACTCACTTTTCGGTGGCGGTTCACGCAGCAGCTTCCTTTCCGGCGCCCCCACGGAGACAATCGTCAATAATTATTATGACAACAACACAGGCGGCAATCTGGATACTCCGTCCGACGACGTGTACGATCTGGCTGCCGACGATCTTGTTTCCTCGGACGATTCCGATTTCATCTGATTGCAGGCGTTATGAAAACAGATTATTCGCAGCGCGGCTTTACCCTGGTGGAACTTTCCATTGTGCTTGTCATTGTCGGCCTGCTTGTGGGCAGCATTTATGCAGGCCGTTCGCTTATCCGCCAGGCCCAGCTTAACAGCGCCGTAGCGGATGAACAGCAATACGCCCAGGCCGTTGCCAGCTTTCAACAAAAATACGGTGCACTGCCGGGTGACTTTGCCACTGCCGATACTTATTGGGGCCTTGGCACCACCTGTCCTTCTACCTATGCAGCTCCGTTAACGCCACCTAAAACCTGCGACGGCAACGGTGACGGGCAAATTAACACCAATGCCGAGTACCTGCTGTTCTGGGAACATCTGACGGATGCGCAGTTGATTCCCGGTAGCTATAGCGGCTCCCCCGGCAGTGCCGGTTCGCTCGATCACGTGATCGGCACAAACGCTCCAGCCAGCCGTATACGCGGTGCAGGGTTCGGCGTTACATGGGTCGGTATTGTGACTGGCGGCACGAGTTATTATTACCCTAATAATTTCGGCCATGTATTCGTGCTTGGCGGTTATGCGTCGAATAGTCTTCCCACAGGCAATGCATTAACCGCTTCGGAAACGTATAACCTTGATGCCAAATTCGATGACGGCTATCCGGGCACGGGCACCATTCAAAGCTGGCAGAAGCAAGGCTCTTACACTTGCACCACTTCGGCCACTCAGCCTTCTGCTTACTATACCAGCGGAAGCGGTTACCTGTGCAGCCTGATCTTTGTGAGCGGGTTTTAAGTGACTCCCCCTGCCGCTTCCCTGATCAAGCTCTACGAGCAATCCATTCAAGATGCACGAATTACCGCCGACCCTGCGCAGCGGAAAGTCATGGAACAACTGCAGACCCTGGCTGCCACACTGCATACCCCGCCGAAAAAACGTGGTCTGATCGGCAAGCTTCTGCCTGCCTCAAAGCCAGAGGCTGCTCCTGGCATTTATATCTGGGGCGAGGTGGGACGCGGAAAATCCATGCTGATGGATATGTTTTTCAGTGCGGTGAAGCTCTCCGCCAAACAGCGCATCCATTTTCATTCGCTGATGATCTCTATTCACCAGAGCATCCATAATCTGCGTAAGCAGCATGTCGAGAATCCAGTAAAGATTGCCGCTGCTGAGATTGCCGCCAAGACTCGCCTACTCTGCCTGGACGAGTTTCAGGTCACGGATGTCGCTGACGCAATGATTCTCAAGAAACTTTTTTCCGCGCTTCTGGAAGCGGGCGTGACCGTTGTGATTACTTCCAACCGCCCGCCGGAAGAACTTTATCAGGGCGGATTGCAGCGTGAGAAATTTCTGGATTTCGTCAAGCTCGTGCGTGAGCGCATGGAGATATTGGAACTTTCCTCTGCGCATGATTACCGCATGCAAAAAATCAAGGCACTGAAATCCGTTTACCTGACACCGCTTAACCGTGAAACTGAATCGGAGCTGCAGCGTATTTACACCAGCCTAAGCAATGGCATGCCTAGTGAAGAAGCCGTGCTGGAGGTGCAGGGACGCAAGGTTGTTGTTGCGCAAAGCGCGGGCAAAGTTGCAAGCTTCACGTTTGAGGAATTATGCGCCAAACCGCTCGGCGCTGCGGATTATCTGGCAATCGCTCATCATTTTGACACCGTGTTTCTGCACGATATTCCACTGCTTTCACCGGAAAAACGTAATGAAGCAAGGCGATTTGTCACACTGATCGACGCGCTCTACGACACGCGCACCAAGCTTATCTGCACGGCCGCCGCAACACCGGATAAGCTTTATCCTTCGGGTGACGGCAGCTTTGAATTCCAGCGCACCGCGTCCCGTTTGTTTGAGATGCAGTCATCCTCCTATCTGGGTGAGCACTACAAACTATAATACAGAAGCTAGTCTGCAGAATTCTTCTACGCTTAATGTTTCCGCACGCCTTGTGGGATCGATACCGGAACGCTTTAACCAGCCCTCACTATCACTGCTTAACGTACCGAGCGATGAGCGCAGCATCTTGCGGCGATTACCGAAAGCCGCTGCAAGAGTTTTTTCCAGTGCTTTGCGATCTACCGGGTAGCGCGGCTTTTTGAGCGGTGTCACCTGCACGACAGTGGAATCCACTTTCGGCGGCGGAGTGAAAGCGCCCGCGGGCAGATCGAAACAGTCATACACATCGCACAGCCACTGCACCATGACAGATAATCTTCCATATTGCTTGCTGTTCGGCTCCGCCGCCAGCCGCATAGCCACTTCCTTCTGGAACATCAGGGTCATGTGAGTGTAAGCGGCAGGGTCAGCCGCCACATCGTCCAGCCAGTTCAGCAACAACTGGGTCCCCACATTGTATGGCAGGTTCGCCACAATCGCCCGGGGAGCTGGCACGTTTTCCACCAGCGAGACTTTTAATGCATCCGCCTGCACTATCGTAAGCCGGTCGCCGTAGACCGTCTTCAACTCCTGCAGTGCGCCGACACAACGCTCGTCTTTTTCCACGGCATAAACCCTCTGCGCTCCGCTTTTGAGCAAGGAACGCGTCAACCCGCCAGGACCGGGACCAATCTCGATCACGTTAAGTCCGGTTAAGTCACCGCTTTCGCGGACGATTTTGTCCGTAATATTCGTATCGAGCAGGAAATGCTGACCGAGTGATTTTTTCGCCGCCAGTTCGTAACGTTTGATGACATCGCGCAACGGAGGCAATATAGTTGTGTTCATTTTTTGCAATTTTCTGGTAATTCATGAAAAATAGGTTATTAACTACAGCAAATGTTTAACTATTCCAACAGTTATCAAACCGTTCCGCTGTTAAAACGCCTGGTGAGGCAATATATCGCCGGGCACCGCACGTTCATCATCATTGCCATTATCTGCATGCTGGTCGTTGCCGGAACCAACGCCACCAACGCGTATCTGATGAAACCGATGCTGGATGATCTGTTCATCAAAAAAGATGAAAGAATGCTGCTTTACATACCCATCGCCGTGTTCCTGGTCGGGGTGATAAACGCGATGGCAACCTACGGGCAAACACTAATCATGCGCAATGTCGGCCAGCGTATTATTTCCGATATGCAGATCGATTTATTTGCCCATCTTATGAAGGCAGATCTGGCGGTATTTCATGACCAGGCATCAGGCAGGCTAATCTCGCGCTTTACGAATGACATCATGCTCATGCGTAATGCGGTTTCCACGGTGCTAACCGGCATTGCGAGAGATTTTTTTAGCATGCTCTTCCTGATCGGGTTAATGTTTTACCAGGATTTCCAGCTTGCACTTATCGCATTCGTGGCGTTTCCCATCGCGATACTGCCCATTATCCGGCTGGGGCGCAGAATGCGCAAACTATCTGACTCGACCCAGCAGCAGCTCGGCCATTTCGCCGCCCAGTTGGACGAGACTTTCCAGGGCGTGCGCATGGTGAAAGCCTATGGCCGTGAAGATTATGAAATCAGCCGCGCCAATGCCATTATCGAAAACCTCTATTCCTTATATTTCCGTAGCTCCCGCGTGCAGGCGCTTGCCTCGCCTATCATGGGAATGCTCACCAGCGTCACCATGGCTTTTGTGATCTGGTATGGCGGCTACAACGTGTTGCACGGCACCACCACCCCCGGCACATTCTCGCTGTTCATCACCGCCATGCTCATGGCGTATAAGCCAGCCAAGACGCTTGCGACATTGAACAATTCCCTGCAGGAAGGTATGGCGGCTGCGGATCGGTTATTTGCCGTACTGGATATGAAACCGCATATTTCCGATGCACCCGAAGCGGAGATGCTGAAAGTGAGCGGCGGGGCAATACGATTTGAAAATGCCTCCTTTAACTATTCACCGGAAGTCTGTGCGATTAATGACATCACGCTGGATGTGCCATCAGGAAAAACGGTTGCACTGGTGGGAGCATCGGGCAGCGGCAAGTCCACGATGATTAATCTCCTGCTGCGCTTTTACGACCTGAATCGTGGCATGATCACGGTAGACAATCAGGATATTCGTGACGTGACGCTTTCCTCGCTGCGCAACGCGATGTCTCTGGTCAGCCAGGAAATCGTCCTGTTTGACGCTACGGTACGCGCGAATATTGCTTACGGCCGTCTTGATGCCAGCGATGATGAAATCGTACAGGCCGCGAAAATGGCCGCTGCCGATGACTTCATCCGGGAACTGCCGCAAGGATATGACACGATGATTGGCCCGCACGGCGTTAAACTTTCAGGAGGCCAGCGCCAGCGCCTCGCCATTGCCCGCGCCATGGTCAAGAATGCCCCTATCCTTCTGCTGGATGAGGCGACCTCGGCACTCGACAATACTTCCGAGCGCATCGTACAGGAAGCATTGGAAAAACTCATGCATAACCGCACCACGCTCGTGGTCGCGCATCGTCTTTCCACCATCCGGAATGCCGATATCATTTATGTGCTCGATCAGGGCAGGATTACAGAATCCGGCTCGCATGACGAGCTGATGAAAATGAACGGTTTTTATTATAATCTGTACGCCAGCGCTGAAAGCCGAGAGCAGTTTATTGTGTAGCTGCTTTTTTAGATGCGCCTCTATCAGCGGCGCTATCTGACTAGATGGGAGCGTCATATACTACTACCTTCCGCCTGGTGATGTCCTTCCCGGCTGTTCACGCCCTGTAAATCTTGAGGCAAACCCTCCTGCGGGACCTTCCTGCTGCTGACTATATTCCTGTGCCAATCGCCCCTGAAACTCACGCACCAGTTCACGATACCCTTCCAGCCGCTGCTGGTATTCATCGTTCAAAGGCAGGTTGTTTGAAGATACCTCAATCTCGCCATTTTTAGCGTTAATGGCCGCCCTGACTGCATTCATATCACCCTCTCCGATCACTTCATTGATCGTTCTGGCGATGACGGACTTCCTGTCGTTACCTTCGGTGCTCATATCCCGGTGGGGGTCCTGATGGTGTTCCGGTGCAACCAAGGGAATAAGCTTGTCATCCTGCCTGCAAAACAGTTTGGTCATAGCTTGCCCGATTGTGACTTCCCCTTTGCCATCGTAAACTAATCTTTTTGCTTCCTCCGGCAAAACCAGCGCATCGGAGCTTCCCCGCACTGTGGCGCCGGTATCGGCATCGTGTACTGCGATACAGGCAATATCCCTTAATGCCGTCGTCGCATCCAGCAAGGAAGGCTCTTTTCCTATCCGGTCTACTTCGCCGATGCTTTCTATCGCATAGATCGTACCCGCATGCTCTTCCAGGGGCACACCATGCGTATCAAGCTGTCTCACGATTTTCTGGAATGCCGCTGTACGCGCACCGGCATACTGCATGCCGATGACAAGCTGCTCAAACTCCTGCGCGTCGGGCATGAATTTGGAAATCTGCATATGCGATAACCTGTCCGTCTTTACAGCCGTCGGCTGCTGGTCCAGCCCCTGTGCATCGACCGTAATGGCATTGGTATTGAGACAATATATTACCGCTACATCACCATTCTTTCTTGCATTCTCAGCCTGCGCAAGCTTCTCATGTTCCTGCGCCTGCTCTTCTGCCAGTCCTCGCTTCCATGTAGCCAGTGCCGCTGTATACTCGCCTCTTTTTGTTTCGTATTCCGGATCATTCGATGCCGGAGGTTGAGGCGGTGTGCTTCTCTTAATATAAAAGACATTATCCTGGCTAACGCCATGGCCTGTACAGAACTGGCCTATGGCACGGGTTTTGACCTCGCTTTGCGAGCAAACACCCAAAACATGCATGGCTCCCGGTGTTTCTATGTCTTTGTGTTCGCCTTCAGCTGCCATTTTATTCCTTGCCTGCCTTCAGCTCTTCAAGGCTTACGCCCATTTTCTGCATCATCGCGATCAGGATGGAGTTCTGGTATTCGAGGTGATTCAGTATCACTTCAATTTCCTGCTCAGCCTTGACATTGATCTCCAGATCGTTTTCCGCCCTGATTTCCGAGCGCGCACCCTGCAGATTCTGGCCGACCATAAGAAGCGGCATCAGCAATATCTGGATGACATTGGAAATAAACAGCCACAACACAAACCCCATCGGCGGATCAAACTGCAGCTTCGGCGGTGCGAGCAGGTTCCAGCTCAGCCAGCAGACGGTCCACGTAAAGATCATGCAGAAAAAACCAAACGTACCGATATGGTCGGTGATGAAGACGGCGAACCGGTCTGTTTTGCTCAGGCTGTCTGCAAATGCCTTGTTGATATTGCGCGGCGGCTTGCGATGCCGTTTGAATTCTTCCAGCGATTGCGGTTTTTTAATGGTCATTTCGCTCTGCCCTTTTCTTGTTCCAGTATTCCAGACGTTTGATGATTTCACGCTCAAAGCCGCGTTCTACGGGGTGATAATACGTTGCACGCTGCATGTTATCCGGAAAATAATTCTGGCCGGAGAATGCATCTTTTTCATTATGGTCGTAATGGTAATCCTTGCCGTAACCGATATCCTTCATCAGCTTCGTCGGCGCGTTCAATATGTGCATGGGCGGCATGAGAGAGCCATACTGCTGCGCATCTTTGCCCGCCATTTTATGCGCCATATAGGCCGCGTTGGATTTGGGAGCGGTAGCGAGATAGATCACCGACTGCACAATGGCGAGTTCCCCTTCCGGAGAGCCGAGAAAATCATAAGCATCCTTTGCTGCAAGCGCCTGCTGCACGGCCTGCGGATCGGCCATGCCGATATCTTCCACTGCGAAGCGCACAAGGCGGCGGATAATGTAAAGCGGTGCTTCCCCGCCTGCCAGCATACGATGCAGCCAGTATAGCGCCGCATCCACATCCGAGCCGCGCAGGGATTTATGCAATGCGCTTATCAGATTATAATGGCTTTCCTGATGCTTGTCATAAACGGGCGGACGCTGCTGCAACAAGGCCGTTAAAGATTCCGGCGTCAGCGGTTCAGCGCTATTAATCGCAAATAATTCTTCCAGTAGGTTCAGAAAATATCTTCCGTCACCATCCGCCATCGCACAGAGCGTGATA
Source organism: Rickettsiales bacterium (assembly GCA_035765535.1). Classification (NCBI taxonomy): domain Bacteria; kingdom Pseudomonadati; phylum Pseudomonadota; class Alphaproteobacteria; order Rickettsiales; species Rickettsiales bacterium. The sequence continues at coordinate 106,967 of DASTXE010000001.1, read as the reverse complement.
AACCCTTCTTCGCTCAGTTGGAGTTTTTGGTTCTTATATTGCTCAGCGCGATCCAGCAGGCGGTGCATGGCCTCTTCTCCGAGGCGCTTGAGCACGAGCACGCGGCAGCGGGACAAAAGCGCGCTGTTCAGCTCGAAGGAGGGATTTTCCGTTGTTGCGCCAACCAGCAGGATCGTACCGTTTTCCACATAAGGCAAGAATACATCCTGCTGGGCGCGGTTGAAACGGTGGATCTCGTCGACGAACAGCATCGTTCGCACGCCGTCCTGCAGCCTTATGGAAGCTTTCTCAAATAATTTCTTTAGCTCCACTACGCCGCTTGCCACTGCAGAGACGGTTTCCATCTCATAGCCGCTTGCAGCGGACAGCAGGCGCGCAATTGTCGTCTTGCCACAGCCCGGCGGTCCCCAGAGGATAATAGAGGCAAACTGATGCGACTTCAGCATACGGCCAATGGGACCGTCCTCGCCCGTCAGATGCTCCTGCCCCACTACGTCGGCAAAGGACTCGGGGCGCAACTGATCGGCAAGCGGTGCGGATTTTGCGGTATCGCCAAATAGGGTTCTCATAATGCTTTACGTTTTGCTTCTCTTTTACCCTTGGCACAGTAAAAAATAATATGACAAGACGATAAGTTAGCGTGTCGTTTAGCTCTCCCGGCGCAGGAGGCTGAAGAATTCCTGACGTGTGCGGGCATCGGAGCGGAAACGGCCGAGCATATGGCTGGTCTGCATGACCGATCCGCGCTTGTGCACGCCGCGCGATGTCATGCACTGATGCACAGCCTCGATCACCACGGCCACGCCTTTGGGCTGAAGGATATCATTGAGCGCATTGGCTATCTGCGCTGTCATTTTTTCCTGTATCTGCAATCTCTTAGCATAAGCATCCACGAGTCTTGCGAGCTTGCTGATGCCCACGACCTTATTCTCCGGCATATAGGCCACATGGACCTTGCCTGTAAACGGCACCATATGATGTTCGCAATGCGATTCGAACTCAATATCGCGCAGTACGACGATCTCGTCATACCCTTCCACTTCCTTGAAGGTACGGCTCAGGATTTTGCAAGGATCCACATCATAGCCAGCGAAGAATTCGCGGTATGCTTTTGCGACACGTTTCGGAGTATCCAGCAGCCCTTCACGCTCGGGATCGTCCCCCGCCCAGCGGATCAGCGTTCTGACGGCTTCTTCGGCTTCTTCGCGCGTTACGGTCTCTTGCTTTGCTTTTGCGGATCTCATTTTACTCTTTCTTTGGAACATAAAATCAATTAATCAGAAGGATAGTTTTATCATACAGGACGATTATGCCAATTAAAAATATCGACTCGCAGACGCTAAAAGGCTGGATGGAACGCGGGGAAGCCGTGCTGGTGGATGTGCGCGAACCTTCCGAACATGCGACCGGCGTTATTCCCGGCGCCTTTTTGCTGCCGCTTTCCAATGTTTCCCGCCGCACGGTTCCGGCCCACACGGGCAAGAAACTCGTAATGCAGTGCCGTTCCGGTATGCGCAGCCAGACCGCCGGCAATATATTGCTCGCAGACGCTCCCGATCAGGAAATCTATAACCTCGCAGGCGGCATCCTGGAATGGGTGGCGAGCGGCAACCCTATAAAGTAGTTTATTATGAATCACATAGCAGTATTACTCGGCGGCCTGTCCGCGGAACGTGAAGTCTCCCTTGTTTCTGGGAAGGCTATTATTAAGGCATTGGAAGAGCTTGGCTATAAGGTCACGGCCATTGACGCTAAAGACGATGTTTATGCGCAGCTTCAATCCACGAAACCGGATGCTGTGTTCAATGCGCTTCATGGGCGCTGGGGTGAAGATGGCTGTGTACAGGGCATGCTGGAGCTGATGAAACTCCCCTATACTCATTCCGGCGTGCTGGCTTCTGCACTGGCGATGGATAAGCCCATGGCCAAGAAACTCTTTGCCGCTGCAGGATTGAATGTCGCTGAAAGCCTGGTCGCCCATAAACACGAGCTGTTCGGTAAGGACGTCATGGCGCGGCCTTACGTGGTTAAACCATTCAACGAAGGCTCAAGCGTCGGCGTCAAAATCCTGCATGACAAAGATAATTTCTTCTTCAGCGAAGAAAACTGGAGCTATGGCGATGTCGTGATGGTCGAAAAATATGTGCCAGGACGAGAAATCACTGTTGCGGTTCTGGACGGAAAAGCGCTGGGTGTGACCGAAATAACAACATCCAGCGGTTTTTATGATTACGATCATAAATACACGGCGGGCGGTTCCGTTCATATCTGCCCTGCGCCGCTACCCAAAGAACGCTTTGAGGAAGTCATGGCGATGGCCGAAACTGCGCATAAATCCTTGGGTTGCCGTGGCCTTACACGTTCCGATTTCCGCTATGACGATACACCCGGCGGTAGTGGTAAATTCTATATTCTTGAGCTTAATTCGCAGCCCGGCATGACCCCTCTTTCTTTATCGCCGGAGATTGCAAATTACGCCGGAATAGGGTTTAATGAACTCGTTGATCGGATGATCAAAGGGGCTAAGCTCGGAGAGTGATGAATGGGCGGTTAAAGGACACGCAGTCAGCAGGCTGCGTCTTTGAGCTGCCGTAGGCGTCAGGCTCATCGCGAAGGCCAGCAGGCCGAAGCGGGAGCGATTAAGAGAACCGGACGTATGAAACAGAGCAGGCTTACAAAACGGCAGAAAGAAAGTCAGAAGCTCAACCGCAAGCGCGCCGTGCGCCAGTGGTGGAAGATTACTTCACGCCGTTGCCTACTGATGTCTTTCATTTTCCTGTTCACGTTTTTCTCCATCGGCGGGTGGTGGCTGTGCCATACCCATAAAGCAGCCGCGCTGGCGGATAATATTTCCCATAAATTCTGGGGTGTTACAGCAGGAATGGGCTTCAGCCTGAAAAGCATTTATCTGCAGGGCCGCGTTGCAACGCCCGTCGCCGAAATCACCCAGGCCATGAATGTTACCTCCGGCACCCCTATTCTCGCCATCTCGCTGCCGGAAATGAAGCAGGCACTGGAAGCGATTCCCCATATTAAACATGTCCAGATTGCACGTATTCTGCCCAACCAGCTTGATGTGCAGATTGAGGAGCGTGCGCCGGTGGCAATCTGGCAGCATAATAGCAGCCTTCACCTCGTGGATGATGACGGCGTCGTGATGGAATATGCCGATCCCGCACAATATAAAAACCTGCTGCTTATCGTAGGCGATGATGCCCCCTCTCATACACATGACCTGTTTGTCATGCTGGCGGAGGAACCGCAGCTTTATAAGAATGTCGCTGCCGTGCTGCGTATCGGCGAGCGGCGCTGGAATGTCCGGTTCAAGAACGGCATAGAGTTAAAACTGCCGGAAAAGGATGCTACCGTCGCATGGAAGAATTTCGCGGATATGGAGAATAAGAACCATATCCTGGAGCGGGCGATTCAATCCGTGGATATGCGGCTTTCGGACCGTATCTTTATTAAATACGCTCCGTCGGAAATGCCACCCGCAACGAAGAATTCAGGAAGGGAGACCTAAACATGGCTGAGTTCATCCCAACAGGCATAGGCGGCTTTGCCTCTTCAAGACCTACTAAACGCAAGGTCACCACACAGGATAAGCCCAATACCACTACTTCCTTCGAGCGCCACGAGCTTCTTCCCCCACCCCGCCCTGTTCGCAATTTCATTCCGGCCCAGGAAGTGATCGACTCACTCGTCACCCGCGCCATTGCGGCCCTTTCCAAGGGCATCTACTGGGATCGCGGCTCTATTATCAATATAGTCCTATGAAACATCCGTTCCACTGGCAGGACCCGCTGCTCCTTGAAGACCAGCTCAGCGAAGAAGAACGCATCATTCAGGATACAGCACGCCGCTTTGCGCGCGATACGCTTTTTCCCGGCATTGTGGAAGCCAACCGTCACGAAAAGTTTGACGCGGGTATCATGCGCGAAATGGGTAAACAGGGACTGCTCGGCTCTACCATCGAAGGTTACGGCTGCGCCGGAGTAAACCATGTTTGTTACGGGCTCATCGCTCGCGAAGTGGAATGGGTGGATAGCGGCTATCGCTCCGCGCTCTCTGTGCAGTCCAGCCTTGTCATGCATCCGATCTATACGTTCGGCAGTGAGGAGTTGAAACAGCGCTTTCTGCCAATGCTTGCCACGGGTGAACTGATCGGCTGTTTCGGCCTGACAGAGCCCTCGCACGGGTCCGATCCGGGCGGCATGCTCACACGCGCCACGCGTCATCAGGACGGGTTCAGGCTCAGTGGCTCCAAACTCTGGATCACGAATTCCCCGATTGCGGATGTCATGGTCGTCTGGGCGAAGATCTACGGCGACAAGGAAATCAAGGATGGCACCATTGGCGGCTTTGTGCTTGAGCGCGGTATGCAGGGATTAGAGACTTACCCGATTGAAGGCAAGATGTCGCTGCGCGCTTCTGCGACCGGCAATATCATGATGGAAAGCGTGTTCGTACCGGAAGGTAACCGCCTGAACGTCACCGGGCTTGGCGGCCCGTTCAGCTGCCTCAATAAAGCGCGTTATGGCATTGCGTGGGGTGCGCTCGGCGCTGCGGAATTCTGCTATCAGGCCGCACGCGACTATACGCTCGGGCGTGAGCAGTTCGGCCGTCCGCTGGCGGCGAACCAGCTTATCCAGAAGAAACTTGCCGACATGGCAACAGAGATTTCACTCGGCCTTCAGGGCGCGCTGCGTGTAGGCAGGCTGATCGATGAAGGTAAGGCTGCGCCGGAAATGATCTCGCTTGTCAAACGTAACTCGACCGGCAAGGCGCTGGAGATCGCCCGCACTGCGCGTGACATGCATGGCGCGAACGGTGTCTGCGATGAATATCACGTCATCCGCCACTCGCAGAATCTTGAAAGCGTGAATACCTATGAAGGCACGCATGACATCCACGCGCTCATATTAGGCCGTGCGATAACAGGGATTCAGTCGTTTAAGAATTAAGATATGCCACTACTCCTAATCATTATCTTATTCTTATTTCCCTTTTATTCCGCAGATGCATCCAATCCTATCGTTTTTAACCGCCCGCAAACGGCAGCAGAAAAAGCTCTTGATCATATCCTCAAGACTGCAGATAGCATGGGAGGTAAAGGTTATGATTTTTATGCTTATGTTACAGGAAGCCCAACACAAACTCCTTCCCGCAGCTTTGCCTCATTTGTTACGGATGCTTACCGCAATACCGTTACTTCCATGCAAAATGCTGCCCTTAAAACAAACTGCAACGGGAAATACCTTGAGGGTGAGGAATGTGGTTTAAATATTAATCCTATTCTATGCGCGCAAGACTCCCCTCCTACATACTTCTATCACACTGCTGTAACCGAACGAAACTCAGCAGTTGTGCTGGTTGCCTGGTCTGCTCATGCTCCCCTGTCTACAACAGTCATTTACCATATGCGATATGAAAGCCCATATTGGAAGGTTGACGGTGTCAATTGCGATAATTATTGGCATGGTATGAAATTTAATATGTAGCAGTAGACGTTATTTGCTTTTATAGCGGTAAATAACATATGGTGGTGCATATCTACGTCGCCCTTTCCCTCCCCACATATCAATTTGTTTGAAATCTGATATCCACTGCTTACCATCATACATTGTCATATGCCCAGAGGCATTACCCCCGGGATAGGTTTGGATAATCGCCACATCACCTGCTTGCGGCGTGTACCCCGGGAGAGGATATAGATTGCATCCTTGACTATCGCTCGTCGATGCTACAGCAGCAAAGCCAGCATCTTCTAAAGGTTGACCATAATCTTTGGCCTGCTTTATTTCATCATTATTATCTGGCAATCCAACTCCAAAGCCCCCTTGATTAAGAGCTCTTCTCACATATTCTGCACACCTACTTTGAGAATGGGATTTTGCGTTATTTTGTAATGCCCGAATTGCACTCTTCACATCAGGTTTACTACCTGCATCGCTCATAATCATGCCACTATCTGCGACCTCTCCTGTGTGGTCAGCGTTTATTGACGCATCTGTCCCATCGCTTGTCCATCTGCCATGCCAATCACGGGACTGATCGGAACTGTATTTATCCAGAAGAATAGGATTTGCGAGTGCAAGCATCATCTGTGCTTTTGCAAGGGCCGGAACATCGTTCGGATTATGGGGTGTGCAGTCATCCCAATCTTCGGGAGCAACCTGCTTTAGTAACTCTTCTGCACGATCAATATAGCGCGTTGCGCGAGATGATAATTGTTGCCTGACTGCAGATTTATGAAGAAGCATTCCATCTAAAAGAATGCCTTCAGGCGTTGCGATTAGCGATGAAGAAAATTGATGGCGCATAGAATCTCCGCAGTGGTTGCGGATATAATCTACAGGAGATTCAATTTATCGTCAAGGGAGTATTCCCTTATTGTACTAAGACTCTATCTAAACTTCACGAACAGCGCCTTACCGCATACGAAGGCGCGTTCGATATTGTCCCATTGTTTTTCCAGCAATTCATTGCCGACGATATAGGGGCCTTTTCCATGCGCCCAGATATAATCGTCGAGTATCAGCCATGCGCCTGGCACGAGCAAGGTGAGCCATTGCTGGCAATCCATGCTGACATTCTTCAGGTCGTGATTGCCATCAATATGGATGACCGCGATTCTCCCGGTGTAAGGAACGCTGCCGAAATGCGGCGTGCTCAGCGTGCGGCTGGATTTATAGACATCGAATGCGGATTCAGATTCCATGCGCAGGTAATTGAAGCAGCCTCCGCCAGTGGGCAAAAGATTTACGATCACTGCTTCCTGCAGAACATCGTAATCCCAGGACTCCATAATCGTCTTGCGCAGGACCAACGGCGAATCATGCTGCGTGCCGCTTATCGGAGAGAGCGGGTCCACCGACAGCACCGAACCTGTTTTATAACGCTGAGCGAGATATTGCAGCACGGAAACGGATTTACCCATGAGAGAGCCGATTTCGATGACATCGCCTTTGGGTGCATCCGCAAAGACGGCCATCATCGCAGCCAGTTTTTCATCACTGGATTCACCGAAGATCGTTCCTGCTTGTCGGAGCATTGCCATAATTTCAACGCATGACACAGCTGCCTCAGGATTACCCGCACAGGTTTTAATGAACTGCTCCGCTTCCTCCGACTTGTGACGCAGCTTTCTGTATAATTCCACCTGTTGCTGAACAGGCGACATTCCCACCAGCCGCAGGGCCAGCCCCTCTTCCCTGATCAGCGATTCGAGGAACGGGTAAACCGTCGATACTGGCGCATAAACTTGTGTGACGCCGTACACCGCGATGAGCTCGCGGAATTTGCCCAGGAATGTTTCATCATAGATATAAGGCAGATGGTGCAGTTGACCGAAAGCCACTTTCATCTGCGGCTCTTCCACTGAAGCGGCAGCGATCACTTTCTCGTTATGCAGGCGTGCGGAGTCGAGGTAGTCCAGGGCAGACTGCGTGACGGCAGGAAAAATGAGCGTGGTCATGCAGCAAGCACCTCATGCAAATGGTTGGAATAGCTTTTCTTTGAACCTATTATTTCTGTTTTTCATCCGCAAGCTCTATCGTTGCAGCCTTATAAAAACAGAACGGGCGCGGTAACAACCGCGCCCGTATCCATTTGTCGAGAAACTGCCTAGGGCAGAGCTTACGCTGCAGAAGATTTATTCTGCGGTGCTGCACAGCCACAATTGGTTTCCAATTCAGCCAGGCTCTTTTCTGCTGCTTCTTTAGCTACTCCATATTTTTCCTGAACTGCGCCCAGGAATTTCTGGCGGTTGCCATTATAATAAGCGATTTCGTCGTCAGTGAGCTTACCCCAGGTTTTCTTGATTTCACCTTTAAACTGTTCCCACTTTCCTTCGACTTGGTCCTTATTCATAAAGCCTCCTTATGAGTTATAGCGAATTGATTTTCGCCCTGTACTTAACTCATAGCGCTCGCAATCTCGGGATTCGATACGTATTGGTACGCTTAAAATAAAATTTTGGTAAAAGTCCGCTATCGAAACAGTAGCTTCTTATACTGCTAACCCTGCGGTTTTCATGGCTATTTTTACGCGTTCCTTTGTCGCTTCCGCAACCGGAACGAGCGGCAAGCGCAGATCCGGCTGGCATTTGCCGAGCAGCGACGCAGCGTATTTCACCGGCGCGGGACTCGTTTCCAGGAACATGGCCTCATGCAACGCCACAAGCTTTTCATGAATCGCGTAGGCGCCCGTGAAATCACCATTCAGGGTCAGTTCCTGCACCTGGGCGCAAAGTCTGGGTGCGATATTGGATGATACAGAGATACAACCTACTCCGCCCTGCACATTGAAGGCGACCGCGGTCATATCTTCACCGGAGATTTGTAGGAATTCCTTGCCTACCTGCATTCGCAATGTGCAGACGCGCGCGAGATCACCCGTAGCGTCTTTGATGCCTACGATATTGGAGATTTTAGCAAGGCGTCCTATGGTTTCGTTTTTAATATCCACAACCGAGCGGCCCGGCACGTTATAGAGCACGATCGGAATATTCACCGCTTCTGCAATCGCCTTATAATGCTGGTAAATACCTTCCTGCGTGGGCTTATTGTAATAAGGCGCCACGATCAACGCACCGTCCGCCCCTGCTTTTTTCGCATGTGCTGTCAGCATGATCGCTTCATCCGTGGAATTTGCGCCCGTTCCGGCCAAAACTTTTACGCGACCACGCGCTACTTCCACGCACAGGGAAACGATCCGGTTATGCTCTTCATACGACAAGGTAGGAGATTCTCCGGTCGTGCCGCAAGGCACAAGCCCATGAACACCCTCGGCAATCTGCCATTCAACGAAATCGCCGAACGCTTTTTCATCCACCTTTCCATTCCTGAATGGGGTGATCAATGCCGTATAGATGCCTCTAAACATAACTCTCTTCCTTGGTTCTGCGCCGATTATTCACGTCCTGAAAATAAAATATAGTAAAAAATAACAATTACGCTTGCTTTTTTTTTCACTTTCTGGTTTCTGTCTGGCTCTCCAGACATGGGGGTGTAGCTCAGTTGGTTAGAGCGCAGGCCTGTCACGCCTGAGGTCGCGGGTTCGAGCCCCGTCACTCCCGCCATGTCCCTTCAGAAAGCAAGCTTTCATGCTGCGCATTTTCATCATCCTCGGACTTCTGGTTGGTTTTGCGCTTCTGGTTATCGTTTTTCCCTACGCATTACATGACGAATTCACCCGTTACCGTGCCTATTCACTTCTATTGCTTCTGCTGGTAGTGGCCGCGCGTATACGTCCGGGACGTTTTACCTCTGCTGCACCGCGTAATGCACTCATCTGGATCGGTATTTTCATTGTCATGGTGCTGGCCATCAGTTTTAAAGATGACGTGATGAACAGCCGCATTGGCGCTGCGTTTTTCCCTCGCCATATTCAGGTTATGCGCGACGGCACCATGCATATCCATGCTTCCTCTGGAGGGAACTTTCTGATCGAAGGCAAGGTTAATGATGTTCCGGTATTATTCCTGGTGGATACGGGCGCAAGCGATATTGTATTGAGCCCTTACGATGCCAAACGCGCCGGCCTTCAGCCTGAAACGCTTAACTATAATCGCAGTTACAGCACTGCCAATGGTTATGGCGAAGGTGCAGGCGTTATGTTAGGGCAGCTGGAAATCGGCAATGTCAGACTGCGTGGTGAACCTGCTTCCGTTAACAAGGCCGAGATGGATATATCCCTGCTTGGAATGCGTTTTCTGCGCCAGTTAAAAAGCTTTCGTTTTGAAGGCGACACGCTTATCCTGACGCCCTGACTTCTTTATTTGTCGTACCGCGACTTGATCGCGGTATCTCTTGCTGTTATATGCTGAGATCCCGCTGTCAAGCAGCGGGATGACGACACCCAGAACATAGAATATGAGCACAAAGCTGAAACTGATCTTCATGGGTACCCCTGATTTCGCCGTGCCTTCACTGCGCGCGCTGGTCGAATCCGGTTACCCTATTGTTGCCGTCTACACCCAGCCGCCGCGCCCGGCCGGACGCGGACAGAAGGAAAGCCCTTCCCCCGTTCACCGTTTTGCACTGGAACATGGGCTTACCGTTTATACGCCAGTCACACTGAAAGACGAAGAAACCCAGCGTCAATTCCGCGAGCATGGCGCGGATGCGGCCATCGTTGCCGCGTATGGATTGCTTCTGCCCAAACCTATCCTTGAAGCGACAAGGCTGGGCTGCATCAATGTGCACCCTTCCCTGCTGCCGCGCTGGCGCGGGGCTGCTCCTCTGCAACGCACCATCATGGCAGGCGACAAAGACACCGGCATCGTCATCATGCAGATGAATGAAGGGCTGGATACAGGCGATATGCTGATGACACAGTTTTTCACCATTTCCGACGGCACCACGGCAGGCCAGCTGCACGACCGGCTTTCAGACGCCGCTGGACCACTGCTCGTGGAAACGCTCAAGCGGCTGGTGGACGGTCGTATCACTCCGGTTAAGCAGCCGGAGACCGGAGTCACTTACGCTCATAAGATCACCAAGGAGGAAGGCCGCATTCATTGGAATGAAGCAGCTGAAACCATCCGTCATAAGATACTGGGACTCTCTCCTGTCCCCGGCGCCTATTGTCTTTATAAAGGGGAAACAATCAAAATACTGGATGCCGAGCTTATACCATCCGCCTCTAAGCATGCTCCTGGCACTACATTGGATGAACATTTAACGGTGGCCTGCGGTGAAGGCGCATTACGCATCCTGACCGTGCAGCGCCCCGGCAAGAAGCCGATGCAGGCAGAAGAAATGTTAAGGGGTTATCCGGTTAAGGCTGGGGAAACGCTAGAGTAGCGAAAATCTTATCGGCTCAGTTCCTGCGTTGCTACAGCTTCACGCTGAGCGGCTACACTTTCCTGCCAATTCCTGGAAGGAAGATCGGCTGACATACTCTGGTCCTGAGAGGGGCCGCGCTCCTGTATATATTTTGCCGTTTCTCTTGCATTGATATCTTCCAAGCCCGCGCGCTCATCCACTTGCGCATTATAGGCCTTCTTTACCGAAAACAGGCCAAACAGGCCCATCGCAATGCCGCCTGCAACTGCCGCCACACCGCCGCCTGAGACACATAATGCTATGCCGCCCACCAGTGCAGCGGCGCCCAAGAGCCCCCATACGGCACCTTTAAGGTGAGAACCGAACATTTTGCCTCTGGTTTCCTGATATCCCGGATCCTGTGTATAGTCGTTTGCCATCGGAGCCTTGCCATTACAATTCGTCATGGTTATCATACCACGCCTTAGCCTCGGCAAAATAAAAAAGATATGAAGTTTTTGTTACATTTTCCGCAAGAAACATTATTATCCAGTGGGCTAGCCCTAATAACCCGGAATGAAAGAGCATATGCAGGATAAGATCATAATATTCGACACAACCTTGCGCGACGGCGAGCAATCTCCTGGTAACTCTATGAATCTTGATGAGAAACTTCTGGTTGCCGATGCTCTGGACGCTATGGGTGTCGATATTATCGAAGCGGGATTCGCCATGGCTTCCAATGGCGACTTCGAGGCGGTGCACGAGATTGCCAAGCGCACGAAGAATGCCGTTGTCTGCTCACTGGCCCGTGCCAAGCCCGCCGACATCGAACGTGCCGCCGAAGCTTTGAAACCGGCAAAGCAGCCGCGTATTCATACTTTCATGTCCACCAGCCCCATCCATCTGCAGTATCAATTCCGCATGAGTGAGGCGGAAGTGCTGGAGTTGATCGCTTCCACGGTGAAGCTTGCGCGAAAATATACGGATAATGTGGAATGGTCGGCGATGGATGCTACCCGTACCGGAATCGATTATCTTTGCAAAGCTTTCGAGACCGCCATCAAAGCTGGTGCTACCACCGTTAACGTGCCGGATACGGTTGGCTATACCGTACCGGACGAATATTACGAACTGATCACACAGATCAAGAACCGCGTTCCCAATATCGACAAGGCAATCATTTCCACCCACTGCCAGAACGATTTAGGGCTTGCGACCGCCAACTCGCTTGCCGCCGTGCGTGCAGGCGCGCGACAGATCGAATGTACGATCAACGGTATCGGCGAGCGCGCAGGCAATACTTCGCTTGAAGAAGTCGTCATGACCCTGCATACGCGCAAGGATCTCTATAACTTTACTACGGGCATCAAAACCAACCATATCATGCGCCTTTCCCGCCTTGTAACGGCAGTGACGGGCCAGCAGGTGCAGAACAACAAGGCCATTGTCGGCGCGAATGCTTTTGCGCATGAATCCGGCATCCACCAGGACGGTATGCTCAAGCACGCCGGTACTTATGAAATTATGACGCCGGAATCGGTAGGCCTTACCCGCTCCAATCTCGTCATGGGCAAACATTCGGGCAGGCACGCTTTCCGCGATAAACTTAAAGAGCTCGGCATCGAACTCGGCGACAATGCATTCGAAGAAGCGTTCTCCAATTTCAAGAACCTGGCCGATAAGAAAAAAGAGATTTACGACGAGGATCTCATGGCCCTTGTCGATGCGCGGACTGCCACAAAGAATGATCCTATTCAGCTTAGCGCACTAAAGATTGCCTGCGGCACGACCGGCAAGCAGACCGCAGAGCTGACACTGCTTATTGACGGTCAAAGCCGACATATCACCACCGAAGGTGTAGGTTCAGTGGATGCGATCTTTAAAGCGATCAAAGCTCTGGTTCCGCATCAGGCAACTCTCAAGCTCTATCAGGTGCATGGCGTTACCCAAGGTACGGACGCGCAAGCCGAAGTAACCGTAAGGCTTATGGACGGCACACGCGTGATCAACGGGCATGGCTCGGATACAGATACACTGGTCGCTTCAGCCAAAGCGTATGTGGATGCACTTTGCCGTCTGCGTTCCGCCCGTAAGGATGTCGAAGATATCGCAAGCTGATTGACCTTTTTCCTAGCAAAAGGTATAATTGCGGCATGCAAACACAAGCAACAGAGTCATTTACCGTCACGGATGCCGCCGCCGCGCGCATCGCTGCCATTATGAGCAAGGAACCTGAAGGCACGCATTTCAGGATTTCCGTGCAGGGCGGTGGCTGTTCGGGTTTCCAGTATAAATTCGACTTTGACGGCAAACCTATCGGCCAGACGGATATTGTCATCGAAAAGAATGGCGCTCAGGTCATTATAGATGATCTTTCCATCGGGTTTATAAACGGCTCGACGCTGGATTACATCGAAACGCTCGGCAGTTCGGAATTTGAAATCCGCAATCCGAATGCCACCGCTAAATGCGGTTGCGGCAACAGTTTTGCTGTGTAAAACACGCTGCTTTACAACCTGCCTGACGGTTTTGCCGCGCGTGGAAATTTCAAGTTGTTTTAGTGCATTACTTGCGTTAGCATCCTGTGCAAGTTATTCACAAGCAGGCTTTGGATTACATGAAGATTGTTATACTCGGCGCAGGTGTTATCGGCGTGAGCGCAGCTTATTTTCTCGGCTCGCGTGGTCACGAGGTGGAAGTCATCGAACGCAACGGCGCCAGCAGTATGGAAACCAGCTTCGCCAATGGCGGTCAGCTCAGTTTCAGCCACGCCGAACCTTGGGCAAATCCGGCCGTTTTTGCAAAAATCGCCAAATGGATGTTCAAAGATGACGCGCCGCTCGTGCTGCGTCCCCGCGCCGATCTGGATATGCTCGATTGGGGCCTGCGTTTTCTTTTTAACTGCAGCGAACCGCGCGCCAATGCAAACAGCGTCAATATTCTGAGACTCGGGCTTTACAGCAAAAAGAAGATGGAATGGCTGCGCTCATTCACCGGCATTAAGTTCGACAATATCCGCGAAGGCATCCTGCATGTGTTCACGCAGGAAAAAGATTTTGAAGGTGCTGTGAAGCAGGCGAAGTTCCAGGATAAATTCGGATGTCCTTCTGAAATCGCCAGCCACAAGAAGTGCCTGCAGATCGAACCCGCACTTGAGCATGCGGGAAGGCCGATTCTAGGCGGTATCTTCCAGCCGCTGGACGAAAGCGGCGATGTGTTCACTTTCACGCAGGAACTTGCGAAACTGTGCGAGAAAGAACATAAAACGGTGTTTCACTACAACACTACGCTTAAATCCATCAATCAGTCAGGCGGCAAAATTACTTCCGTTACCACGGATAAAGGCGATATCACTGCAGACGCCTATATCGTATCGCTCGGCTCCTACAGCTCGCTTTACCTGAAACCCATCGGCATCAAAGTCCCTATCTATCCGATGAAAGGTTATAGCATCACCTTCCCGGTCAATCACTATACTCCCACAGTAAGCCTGACCGACACGGAAAACAAGATTGTGTACAGCCGTCTTGGTAATCGCTTACGCATCGCCGGGACAGCCGAGTTTGCTGGCCATAACACCACGATCCGCGCAGAACGCATCGCACCGATTGTCAATGCTGTGCGCAGCCTGCTGCCCAAATGCGAATATGGCGCGCCCGAAAGCCAGTGGGCCTGCCTGCGTCCCTCCACGCCGGACGGCCCGCCGATCATCGGCAAGACCAAATACTCCAATCTCTATATGAATACCGGCCACGGTACGCTCGGCTGGACTCAGGCCGCAGGCAGCGCTGCCCTGATTGCCGACATCATCGAGAATCGCGAGACCGAAATCAGCCTTGAAGGGATGGGCGTAGACCGTTACTGGTAGACCTTCTCCGACGGGATTTTACTCATTATAGATGCGGTACATCATGAATCGCACGGTTATTATTACATTGTCGGTTATCGGCCTGTGCTTAGCGGGCTGGTGGCTCTTTCGCTCGCATGAGAACAGCGAGATGCAATGGCAGGGCTATGCCGAGGCTGATTTTATCAAAGTTTCCCCTACGCAATCAGGTCAGTTAACGCGCATTGCCGTTAATCGCGGCGATAGCGTGACTACCGGTGCGCCCTTGTTCGATCAGGATGATATTGCGGACGCTGCAGCCCTTCGGCAGGCAAAGCAGCAGCTTGCCCAGGCGGAAGCATCGCTTGCCAATCTGCGCTCGCCCGCAAAACCCACGGAGATCAGCCAGGCCAAAGCAAATCTTGCCGACGCGCAGGCCGCACGCGATAAGATCAGGAACGATCTGCGCCGTAATGAAAGACTTGTAAAAACACATGCGGTTTCCGTGCAGCTTGTCGAGCAGCAGCGGGCCGATATGAAATCGGCTGAAGCTCGTGTGCAAAGTCTTTCGGCTGCGCTTGAGCAGATGCAAAGCGCTATCGGCAGGGAGAATGAAATCAAAGTGCAGAATGCTGCTGCCGAAGCAGCACATGCCGCAATGGCGGTTACTCAGTGGCGTTTTGACCAGCGGCATGTCGTTTCGCCTGTGAGTGGCAATGTTACGGATGTGCTCGCACGTGCCGGAGAAACCGTTGCCGAAGGCACGCCTGTCGTATCTCTGCTTCCGCCGGCAAATATCTTTGTGCGTTTCTTCGTACCGGAGAAAGCGTTATCGCGCATTCATCATGGCGACCGTGTGCAGCTGGCATGTGACAATTGCCCAAACAATCTTACAGCAACCGTTTCTTTTATCTCCCCACAGGCCGAATATACACCGCCGCTTATTTACAGCGAATCCAATAATGCTAAGCTTGTCTATATGATCGAGGCCAGACCGACAGCCCCGGAAGCTGCACGGCTTAACCCCGGCCAGCCGATCATGGTGAGCCTTTTGCCGCAGCCAGACAAGCCATGAACGGCAATGTCATAGATGTGCGGGGGCTGCATAAAAGCTTCGGCGACCGCAAGGTGGTTGAAGATCTGAGCCTGCAGGTTGAGAAAGGCGAGATTTGCGGGTTTCTCGGTGCCAATGGCAGCGGCAAAACTACGACCATCCGCATGCTATGCGGCCTGCTTACACCTGACGGCGGAAGCGGCACCTGCCTCGGAGCCGATATCATAAAAGACGCGCATGAGATCCGCCGCCAAGTCGGCTATATGACGCAACGTTTCAGCTTTTACGAAGACCTGACGGTTTATGAAAATCTGGAACTGGTCGCCAGCATTTACGAAATGCCGCATGCCGACAAAGCAGTACAGGATATCATGGAACACATGGGGCTCGCAGACCGAGCCGACCAGCTTGCAGGACAGCTCTCCGGTGGATGGAAACAGCGGCTTGCCCTCGCTGCCTGCGTGCTGCATAAGCCCAAGCTCCTGCTGCTAGACGAGCCCACTGCGGGTGTGGATGTCAAGGCACGCCGCGAGTTCTGGGATCTGATTCACGATATGGCCGATGACGGTCTCACGGTGCTCGTTTCCACGCATTACATGGATGAAGCTGAGCGCTGCAAACGTATCGTCTATCTTTCCAATGGTCGTATCATTATTCAGGGCAGCGCCGAAGAGGTCGTCTCGCAATCCAACATCATCACCTATACGGGCACCGGGAATGATGTTGAAAGCATTGCACGTCAGTTACGACAAATGTCAGGAGTAGAAGCCGCTGCCGTTTTCGGCCATGAAGTGCATATTGCCGGACAGGACCGTGAAAAGCTAAAGGCGGCCATGCAAAACGTTGCTGATCACAACATGAAATGGCGCGAAGTCGCTCCGCAGCTGGAGGATGTGTTCATTCACCTTCTGCGAGTGAAGGAGCCGTCATGAGCAAAAACCCTTTTTCATTCAGACGGCTCATCGCCTTACTACGCAAAGAATGGAAGCAGACGAAGCGTGACCCGATGACGCTGCGTTTCATTATCGCCATGCCGATCATGCAGTTGCTTTTGTTCGGGTATGCGATCAACACAAATCCGAAGCATCTGCCTACGGGGTTGCTGCTCACTGAGCATTCCCAATATGAACGCACCATCGTCTCAGCACTGCGCAACACCGGCTATTACGATATCAAGATCATGCGTTCGGAAACGGAAGCGGACAAAATGCTGGCGGAAGGCAAGATGCTGTTCATCATTAATATCCCTCCGGGTTTCGATCGCGCGGTGGATCGCGGCGAGGTTCCTTCCGTCCTGATTGACGCTGACGGTACCGACCCCAGCGCCATTGGCAACGCCACGAGTGCGCTTCAAGGGCTCGGCACCGTGCTTAATCGTGATCTTCCTCCTGCGCGCCAGTTCCGGCCAGGTACACCGCCCTTCAAATTCATTGTGCATGCACGTTATAACCCGGATCAGATCACGGTGCTGAATACCGTGCCGGGGCTCATCTGTATTGTATTGGTCATGTCCACTTTGCTGCTGACCACCCTTGCCATTACGCGTGAGCATGAACGCGGCACGATGGAAAACTTGCTGGCTATGCCCGTTAAGCCGATCGAGGTGATGCTTGCCAAGATTATCCCTTATATCGGCATAGGCTATCTTCAGGTGTTGCTGATACTGATTATTTCTGCCGTGCTTTTCGGCCTGCCGGTGAAAGGCTCTTTGTTATTGCTGCTGATTGCGCTCGGGCTCTTCGTGGCGAGCAATCTTGCGCTCGGCATCATGTTCTCCACCATGTCCGCCAACCAGATGCAGGCAACGCAGATGTCGCAGTTCGCCCTCATGCCGTTTATCATGCTCTCGGGCTTCATGTTTCCGTTTCAGGGAATGCCGGTCTGGGCGCAATATATCGGTGAGATGCTCCCTACCACGCATGCTGTACGCATTGTACGCGGGTTGCTGTTGAAAGGTAACAGCGCTGCGGACGTGTTGCCAGAACTATGGCCGATCGCGCTGTTTACTTTGCTTGCTATCGCGCTGGCTGTTCATTTCTACCGTGAAACACTCGATTAATATTATGATGCGTAATGTTTCCGATTTTCGTCCGTTTCAGCCTTTCGATAACGAAGCATGCCTTGCATTATTCGACCAGAACTGCCCGGACTATTTCGCACCGAATGAACGACGGGAATTTGCCCAGTATCTCTATGTTCAGGGGCATGAATACAGGGTTTATGAACATCGCGGAAAAATTGGCGCTGCGTTCGGCCTGCATGTCTACTCTGACGGGCATTCCGCACGTATTAACTGGATCATGGCGGCCCGCAACTCCCATAAAGCGGGCATCGGTACGGTTATGATGCACACTGCAATTGCCAATGCCAAGCGCCATCCTCATGTAAAGCTTATTCACATCTCCGCCAGCCAGCATTCAGCATCTTTTTTCACGCGTTTCGGAGCCGCCCAGAAAACAATTATCGAAAACGGCTGGGGTCCCGGAATGCATCGCATCGAGATGGAGATTGTTCTCTAGTCCTCAAGGCAGCTATAGCGGAATTTGTCGTTCAGTTTGAGCGGCAGTATAAGCGTGCTGAACTTCATATTCCTTGATTGTTTGCAGAGCTTGCGGCGCTCTTTTACATCTTTCACATAGGGCGATTTATATTCGATATTCAGCACCGGTTTATTACGCTCGATAAACGGTTCCAATTTGTCGCACTCGTCATATTCGAAGCATTGCTCGTTTACGGAAAAATCAAAATCATCCGCCAGCGCTTCCGCTTGCCCCATATCGTTCTTCAGGCCGACCGCCAGGTGGCGCTTATGCCCCTGCTGCGCAAGAAAGCGGTTATAATTGAGCTGGTCTTCTGCCGTGAAGGGCAAGCCCGGTTTATTTGTGTAACCGTCTACGTTATCCGGATCGATCCCGTCGCACCCTTTTTGCACGGCAAGGTCCATTCTGCTTTCCATAATCTCACGCACGTTCTGCGAGCGCACATCGAGCCATTTCTCCCCTGCCCAGCCTTTGAGCGGCTTGCCCATATCCGAGGGACGGAAACGGCTGAAGTCTTCCCGCCATTTTTCTGATGAGCCGGCTGAGAAATAACACACCACACGCTTGCCAGAATCGTGAAGTTTATGGATCAGCTCATCGGAAGCATCGAACAGGTCAATATCGTAAATTTCAACAGGATAAGAAGGGTTTACCTTTCCATCCAGCTGGATCTGCCATTTGGCGGCTGCCTGTGGGCGGTACCATTCCTGTTCGTCTGCAAAACCAAGAGACGGCAGCGCCGCCAGAACCAGTGCGGACAGTGCCGCAATTGCATATTTCTCCGCCATAAGCCCACCAATGTTAACGCTTTTCCCGATATATACCCCAGCGCCCCGGAATGCGCCACACATTACTTTACAACCGCCCGACAAGGGTATAAACCGTTTGCCAAGACAATCATTTGCCCTATCCGTACCATTTATGGAACCTATTACCAGGATATTCAAAACCATACTGAGTTGGCCACGCTATATCCTGATTTATGCCGGGAGCGCCCTGCTTATTTTCCTGCTGCTTTATTATCCGATAGGCATGCTGTGGGTGAATCATATTGACGACCGCACGGATTATACTGCCGATAAGCGTTTCGACATAGAGGGCGGAAGCCATTCGGTGGCCCTGATGGAAGCATTGATCGACCGGGAAGTGGTCCAGCATCACTGGACGCCCAATGCTCCCTTTTTCTATCCGAGCCATATGCTCATCCGTATGCCTGCCTTCCAGCGCGGGATGATGGCTTCACTGGCGCGTTTTGCTGTTGAACTTTCCGACCAGATCGCTCGCCAGCGCGGCTCCAGCCAGATTGACCCGGACCTTGAAAAAGCTGCGGGCCTGCTTAAATACTCGCCTAATGTCTGGGTGTTCGACCTTTCTACCTCCCTGCTCCCCACGACTCCTTCGGAAGACCAATATATCGGTGCTTTGCGCCTGCTGGGCAGCTATAATGAGCGTCTTGCCAAGGGTCAGGCCGTTTTTGACCGCCGCGCCGATAATCTGATGGAAGCACTGGAGCGTATCGCGACCGATCTTGGCTCCTCCTCCGCTGTTATTGATAGTCACATTACGCAGCAGTCGCATAATATGATTGACACGCAGGCCGCAGATATCTTTTATTCAGTCAAAGGCCGTATGTATGTTGACTATCTGCTGCTGCGTGAGTTGCAACACGACTTCGCAGGATTGATTGCAGAGAAACAATTGCAGAATGCCTGGGACCGTACGTTGGAAAACTTGCGCGTAGGCGCCGGGATCAGCCATTTCATGGTGTTCAATGCCGACCCTTCCAGCGAGTTTATTCCCAACCATCTGGCCGTTCAGGGGTTTTTCCTGCTGCGCGCACGGACGCAATTAAAAGAGCTGAGCAATATTTTATTAAAGTGATGAGCTTATGAAAGAAACCAAAAAACCGATATACAAAAAAATCCTGCTGAAAATCTCCGGTGAAGCTCTCATGGGGCGCGGCAGTTACGGCCATGATCAGGAGATCATCCACCGCATCTGCGCGGAGGTGAAATCCGTCACCGAAGTTGGCACGGAAGTCTGCCTTGTGGTGGGCGGCGGTAATATTTACCGCGGCATGTCCGGTGCGGAACACGGCATGGAACGCGCAAGTGCCGATTATATGGGCATGCTTGCCACCGTACTCAACGCGCTTGCTCTGCAGAACGAACTGGAGAAGATGGGCGTGGAAACACGCGTGCTTTCTGCTATCCAGATGATGGAAATCTGCGAGCCCTATATCCGCCGCCGCGCGATCCGCCATATGGAGCATGGCCGCGTGGTGATTTTCGCTGCTGGCACCGGCAACCCGTTCTTCACGACCGATACCACAGCGGCACTGCGTGCGGCAGAAATGGGCTGTGACGCTATTTTCAAGGGCACGCAGGTAGACGGCGTTTACTCCGACGATCCGAAAAAGAACAAGGACGCTGAGCGTTACGATACGCTGAGCTATAGCAAAGTGCTGAAGAACGACCTAAAGGTTATGGACGCTTCCGCTATCTCGCTGGCCCGCGAAAACTCCATTCCCATCGTGGTGTTTTCCATCCATAAGGCCGGGGAATTCCTGCGCGTCGCTTGCGGCGAAGGTAAATTTACCATTATAAAATAGCTACTTGTCGTTATTACCGGTTTTGTATATGCTACCCGGCGAGTCTAACGACGAATCTGTTTATAGGAGAATAACATTATGAGTGATAACGATATATCCGGTCTTAGGAAGCGCATGGAAGGCGCGATGAAAACGCTGGCGCATGAATTTGCGGGCCTACGCACGGGCCGCGCCTCCGTTAACCTGCTGGACACCGTCATGGTGGAAGCTTATGGCAGCATGATGCCGCTGAATCAGGTGGCCAACGTGAACGTGCCGGAAGCGCGCCTGCTGAGCGTGCAGGTGTGGGATAAAGGTATGATGAAAGCCGTTGAGAAAGCTATCGCGAATGCAAATCTCGGCCTGAATCCGGCTGCCGACGGCCAGACCGTGCGCGTGCCGATTCCTGAACTTTCGCAGGAACGCCGCGTGGAACTTATCAAGATTGCCGGCAAATATGCCGAGAGCTCCAAAGTTTCCGTGCGCAATATCCGCCGCGACGGTATGGAATATTACAAGAAACTGGAGAAGGACAGCGACATTTCCAAGGACGAACTACACCAGAAGTCCGACGAAATCCAGAAGCTCACGGATGAATTCATCAAGAAGATTGATGATACGCTGGCCGTGAAAGAAAAGGAAATAATGCCGTCCTGATAAATGGCAGTCACATCGCGCGGGTATCCGGCCGGATACCCGTCCGTTCAATAAAGCTTACGTAACACATGCCATCTTCCCTCCCCGCCAATATTCCCAAGCACGTCGCCATCATCATGGACGGCAACGGTCGCTGGGCGAAGTCACGTGGGCTTCCCCGCATCATGGGCCATAAGAAAGGCGCGGAAGTGGTACGCGAGGTGCTAACCGCCTGCCGTGATTTCGGCGTGGAATATCTGACGATCTACGCTTTCTCGTCCGAAAACTGGAAACGCCCGGTCCTTGAAGTCACCGATCTGATGGATCTTTTGCGTGCCTATCTCAAGCGCGAAATCGCCACGCTTCACAAGAACGGTATCCGGCTAAAAATTATTGGCGACCGCAGCAGGCTTTCGCAGGATATTCTTGAACAGATCGATGCTGCAGAGGCAATGACGGCGCAGAACACCACCTTTACGCTGGTGGTCGCGCTGAGCTACGGTTCACGGCAGGAGATCGTCCATGCGGCGCGCGAAATCGCCAGACGGGCAGCAGAGGGTAAGCTTCAGGCCGATGCTATCGATGAGGATACGATTTCTTCGCTCCTTTACACCCAAGCCATCCCCGACCCGGATATTCTCATTCGCACGTCCGGCGAGCAGCGCATCAGCAACTTCCTGCTGTGGCAATCTGCCTATACGGAGTTTTATTTCACCGACGTATTATGGCCGGATTTCACCCGCCAGCATCTTCAGGATGCTTTAGTCGAATATTCCAACCGCGAGAGGCGTTATGGCACCTCAAGCTAGCTTCAAATGGAACGACCTGCGCGCGCGTGTGTTTTCCGGCCTTGCGATGGGTGTTATTGCTCTTTTATGTATCTGGATGGGCGGCGTGGCCTTTTCCTGCCTTGTGATTGCTGCAGCCATTATCATGATGAAGGAGTGGGACGCGCTTGTGGCCGACCAGATCAACGCATTCCGTGTTTTCGGCTATCCTTATATCATCCTGCCCTGCGCATGTATTCTGTGGCTGCGCACAATTACCACTGCGAGTGACGCATTGCTCGGATTTAAGATTGTGCTCGCCTTAAGCGCCGTGATTACGGCCACCGATACAGGGGCCTATTTCACGGGCAAGAAGCTCGGCCACACGAAGCTTGCTCCCACCATCAGCCCGAATAAAACCTGGGAAGGTCTTGCTGGCGGCATCGCAGCAGCTACGCTTACGGGGCTGCTGTTTGCACCTTACCTGAATGTCTCGCAGTCCTATGTCGCTGCATTGCTGGTCAGCCCGGTCATTGCCATTATCGCGCAATGCGGCGATCTGTTCAAATCCTGGGTAAAACGCCGCGCGGGTGTCAAAGATTCCGGCAGTTTGATTCCCGGTCATGGCGGCGTGCTTGACCGTCTGGACGGTTATATGTTTGCCGCACCATTGCTTGCACTGATTATTGGCATAGCCTTAAGGGAATAACCGTAATGCATCCTAAGAAAACCGGTATTCTTCCCTGTCAGGAAATTCACAAAATGATTGAGCGCGGCGAGATTGTTTCCTCCTCGCCTGTTGCCGAAGGCCAGGTACAGCCTGCCAGCATTGATCTTCGCCTAGGTCATTATGCCTATCCGGTAAGCACAAGTTTTCTGCCCGGCGCAGGTGTGACGGTTGCGGATAAAATGCGTAATATCGATGAGAGCTACGAGAAGTTCCGAATCGATCTGACTGAAGGCGCCGTGCTTGAAAAAGGCCGTATATACATGATTCCACTGCAGGAATCACTTGCACTACCCGAAGATGTGGCTGCATTTGCCAATCCTAAGAGTTCCACAGGCCGTCTCGACATCCTGACGCGTCTGATTGCGGATGGCAGCACCGTGTTCGACCAGTTGCCAGAAGGCTATAAAGGCCAACTCTATATTGAGATCGCCCCGCGCAGCTTCAGCATTGTGGTTAAAACCGGCACGCGTCTGAATCAGTTACGCTTCCGCCGCGGCAATGCTTCGCTGGAATCTGCCGAATGGCAGACACTTATTGAAGATGAACAGGTTGTGAATGGGCGTGCGCATATGCGGATAGCGCCGGAAGAAGCGGGGTTATTGCGCTTTACGGTGGATCTGGCGGGCAGTGGCGGCGAAGGTGCATTAATTGGTTACCGCGCGCGCAAGCATGCCGGTCGAATCGACCTTGAAAATCGCGGCTACGATCCGCTGGATTACTGGGAGCCTATTCATGCACGCAAAAGCTCTTCGCTCGTGCTGGACCCTGATGAATTTTATATTCTCATGACGAAAGAAGCCGTTGCTGCTCCGCCAGATTATGCGGCAGAAATGGTGGCTTATGATACGAGAGCCGGAGAATTCCGCGTGCATTATGCCGGATTTGTCGATCCCGGATTCGGCTGGGACGCCGCCACCGGCAAGGCAGGCAGCAGCCGCGCCGTGCTGGAAGTACGTTCGCATGAAGTACCGTTCCTGCTTGAACACGGACAGACTGTCGGCTGGCTGCGCTACGAGCGTATGACCGAGCGACCGGATAATCTTTACGGACAAAATCTTAATTCACATTACCAGGGACAGAGCCTCAAGCTCGCAAAACAGTTTCGATGACACAATCTAATATACGCATAGCCACCCGCCGGAGCCCGCTTGCCATTGTCCAGGCGGAGATCGTCCGCCAGCACCTGCTTGCCGCATTTCCGAATATAACGGCTGAACTCGTTCCCATGAGCACAACGGGCGATGCGAACACCAATCTCTCCCTTTCCGAGATCGGCGGCAAAGGATTATTTACGAAGGAACTGGAAGAAGGATTGATCGACGGCAGTCTCGATATTGCCGTGCACTCGCTCAAAGACATGGAAACCGTGTTGCCAGATGGGCTGATTATTGCTGCGATGATCGAACGTGAAGACCCAAGGGATGCGTTGATCGCACCGCAGGCAAAAACACTTGCCGCCCTTCCTGCCGGCGCGAAAGTTGGTACTTCGTCGCTTCGCCGCGCTGCACAGATTAAGATTATACGGCCGGACGTTACTATTGTGCCGTTCCGCGGCAATGTTGCCACAAGGCTTGCCAAGCTTGAAGCAGGCGGCGTGGATGCCACCATGCTTGCGATGGCGGGACTCAAGCGGCTGAACGTAGAAAACCGCGCGACGGAAGTATTCGCCCCGAATGTCTTTATCCCTGCCGTAGGGCAAGGCATTATCGCCATCGAATGCAGGCAGGATAATACCGTCATGCTAGACATGCTGCAGGCTGTCAACCACTACCCGACTTATATTGCGGGTATTACAGAACGCAGCATGCTTGCGACGCTGGATGGCTCCTGCCGCACCCCGATTGCAGGCTATGCGAGGTTCATGGATGATGTTGTACGCATTGATGCCATGGTCGCCGACACGGCAGGCGTAAAATATGTTGCAGCAAGCCGCAGCGGGGCTGCCAAAGATGCTGTCAGTATTGGCCAGGAAATTGCGCATGAACTGCTTGCAAATGGCGGCAGGGAATGTCTTGCGCATTCCTGATTGCGCGCAAAATCTTCTAGGGAGGGACGTATGAGCAGATCGCTGGTTATCACGCGCCCGAAAGCAGATGCGAAAGCACTGGCACGTACGCTTGAAAAGCAGGGATTTCCATGCCTCATTGAGCCGATGTTCTCCATCCGTCGCCTGTGGGACCACGCCGCTTCCCTCACCCACGCGCTGGAGCGCAAACCGCAGGTCATTATCGCCACGAGCAAACATGCGATCACCGCATTCGCTGCCATGCATGAAAACCGTTCCGTACCCGTTGTCACCGTGGGTAAAGTCACTGCGGAAGAAGCGCTGAAAGCAGGGTTTTATAATGTCAGCTTCGCCAGCGGAACCGCCATCGATCTGCTGCATTATATCAAAAGCAATTATACGCCGGATAACGGCTCATTGCTTTATATACGCGGCAGGGAAATCAGCACCGACCTTGTGACGCCGCTTGTGAATGACGGCTTTGATATAGATTCCGTCATTCTTTATTATACGCAGAAAATGCGCCGCTTCTCACCCACGCTACGCAAAGCGATTCAACTGCAGCAGGTGGACGCCGTGATGTTCTTTTCACAAAATACCGTCAGCACTTATGCCAAGCTTGCCATGGCTGGAGAAGTTGCAGAGGCTCATAACAATATTGCCGCGCTCTGCCTGAGCGAAGCTATTGCTGAAAAAGCGTCAAAGCTTCTGCCTTGGTGTGAGGTAACGCTTTTCGACCGGTATTTCAGCCATAAAACTTAGAATTTTTCGTCCTTGAAGGCGCCCCATATATCGCCTTTGCGGATCCATCCCTTGCGGTCCGATATCTGTACCTTGCACCAGTCGCTTTCGCAGGAAAGTAATTTCCCCGTCACATTATGCTCGGCCTTAAGCACCGGCACGCCCGCCATATCCGGAGACTTTCTCAATATCCCGATTTTCTGCGTGATAATCATGGTGCGTTTACCCTGCAGCATCTGCTTATGCACCCAGCCGGATGTGCCATCCGCATCGCGTATTTTACGCCACTCACCGAATTCCCGGGTGATCTCCACCGGAAGCCCTTCATGCCTGTAGACCCAGTTGATGTTATAGCGCACACCGGGACCGACGCGCATATTCACTTCATCCGATTTAAGCGAAGCAAAACGGGGAACGGGAAGCGGTGCATCTTCTGAGGCGATGGCAGGCAACGTCGCCCCCAGGGCTGTCATAGCCCATACCGCACCATACCATACCAGCTTGCGAGAGGATATCATCGTCCGCTACCTAACATCCTGCGTATTTATTATGACAGCTTTTCCTTATAGCCGTCATGATAACCGATAAATGCGATAAAGGAAACTACTGAACACAACATAATATAAACAGCGACGGCTATCGTATTCATTTCTTCCTTGATAATAGCCCACGGGCCGATCAGGATCGCAATGACTGCAAGTGCGGACACCAACTTCAGGAAGAGGCTTATACCTGCCAGACTAATGCGCCTGCCAAGACGATATGCCGCGAACGCAACACCGATACATAATGCGACATAAAGTCCCAGCACGATATCCGTCTTCACTCTGGTTTCGCGAACCAGCCAGGTTTCAATCATCGGTGTCATACCGCCAAGCACAGCGGCTATGTTATAAGCAATCGACATCCCTGTGTAACGCACATTCGTCGGGAACAGTTCGACCAGGAACGCCGGAACCGCACCGATATAGAATCCGACAATCAGTGTCAGCGTCATGTTAGCCATCAAGGCATTTACAGCACTGCCTTCATTCAAAACAAAAAAGATAGGAATCGCGAGCAGGAAATAAGCCGTGGCAACCCACATCAGCACGCGCTTGCGGCCCCATATATCCGTCAGGTGCGCCGTAAAGGGCACCATGCACAACATCAGTACCATACAGCCTGTGTTAATGAGGTAAGCCTTGCTTTCTGCAAGCCCCAGCCCTCCATGGGCCTTGTCCAGAATCATATAGGAGTTGGAAAATACCGTCAGCGTATAGAACGGCACCGTGACCGAGAAATACACCCCGATACCGCGCAGCAATTCGACTACATGGCCCTGAAACGTATGAGCAACGGGAGCTTTTGAGAGTTTTCCCGTTTTCTTCGCATGTTCGTAATGCGGGCTTTCTTCTGTGCCATGGCGGATATAAAGACCGACAATGGCAATCCCCAGCCCCAGCAGGAACGGGATGCGCCATCCCCAGGTTTCAAATGCGGTTTTGCTTAATGCGGAGGAGCAGATTGTTGCGGTCAGCGACCCCAGCAGCATACCCGCGCACAGGCTCATGACGGTAGTGCTTCCAACAATACCGCGACGCTCAATCGGCGCATGTTCCACCACGAAGGTGATCGAGCCGCTGAACTGCCCTGCGAGGGAAAGCCCCTGTAACAGGCGGATGAAGGTCAGAAGCAACGGTGCCCATATACCTATATGCTCGTAGGTAGGCAACATGCCGATGGCCGCTGTAGGAAATGCCATCATGAACATGGAAACAGTCAGGGAAAACTTACGTCCGAATTTATCGCCCAGATAGCCGAAAAACACTGCGCCCAGCGGACGCATGACAAAGCCTGCGGCAAACACGCCAAAGGTCGCTATCATCTGGAGCAAAACATCCTGACCCGGAAAGAAGAGTTTGCCGATAACCGGGGCAAAGTAACCGTAGAGGGCAAAGTCATACCACTCCAAGCCGTTACCAATCATACCCGCAGCTACGACACGACGCATAGCAGACCTTACAAATTACAGCTTCCGAAACACACAGAAAAATCTGGATTATTGGGTCTACAACAATGCAACCGTGAATGCAATTGCTTATTTAACCTTTATTAACAGATGCTGCTTCTTGCCTGAACTCAGCTTGATCCGGCCGTCTTTCAGATGTTCCATATTTATCAG
Source organism: Rickettsiales bacterium (assembly GCA_035765535.1). NCBI lineage: Bacteria > Pseudomonadati > Pseudomonadota > Alphaproteobacteria > Rickettsiales > Rickettsiales bacterium. The sequence goes on along the minus strand of DASTXE010000001.1, from coordinate 79,142 downwards.
GACTCTAGGATCAGAGAGCTTTTCGTCGTTCACACGGGCGCCGCCGCCTTCCACTAATTTTCTGGCTTCCCCCTTGCTTGGCTTCAACCCAGAGACGAAAAACAACTCATAGGCGGGTATACCGGCTTTTAGTTCTGATTCTTCAACGAGAAAAGTTTTCAGGTTATCTCCTGCCCCGCCTTCTTCAAACGTTTTACGTGCAGTTTCAGCCGCTATCCGGGCAGCCTCTTCACCGTGGCAAAGCTTAGTGGCTTCGTTTGCCAGAACCTTCTTCGCTTCATTGATTTCTGCGCCTTCCAGTGCTTCCAGCCGCGCTATTTCGTCCATTGGCAGCTCCGTGAAGAAGCACAGGAACCGTCCCACATCGGCATCTTCGGTATTGCGCCAGAACTGCCAGTAATCAAATGGGGACAGCATATCGGCATTCAGCCAGACCGCGCCGCTCGCCGTTTTACCCATTTTAGCGCCTGATGAAGTCGTGATAAGCGGAGTGGTTAGGCCGAACAGATGCTGGTGCACATTTTCCTGTGCGCTGGCGTCCAGCCTACGGTGCAATTCCACGCCATTGACAATATTGCCCCACTGGTCGCTTCCGCCAATCTGCAGGCGGCATGCATAGCGCTTGTTAAGCTCTACAAAGTCATATGCCTGCAGGATCATGTAATTGAATTCAAGGAAGCTCAGATTCTGCTCGCGCTCTAGGCGGAGCTTCACGCTATCCATACTCATCATGCGGTTGACGGAGAAATGCCGTCCGTAGTCCCGCAGGAACGAAATATAATTCAGATCTTTCAGCCAATCATCGTTATTGAGCATAAGCGCATTGCCGCCATCCTCTTCGAAGCGGATGAAATTTTTGAAAACGGTTTTAATCCCCGCCATATTCGCGTTGATATCGGCTTCGGTCAGCATTTTACGCGCTTCATCCTTGCCGGAAGGATCACCGATCTTGGTTGTTCCGCCGCCCATCAGCACGAGTGGACGATGGCCGCATTTCTGGAGCCAACGCAGGATCATGATCTGCATCAGACTGCCCACGTGAAGGCTCGGAGCCGTGCAGTCAAATCCGATATAGGCTGTGGCTTTCTCTTTAGCCAGCAGCGCGTCAAGCGTATCCGTATCCGTGCATTGATGCAGGAAGCCGCGCTCTTTGATGATGTTAATGAATTCTGATTTGGCCGACATAGACTTCACTTTCCGCTACACCCGCATAGGCAGGATGATCATATTATTTCCGAGGTTATGCAGGCGACGCTGCATGATGTAAGCATTTTGGTTGTAAAGAAACTGCGTGAAGAAATTATCATCGTCAAAGATCAGCTTGCTCGAGAAGAAAACCACTTTCGGGAAATCCTCAATAATCTTTTCGGTGAGTTCGGAAAGCTTTTGCACCACGTCCGTTCCGAACGCCATATAGTACGTGGCTGCATGGCCGCGTGAATGACAGTAATTGACATAATGCTGCAGCGTCTCTTTGAAGTCTGCCTGACGTTTGCGCCAGTGATCGCTCTCCGCCAGATTGCCCGAGTCGACTTCCCCCACGCTCACGAATACGAAGTTCTTGTAGATGCCAGGAAACAGGCGCAATACCCACAGCAGAGCATGCATCCCGCTTCCTAAGCAATCATTGACGATAAACACGGCGGTCTGCTGTGTGGGATCAAGCGGCGGCGGAGAGCTTACTGCTTTCTGCCCCATATCGGCAAACAGTTCATCCGCCAGCGCAAGCTTCTGCCCTACCCGATCATAGGATTTGCGAATCAGGAGACCGAGCCCGATTACACCGCTCGTGATCAGCAAGGTGAGCCAGCCACCGGCAAAGAATTTTTCGACCGTCGTCACAATCAGAATGCCGCCGCACACGATGAGGCCGGTGAACGAGCTGATGAATTTGCCAATCCATCTCTTCTGCTCTTTGCGATTCTTAATCCAGTGTTTGCAAAGGCCCAGCAACGAGAGCGAGAATGTCAGGAACACGTTGATACTGTAAAGTACCACCAGTACGCTCACATCGCCGTCGGTCAGCAGCAGCACGAGCAGCGACGATCCGCCCATCAGGATAATACCGTTCTTGGTAACCAAACGGCTGGAGAGTGAGCTGAAGAAATGCGGCATCCACTTATCCACCGCCATGTTTGCAAGCACGGCAGGCCCCGCCAGGAACCCGGTGTTAGCCGCCACGAGCAGTAGCCCCGCTTCCAGCGAAAGCACAATGATCAGCAGCCCCGGTGCAATATTTTTATCCCCGATATGCCAGCCCTGCATGATGCTGCGGAATGCAACCGCGTTCAGTGTCTGGCCGACTTCCGGCTTCGCGCCCCATAACAGATAGAGAATAATGATACCGCCTGCGGTAAATGCCAGTGAGAGAGCGATGAATAACATCGTCATCTTGCCGGTTTTCAGACGCGGTTCCGCGAGCGTGTTTACATAGTTAGAGACCGCTTCCAGACCGGTATAAGTACCGCCGCCGAGCGAGAATGCTTTGAGAAACAGAGACGCCACGAACACCGCGCCCATAGCCTGCGCCATGCTCTGGCTTTCATGGATTGCTGCGGGAACCAACGTGGGCAGGCCTACCGCATGCATGGAGATACCGTAGATAATCAGGAAGGCGTGCGTGATCACAAAGCCCAGGAAAATCGGCATGAGCACTTTAATCGACTCTTTAACGCCGCGTAGATTCAACAGCACCAGCAGCACTATCATCAGGCATTCCACCGTCAGCTTGATATGCAGCATATGCTCCGGCAGAAGGCTGAAAAGCGCATCGACACCACTGGCCACCGAAATGGCAATCGTCAAGATATAGTCCACGATCAACGCTGCGCCGGAGACCAGCCCTGCATGCGCCCCCACGAGCGAACTGGCCACACGATAACCGCCGCCGCCGTTAGGAAACAGCTCGATCACCTGCGTATAAGCCAGCGAAATAATGAATACGGTGAGTGCTGTCGCCATGGCGAGGTAAATACCCAGCGACGTATGTTCTCCCAATGCCAGGAACGCTTCTTCCGGACCGTAACAGGAAGAGGAAAGCCCGTCCGCTCCAAGCCCGATCCATGCCAGAAACGCGATGAGCGCAATGCTGTGATGCGTGTGTTTGCTGAACGGGTCACGCGGCGGCCCAAGGAGCAAATGTTTTAGCTTGTTAATGCTATCCATGTTTATCCTTCAAGTGATGCCCCATCTTTGAAGCCTTAGTATCCAGATATTTGCGGTTATGCGCATTGGCTTCCGTGACCACCGGTTCGCGTCTTACCACTTCTATACCCTGTGCGGCAAGCGCTTTCATCTTACCGGGGTTATTCGTCAGCAGTACCACTTTGGTAATATCCAGTTGTTTTAGCATCTCAGCCGCCACGGCAAAATCGCGCTCATCGGCCAAAAAGCCTAATGCCTCGTTCGCCTCTACTGTATCCATGCCTTCATCCTGCAGCTGGTAAGCGCGCAGTTTATTGGCAATACTGATGCCGCGGCCTTCCTGATTCAGATAGAGCACCGCTCCGCTTTTACGCTCGCCAATAATCGCAAGCGCCTGACGCAGCTGATCGCCGCAATCACAGCGCAGGCTTCCAAGCACATCGCCAGTGATGCAGGAAGAGTGTAGTCTCACATAAGCGGCTTCATCCTTTTGCGGTTCGCCGATAATAATTGCCAGATGTTCCTGGTGCCCGAAGCGCGGCCTGAATGCAACGATCCGCGCCTGCTCCGCATCTTCCAGAGGCACATTTGCTTCGCTGACTTTTTCAAGCGATGCCGCAAGCTGCGCCGGATAATCCTGGATTTCCGCTTCCGTTACAGAAAGAAAATCCCCTTGCTCTTGCGGCACGGCTTGCAGCACTGCTTTAGGCAAGAGTCCGCCGATCTTCATCAACTTAACGGCCGGATGCGCACTATCCTGCACGCAATCAGCCTCCGGCGGCGCATACTCCCCGGCCGATACCAGAAACCGCGCACCGCCTTCCCTGACAAGGATGATCGGTTGGTCGCGCCTCAGATCGTTCGCCGCGCGTTCCACGTGCAAAATAATATGTGACGTCTGTTTATTCATTTGTATGATGTGTCTATGGAAGCAATCTTAGTCATAAGCAACGAACCTGCCCTTGCAGAAACTTTGGCCAGCGAACTCGGCGAATTCTCCCTGACCCCGGCAGCCGCGCAGGAAGCTGCCGCCTTGATTCAGAACGGTAGCTACGACCTGATTATTATTGATAACGAAACGAATTTTCACCCTGATATAACCAACGGCAATATTATCAAACTCATACGGCCTGTACGCCTTAATGAGGCTATATACACCATTCGTCAAAAGCTTAAAAGCAAAACCGCACAGGCGAAGGAAGAAATCGCGCTTGCGCCGGACTGCCTGTTTAACATGGCGGAAAGGACGTTGCGCACGCCGGATAATAGCGGACGCATCCTGCTCACCGACAAAGAAACAGAGCTTTTACAATATCTTATTTCACCAGAGCCGCAAAAACTTTCGCGAGATATGCTGCTGAAACAGATCTGGGGATATGGCGAAAGTATTAACACACACACGCTGGAGACCCATATTTACCGCCTGCGGACTAAACTTCGGCAGATCAGCCAGTCACTCGATATCAGCTTTTCCGAAGAAGAAGGCTACCGGCTGAAATAAGCAGGTCTATTCATACTCATGCACAATCACGGCTCTTCCGTGATAGCTATAAGCTCCTTCATCACTAAACTGGATATTGAATTGCTTGCAAAGGTCGCTCCAGGCTTTCCTTTGGCCTGCAGATGGGTCTGCTTTGCTGCAGTTCCAGTCATCGAACAGGATAATACATCCCGGATTGATGGCCTTATGTTCAAATAACGGGGCTAAGGCATCTATGGTGGAAGAGTAGAGATCGACATCACAATGGATGAATCCGAACTTTACTTTTCCAGCAACATTGGAAAGCGTATCCTTAAAGAATCCGGGCACGATTTCAAAGTCGCTTTCGTCAATGTAGCTATTCACGGCTTTCCTGAGTCCTTCAGCGCCCAAAAAGGTCATTCTGCCCTTTTTCCATACTCCATGCTCGACATGGGCAGATTTGAAATCTTCCTCGGCAGTGATTTCAGGCAATCCCTGAAAACTGTCGAAATAAAAAACCCTGCGCTTACCCGTTCCTAAATGCCCGCCCAGTTTTTTATTCAGCAGCGCTACCGTTTCGGCAATCACCATAGAAGAGCGGCCGGTCCATGTTCCAAATTCTGCTATGTCCCCAGCCACCCCCATGGAATAAGCATAAAGCAAGCCGTTGATAATCCTGTTATAAGCATCCTGCAGATGGCCGGATCTGGATATCGAATCTATCCTCGCCTTCACATTGGAAGAAAGCTCTTCTTTCTGTTCCATTAAGACTGCGTATGGATCCATTTTTAAACTCCGAATGAAGATTCTGTTTCGAATGGATACTATAGCAGATAAATAATCTTAAAAAGCAACTTATGCTATACAAGCTTAGGTATCGTAGGTGAAATGACCGACTCGCAATAAGCTGCCAGTTCTTTACGTGAAGCGAATGCGCTGCCTTTCACCTCTGGGTGAAAGATCAGCCTGACATTAGCTGATTTCTGGCGCAGGAAAGCTGCTGCATGTGGAAAGAAATCCATATCCCCATACCAGCCCACCAGATGGCGGTTGGCCAGTGTCAGCGGCGCACCGTTCACTTTCTCATAAATTACGCTTATGGGCTGCACGCTCACTTCTTCATTATCCGCAATGCTGAAGAAGGAGGACTTGAACGGCAGCAGGCTTGCGCCCTCATTCGTCGTGCCCTCGGGAAACAGGCTCAACGGCACGCCGGATTGGACCGCCTCATGCAGCACCTGTTTATATTCAGCGGTTTTCGAGCGGCGGCGGTCGACGAACACGCAGCCTGTAATCTTGCAGAAGAATCCAATTACCGGCCAGGAGGCTACTTCGCTTTTAGGAGTGAAACGCATATCCGCCACGCCGCCCAGCGCAAACACATCCAGATAGGAAAAATGATTCGATACCAATAATAGCGGTCGTTTGGGAGAAACGGTGCCTTCCACCTGCACTTTCAGCCCCCACAGCCAGGAGCCGAAATGAAAGCCCCAGCGCACCCACATGGCGTTAGCGTGACGCATCTTCAATACTGTCGTGATATAAAAAGGCAATAGCAAAACCAGCAGAGCTAACACCGTCAGCAATGCTCTTATCGCTAGCCTTGCCATGTTCAGTTTTTGGCGTTCGGGGTGGAGTAACGCTGGGCGTACTTATAGGAAACAAGATCGGTCTTCACCACGATTCCAACGTCGATCGTATTGAAATGCGGATCGATCACCGCGCCCTGTCCGATATAGCCGCTGATGCGCAAATAGCCCTTGATCAGCGCAGGCAGTCCGGCAAACGCTTTCTTCACGTCAATCTCTTCCTTAGGGATAAGATTCATCTCCACATATTGGTCCGGCAATGCTTTCGCGCGGATTTCCTGAGGGGCAAGATGGTAATGATAGAGATAAGATAGTGGCAAAGCATGCTTGGCGATATCGGTGCCGAAGAAGCTTGCGCAACCGAACATGAGCTTGACGTCATGCTGCGTGACATACGCCGCGATACCGCGCAGCAGCAGTTGCATGACGGAGCGGTTACGATATTTTGCATCCACACAGGAGCGGCCAAGTTCCAGTATCTCGCCCTCTTCGTCCTTGAAAGCAGCGATGTTGAATTCCGTTTCCGTGTAGAAATGCTTCAGGTCTTTCATTCGGCTGCGGCGCAGGAGGCGGTAGGTGCCTACGACCTGGCTTTCCGTGGCCGGAAGGTCATAATCGATTACAAGCAGATGGTCGCAGTAAGGGTCGAATCCGTCGAAATCGCGGCCTATCGCGCGCATCTCTTCGGAAGGAACGCCTCCCATTTCATTATAAAATACACGGTAGCGCAGTCTCTGCGCGGATTCGATTTCGGCCTTCGTTCTTGCAATACGCACGGCAAGACGGCCCGAATAAATCTCATCGAATGAAACCGTTTCCAGCATGTCCTCAGATATCATCAGCGTTCCGTCTTTTCCTCTTCCAGGGGCATGCAATACAGCTCCAGCCTGTGATCTACCAGTTTATAACCGAAGCTGCGCGCAATAACGTGCTGCAGTTTCTCTATTTCCTCGTTACTGAATTCGATTACCTTCCCGCTTTTCATATCGATCAGGTGGTCATGATGATCAGCGCCGCTTTCTTCATAGCGCGCGCGACCGTCACCGAAGTCATGTTTTTCGATAATGCCCGCATCCTCAAACAGACGCATCGTGCGGTACACGGTTGCAATGCTGATTTTCGGGTCAAGCTTATGGGCACGCTGGTGAATCATCTCTACGTCGGGATGATCCCCGGACTCCGACAAAACGCGCACGATGATCCGGCGCTGCTCTGTCATTTTGAGCCCGCTTTCAGCACATTTCTTTTCCAAACTCGTTAACATGGGCAGATACTTACACGGAAAACCGAGCTAAGCAAGTTATATATCTACAAAAGTAGTTATTGCCTTGCGATTGCTCACTTTTTCAGGTAGGCTATTGGCATGCGTTCAGCCCTGTTTTTCACAATGCCGAAATGTGCCGCAGCCGCAGCTGCACTGGCTGTTCTTTTGCTCGGCACGGCTGATAAAGCAACCGCAGGCACGAATGACAGCGCATTGATACAGGGCGCGAAATTATGCACAGCCTATCTGCCGCGCCACGAGCGCGAATACGGCATTCCCGTGCATCTGCTGGCCGCCATCGCCTCCACGGAATCCGGTCGGTATAATAAAGAAATCGGCCTGAGCCTGCCCTGGCCTTGGACCATCAATGTTGAGGGCAAAGGCTATTTCTTCGATACAAAGGAACAGGCCATAGCCGCCGTGCGCGAGCTGCAGAAACGCGGATTTCAGAGCATTGACGTGGGCTGCATGCAGGTCAATCTGCATCATCATCCCAATGCTTTCGCAAGCCTCGACCAGGCATTCGATCCCGCCTATAACATTGCCTACGCGGCACGCTTCCTAAAGCAGAATTTCAACGAAGAAGGCTCTTGGCGTAAAGCTACCGGCGATTATCATTCCCGCACGCCGATTTTTGGCGAGCAATATTCAAGGCTGGTGTTCGGCTCATGGAGCCGCATCATCAATAAAATTGCGGAAGCACATACGGGCAAGCTTGCACTCAAAGGCGAAGCTCCCCAGACCGCCCCCATATCCTTACCGGAAGAAGTTGCCAGCAACGGCACACGTCATGCTCCCCGGCATAGCTATCACCCTTTCCGCCTGCATAGCATCTCCGTTTATAATGAGAGCACGCGCGAAAAGGGCGTGCTGGTCATTCGTCCTTCGCATAACGCCGCTTCTACCGCTTCCGTACGTGAAGATATGGCCAACGACCAGTTCGTCACGTATCCCCAAAAATCCCAACAACGCTCCTCTCATCGCCAGGCTGAAACAGACCTTCAGGCTGCCAGAGTTGTAAAAGCCAGCACCGCGACCGAAAAGGGACAGTTCTCGCCCGACCCGCACATCGTACATACGGATGCGGAAGCCGCCAAAACCGGGCCTAATAACAGCCTCTTCGTATTTGATAATTAGGCCGATTCGCCATGACGATCGCAATCGATCATAGCAAGATCAGCATTACTGCCAAACTGGTGGCCTATGCCCGCCAGTTCACGGATATCCCTTTTGCCAAGTTTGTGTCAGAACATATCGGCGCAGGAGAGGCGTTCAACTTTATTATCCGGGACTATTCGCTCGATAGCGACATGCTGAAAGAATATGCCGTCATGCTGGAAGCGCGTTACAAGAGCACCGTCCATCTGATCGCTCAGTCCGGCATCAAGCAAGTGCTGGAGCTTGCCAGCGGTTTTTCGCTGCGCGGGCTCGCTATGCTGCGCGATCCGCAGATGGTGTATGTGGAATCCGACCTGGAAGATCTTAACCGCGAAAAGACAAAACTTGTCGAACAATTGCGTTCTGAGTTTCCGCATGAAGCTTATGATAGACATAAAATTGTGACGGCCAATGCTCTGGACATGGAACAGCTTCGGAATGCCTGCCAACATTTCCAGCGGAACCAGCCGCTCATCATCGTGCATGAAGGGCTTATGCATTATTTCTCTGCAGCCGAAAGGGATTTGCTGACCCAGCATATCCGGACGCTGCTGAGTGAGTTTTCCGGAGGTTTCTGGATGACACCCGATTTCGTTTTCAAAGCAGAGGCGCGTAAAATTTCAGAAGCCCGGAAACGCCTTCGTCAGGCGCTTTCCGGCCTGACCGACCGCAATATGTATGAGGCCGCCTTTGACAGTGAAGAACGGCTGCAGGAGTTCTTCAAAGCTAATCACTTGCAGGCTAAGTTAAAATACCAGATCGATGAAACGCCGCATCTTTCCAGCGTCGAGCGGTATCATCTTTCACCTGAGATGCCGGCGAAAATGCGGGATCATTTAAAAATCTGGTTATTAAATCCTGCGGCTTAAATCTTATTCAAATTCCGGCAGCGCATAATCCCTTTCGAGATTTTCGAATCGCGTGGTTTCAGAATGGAAGTGCATTGCGACGTTGCCTACCCCACCGTTACGATGTTTGGCCACGATGGCTTCCGCAATACCGTGCACCTTCTCCATTTCTTCCATCCATGTCGCGTGCTCAGGCGTGCCTTCACGCGGCATTTTACGCATCAGGTAATATTCTTCGCGGAATACGAAAATCACGATGTCTGCATCCTGCTCGATACTGCCCGATTCACGCAGGTCAGACAGCTGCGGTCTTTTATCGTCGCGCTGTTCCACCGCGCGCGAAAGCTGCGATAGTGCCATAACCGGGATATTCAGTTCTTTGGCAATTGCCTTTAACCCTTGCGTGATTTCCGAAACTTCCTGCACGCGATTTGCCTGTGATGCGGTGGACGAACCGCGTATGAGCTGCAGATAATCCACCACAAGGAAGCCGAGATTATTTACGCGCTTGAGCCTGCGCGCACGCGCCCTGACAGCGGAGATGGAGAGAGCTGGTGTATCGTCGATAAAGATAGGCAGCTGCGACAGTTTATTGCTTTCCTTTACAAGCACGGCAAATTCATCTGGTGTGAGATCGCCTTTACGCATCTTACCCGAGTTCAGCCTCGTAGCCCCCGCCAATACACGGGAAGCCAGCTGTTCGGCCGACATTTCTAATGAAAAGAAGCCCACGGATTGCGGCTTTGTTCCTGGATTCTTCAATGATTCTTCGTAAAAATATTCTGCCGCATTATGCGCAATCGTCGTCGCCAGAGCGGTTTTGCCCATGGAAGGACGACCCGCTAAAATCAGCAGGTCCGACTTGTGCAGACCGCCCAGCATTTTATCCAGGTCGATCAGTTTCGTCGGTACGCCGATAACGCGGTCGCTATTACGGAACGCATATTCGACACGCTGTATGGCTTCGATCATGCCGTGCTTGATCTGGCGGAAGCTGTTTTCGGAAATCCCTTCGGAGGCAAGCACAAAGAGTTTCTGCTCCGCATGTTCTATCTGCTCACCTGCCGAAACATCCAGATCACTTTTATATGCAGTATTGACCACATCTTCGCCGATGGTGATCAGCGAACGTTTCTGTGCGGCATCGTAAATGACTTCGCTATAGCTTTTCACATTAATGACGGAGGAAGCCGCCGCCGCCAACCGGACCAGATATCCGCCGCCGCCAATTTCCTGCAGGCCTTCATCCTGATCGAAATGCGATTTTAGCGTAATGGGGTTAGCGATCAACCCCTTATCGAACAAGGACTGGATGGCGGTGAAAATGCGCTGATGCACGGGCACATAAAAATGCTCTGCACGCAAGTAATCTCCGATGTGATGCATGGCTTCGTTATTGACGAGGATCGCTCCCAGCAATGCCTGCTCCGCTTCCATGTTATGCGGGGGCTGGCGGAAGCTGTTTTCGCTGATATTTTCCGTAATCGATAACGTATTCTGTGTAGCCATAGGCATTCAGAGTACACAAATTAGAAAAAAATCCTATAGGAAAAATTTTAGGCAATCAGCGATTGCGCCCTTGCTTTTCTTTTCGCAGCCGCACAACCCAGGCGCCATCGCCACCTTGCCTTGCATCCGCATGGCGGAAGCCCGTCACGTAGTATTTCAACTCCGTCTCCTGAAGCCAGTAAGGCAGCATTCCGCGCAAGGAACCAAAACCTTCCGCCCTGCCCTTACCTGTAATGACTATTACTTTTGCGATTCCTTGTTCTTTTGCCCGCATCATAAATTTGTGTAGGGCGTTATAGGCCGTATTTAATGTATGACCGTGCAGGTCAAGCGTAGTTTTGACTTCCTCCGTCCGCACTTTGCTTCGCGCATGGGAAACAGTATCTGCGCTGCGATAAAGGGAACTTTCGGATGCTGCTTCTTTTGCATGCGCCTTTCGTGGCAATGCCACGGCCTCACCGGCAACAACACGCTGCCATAATATTTTTTCTTCCTGCGAAAGCGCTCGTTCTTTTTTGAACGGTTTATCAAGCACAGGTGGTTTTGCGCGCATAGAATTCATACCTTCCTATGCGTTCAGTATAACCATTCTTTCTGAAAGCTCATAGACAAAAGGGCACATGAAGCCATGTGCCCTTTCCGAGTTCATTACCAAAAGAGCGCTTACTGATGGTGCTCTTCATGATGTTCTTCGTGGCGCTCTTCGCGATGCTCACGGTGCTCCTTATGGCGCTCACGGCGTTCTTCGCGGCGCTGCTCGCGCTTTTCATGATGTTCTTCATGGCGCTCCTGGCGCTTCTCCTGATTTGCTTCGTGATGCTGCTCGCGCTTTTCCTGGTGCTCTTCATGACGTTCTTCGCGGCGCTCCTGATGTTCCATGCGGTGCTCCATATGGTCGCCTGGATGACTTCCCGGAGCCGGAGGAGCTTCCTGTGCGAAAACCGGTGCGGAGAGCATGGTAGCTGCGACAAAGGCCGCAGTAAGAATACGTTTCATAAATGTCCATATAATTAAGAGTTGAACCAAATGCCGCACCTTTGCACTGTGCGTTGTAAAACGCTAGCACAGGCATTATTAACCCCGCTTCATGCTTTTATTAATTTTTTGCAATAGTGTTTAATGGTTACGCCTCAAATCAGTTGAATGGCGTCAGAAGCTGTGTTAAGTAGGTCGCGCTTTAAGCAATCTTGATAGAGTCGGGGCGTAGCGCAGCCTGGTAGCGCATCAGTCTGGGGGACTGGGGGTCGCAAGTTCAAATCTTGTCGCCCCGACCATGAAAATCAGAAGCTTATGTAAAGTTTGGAAAAATTGAAAACCACCCGTTGCCACCGGATTACTACTACTCAAAATATCTCATCTATTGCGATGTCCCGCAGTTCCACTTCTTGCAAGATCGGTGATTTTGCTTGCAAGGGATTGTCCTCTCTTGATTTCAGACAGTAGTGTGGAAAAAGCGATACCGGTTCGCTGTGGAACGCTACGGTCCAGATATTTAGTCAGCATATCCCCGGCCTTTGCTGGCAGTTCATCCTGGAAGCAATATCCGTACCTGTTGCCCATTTTTACAACGCGGATATCGGGATAGCGTTCATGCAAGGCACTCAGAAGCTCCCGGCCATTCTGGAATGTCCTGTTATTGCGTATCCCTGTCAGTGCGGTAACCCCACTATATCCCTGCCGGGAAGTCTGAAAGTCTTCCCCGTGATCCACAAGAGCAGTTTCAGAGGATCCGCTGTAAGGGGAAGCCAGTAAGCGCTGCATGGCAGAAAAAACCCTGCTTGTGCCGTAACATTCACGGAATTCCTTGCCGAACCCGTCGTAGAAGAATGTTCCTTCCATCATATTGGAGAGCATCAGCCCTCCTTTCTTAACCATAAGGGCTCTATTGTTCATTATATGCGCCAACGCCAGAAGATTATCGACAACGGATTCGTCGACATACTGAACGATTGCAACGTCCGCCTTGTTAATCCACGCGGTGATATCCGCCAATCCCTTAGCCGGGTCACCATTTACCTTGTCAATCATATCGGCTACGATGAACTTGGCTTTGCCGCTTAGTAATGCGGGAACAGACGGGGCTGCCAGATAAGGATTGTTATTGCCGCCGATGTCTGCGTACTGATTAAGGAAACGATCTTTCGCATTTCTGTCTATGTACCCTTCCCTACCCTCGGTTTTGGCCCAATTCCGTAATGCATTGTAGACCTGAGGATCGGAGTTTTTGATTTCGGCGAGCCATGTGGCCGGATCCCGCCCCTGCGCGGCCTGTGCATAAAATATGGCCGCAATTTCGCGCCAGTTTTCCCAGCGTGGATTAGCAGAACTGGGATCCAGCCATTTGTTCAGGCTTTTCACGTTTTCCGGGCTTCTTTCCATTCCTGTATAGCTCGTACAGAAAGGAGCGCTCATAATTGCAGAAAGCAGGCTGGTACCTGTTCCTCCTTCGACAAATACACCTTCTCCTGCCAATCGCTGCCCTGTGTCAGTAGGTCGGCTGTAACGATATAATTCACCAATATTCTTAGCGACGATGGACAGGTCTTCATCGCCGATAGTATCATACCACATCTTAGAGTAACCTTCTCCTCCTTCTGAGGATATGTCAGGGTAACCTTCGGCGTCGTATTGTGTGATGCCCAGCGTTTTTACAGATGTGATCGCAGGTTCGGCCGGTTTCCTTCTGTCGTCGACTCTTTTTGTGGCTGGCATAACCTGCCTGGCAAGGAAATCGTCAAGAAATACGGGAGGTATATGGGGGGACGCTTCTCCTGCTGCCATCTTCCGATCATACTCGATCAGGTTTGCATCTTCCCGGAAAATAAGACCAGATCGTGTCAAAGCGGCTTCCATATAAGTCGTCCGCATTCCTGCAGTATATTTGAAATCAATATCTATGGGGCCTGATTGGAGATACCGCCTGACCAGCGCATTGATTTCACCCGGCTCTGCGTCCCGTAATTCATCGTCTAACTTTATCCTGAACGCCCATTCTTTACCCAAGAATTCGCTGGGCCCCAGAGCAACGCTACCTGCTTTATCAAAAATAAAATTGGTACTGAGCACCAGCGTTGTCGGAATATCTTCGCCCTCATCGGTTTTGCACTTACCTTGAATGATGGGGTCTGTATAGGTCTGCTCTGCAGTTGTTTGAACGGGTTGCCCTTGTTTGCGCAGGAAGCGGCTGAGCCATGAGCCTGGTTGTTGCGGAACGTCCTTGGGTGGGTCCTGGGGAGGCAATAGCCGGAAGAACCCAGAACCAAATGGAATAGGGGTGAAGACGAAAGGTGAGGATAATAACCGGGGGCGATCGGCAACAAGCGAGTTTGTATATACTGTATGGCTGTATTTCTGATAATTTTGTAGAATGGTGCCGTTTTTTCCTCGTGAAAAAGGGGTCTGGCTTGCACCAAGCAGTCTTTCCAGGCTGATATCCCGCAGTGTTTCCTGTGCCGCTGCAGGACTGTTGTCCTCTCCGATTTTTTGTGTGATGTTCCGCCAGTCTGCCCGAACGAGGGTTGCACATAATTCGGCTTCCTTGGGGATAATAGATGTAGCGTCGGAAAGATATTTTGATATGGCATCGATGATTCTTCTTTGCGGCTCATCCATTTCGCCGGTCGAAAGACATTCGGCGATAAAAATATCTGCCTTTTCTAACAATCTTTTATTGTCGGTTCTCAAATTGATGGCGGTTGCATCGCCTTTTTTAAGTTTTATGACGTTTCCCAATCCACAATGCTGAAGAAATCCCTTTGTGATTTCATAGGTATCGTCGTTGATTTCAATCGCATGCACCTGTTTTGCGCCATGTGCTGCCATCAGCATCGATAAGATACTGGTTCCCGTACCGGCATCGATGGCCGATTCAATAGGAAGGTCTTCTTCTATCCTCTGGTGAATGGTTGCTTTTACACCTTTGGCGAATTGAATGGTTCTTTTGGTGTCAACCAGACATTTCAATGCATCAAATACATGCATGCCTGAGGTTTTTGTCTGGTCATCCTGTGCTGTGGCGTAAGCTGTTGCGGGCCAGAAATTCGGGTTATCAAGATGGGGCTTGATGTCCCGATCAAAATCCAGGTTTTTATCGAAAGGAATAAGAGTGACCCCTTCTCCGTCCCTGTCGGGTACGTCAAGCACGAAGCCTTTGCCTTCAAAAAATGCCCCCATGAAGCGTGTGTAAACCCTTGCAATATCAAAAAGGACCTCCTGCAGTTCCTCATCGCTGCCGGCACTCTGGATACGGGAGAGGACGTCGCTCAGATCCGGGGTTCCCCTTAAATCCGGAGCAAGTGGCGGATTGACAGGCTCGACAAAGGTCGGGAATGTCCGGTTGCCTTGATTATCGAAGCCCCTCCGCCATCCGCCGGTGGGCTGCTTTATTTCGTCTGCCCGGATCTGATCCACGACTTCCTGCAACTTATCCCATTGTGAAATAGGAATGTCGTAGAATGTGAGGGTTGCTGTATCTGTCTCCTGTGGGCCTAGAAGAGCATGGGTCAAAGCAGGCACGCTTTCTGCTGGCAGGTGGGCATCCGGGTCCGTGTTTGCAATATCCAAGGCTTCTTCCCTCAGATCCATATAGCTGCCTCCCTGGAAATACCTGAACGCGCTTTTTTCATGAGTGATGCCTGCGTTCGTTAGGATTTGCGAGAGGTTGGCACGCGTGATTCCCGGGACAACCTCTGGTGCGGGAATGCTAATGGTCAGGGCAATAAAATCATCGGGTTTGGGATTACTCGGAGGGACAAGACGAACATCGCCTTCAGGATCTTCGCTAATGAGTTCGTTGCCGTTGATGCTGGATGGATCAGGATAAAAAATCCCAGGTCTCGGAAGTTCATCTCCACCACGATTGATGCCACTTATATAATTAATGGTATCCGGATTTTGTATGCCACATCGGAATTGAACTTTAATAGACATAAAAATAGGTTACCTCTATTTTAAACATGACCAATTCTATAAGAAAATGGTAAAAATACAGCTAACTTTTGTGTCGTTATGCAGAAATACTGCTGTTTCATCTATAAAGACACGCATCTGTTATTTTCCTTTCTTTAAGAGCCTGCCACCGGGTAATTATTCTCCCCTGCGCTTATTTGGACACTATAAAGCAACTATTTCTTCCTATATGCCTGCCAGAAGACACAAATTTATTGGTTTTTAATTTTTGTGCCGTATTATAAATAGGTCAGGATAGGATATACACAGGTGAACTATGGCCGAACCTTCGAAGAATGCTGAACAAACGGAATCCATGGAGGAAATCCTCCAATCCATAAAGCGTATTATGGACGATAATACCGTTGGCGAACAGAAACCCGCCGAAGATGTCTTCGACCTTACGGACGTTGTGAAGGAAGGCGATGCTGCGCCTGCCCAGCCTGCAAATACGGTTGATACATTGCAGGCCGTTGAAGCCGTGTTTTCCGCTCCGCCTAAGCCTGCCCCCGCTCCAAAGAGAGCAGCTCCGCAAATTGATGATGGGCTGATGTCGGAAACGAGCGTCAATGCCGCAGCCACTGCTTTCAAGCAGATCGTAGACAGCACGCAGAAAGATTATTCCATTCCCACAATTCCCTCTCCTGCTCTGCGCAGCGGTAATACGGTGGAAGATCTCGTGATCGAAGCCCTCCGCCCCATGCTCAAGGATTGGCTGGATACAAATCTGCCCGTCATCGTCCAGAAGATCGTGGAAAAAGAAATCAAGCGCATCGTCAGCATGCATAACGACTAAGCCGCTTGCCTTATTTTATTTGAACCAGGTGCTTTATGTTCGCATTGGATCACAGGCTTGAACATGAGACGTTCTTTGTAGCGGACCTTGAACTTTCCCGTGTGATACTGATGAACAACGCGCTTTTCCCGTGGCTGATACTAGTGCCGCGCGTGGAAAAGGCCGTCGAGTTAATCGACCTTTCGGACATGGACCAGCATTTGCTGATGGATGAAATCTCGTTTGCTTCCGTCGTTGTCCGAAATGTTTTCAATCCGCATAAAATCAACGTAGCGGCACTGGGCAATCAGACAAAGCAGTTGCATGTCCATATCATTGCGCGTTTCACTACCGACAGCGCATGGCCGGAACCTGTCTGGGGCAAAGGCAGCCAACCTTATGACGATCCCAAACCGCTTGTGGAAAAACTGCACTGGTCGTTTAAGAGCTGATGCTAACTCACCCTATTCATTTTCTTCCGGGGACGATGTGTAATGAGCGTATCTGGGAACTTGTCTATCCGCACCTCGACAGCCGCTTAGAAAAATCCTATATCGCACTGGAACGCTGCCCGTACAGGCAGGCTATGCTTCAGGCCATACGGGAGGCGGCAGTCCGGCAAGGGCCGTTGAATGTCGCCGCCTTTTCCATGGGCGGATATATTGCCATTGAATATGCGCTGATGCACCCGCACGATATACAATCACTAGCCATTGTGGGCGCTTCGGCTTTCGGCCTGCAGGAAAATGAGAAGCGCGACCGGCAGAAGGTTATGGATGCACTGGCCCGTCACCCTTACAAAGGACTTTCCGAGCATCGCATTCAGCAGTTGCTTTTACCTTCCCATCAGGCAGATGAGACTATACGTGAAGTCCTATACAGCATGGATCAAGCGTTGGGACGCGACGTGCTGCTTGCACAATTGCAGGAAACCACCACACGCCCTTGCCTTGAAAACCAGCTTACGCAATTGCGTTGTCCGGTTCTGCTTGTTGGCTCGCAGCATGATAACATCGTTGCCAAAGGCGATATGGAACGTATGCAGCAGCTGATTCCGGATTGCGAACTCCATATGCTTGAGGATACCGGCCATATGATCACGCTGGAGGCGCCGCAGGCACTGGCGGGATTGCTGAATCACTTCTTCTTGAATCAATAATTTGCCAGACGGTCTGTAAGCCGGGTTCTGTCTTTCACCTCTGACGAGGCGGAGACGGCCATTCATCTAGGATAATCGTCGCCGATTACCTCGAGCAACCTACCCGGACTGCTGCTGCGGAATCAACTGCCGGCAGAGCCAGCGCGCAGTCCCTATTTGGTTTTGCTTCCAGCGGGGTTTTCCCTGCCGCTTACGTTACCGCAAGCGCGGTGCGCTCTTACCGCACCATTTCACCCTTACCTTCATAAAAGGCGGTATATTTTCTGTGGCACTTTCCCTTGGGTTACCCCAGGCGGGCGTTACCCGCCGCTGTTTTCCGTGAAGCCCGGACTTTCCTCGTACATTTGCATGCACGCGACCGTCCGACCGTCTGGCAGAGCCGTATTACAGCATTTTCAGCAATCCGGCAAGTAGGCGATCGCATTCGCCGTCCCATTGCCCATTCACCATATCCGGACGGAAATGACGCTGGAAAGCTTTTACCAGCTGGATCGTCTCTTCCGGCGTTTGCGGCGCTGCGTAGCCATAGGCCATTAAAGCTTCCGCATAAGACGCCTCTGTAGCTTGTGCCTCTTGCGGCCACAGGCCAATTCCCTGCTCTGCCAGCCCCTTCCAGTTGAATAACTCACCCGGGTCCTGTTTGCGTTGCGGCGCGACGTCTGAGTGTCCTACAACATTCCCGTCCGAAATAGCGTGACGCGCAAGAATATCTTTGCACAGAAGCGTTACTGCCTGCATCTGGATTTCCGGGAACGGCCGGTAGCCGAATTCGTGGCCGGGGTTAACAATCTCAATCCCAATCGAGATGTTATTGACGTTTTTATGCCCGCGCCAATAGCTTAAGCCTGCATGCCAGGCGCAGTCCTGCTCTTTTACCAGCCTGTAGATCGTTCCGTCTTCTTCCACCACATAATGCGCACTCACCTGTGCCTGCGGGTCGCATAAGCGCTGGAGCGCCTCTTCAGCCGTGCGCATACCCGTGTAATGCAGCACCAGCATGGATATTTCAGCCCCGTTGCGGCTGCCGAAATTCGGGGACGGTTTTTCTATAATCGCCATCTCAAACCTTCTATCGCTGACGTTTGCACGCATTTTTAGAGAAATATCCTAAAAATCCGCGTTTGCCAAACCCGGATTTATGGTTATATATTGCCCTTGAGAAGTAAGGAATCCGGGCATTATGAGCGATTTATTCAATTCAAACAAAGCCAGACCAGTCAAATCCGAAACCTATACCGCCGAAGATATTGAAGTTCTTGAAGGGCTTGAGCCGGTACGCCGCCGCCCCGGCATGTATATCGGCGGTACGGACGAGCACGCCATGCACCATCTTGTGAGCGAGGTGTTCGACAACTCCATGGACGAAGCCGTGGCAGGGCATGCCAGCCGCATTGAAATGGAACTCGAGGAAGATAATGTCATCACCATCCGCGATAACGGACGTGGTATTCCTATTGACCCACACCCCAAATACCCAAAGAAATCAGCCCTTGAAGTGATTTTCACCATGCTGCATTCAGGCGGCAAGTTCAGCGGCAAAGCCTATGAAACCTCCGGCGGATTGCACGGCGTAGGTGTTTCCGTCGTCAACGCGCTTTCGGATGTGCTGGAAGTGGAAGTTGTGCGCGACCGCACGGTTTATAAACAAAGCTACTCACGCGGCGAACCGCAGAGCAAGCTGCGCCAGGAAGGTACCGTGCAGAACCGCAAAGGCACGAGTATCACGTTTCACCCCGATCCTCAAATATTCGGCGATAAAAATAAATTCAGGCCGGAAAAATTATATAAACTTGCGCGTTCCAAAGCCTATCTGTTTCGCGGCGTGGAAATACGCTGGAAATGCGCAGCAGGCCTGCTTACCGAAGGCAGCGAGATTCCCACGGAAGATACGATCCACTTTCCGGGCGGCCTGAAAGACTTTCTGGAACTGACCATCGTGGGGCGGACCACCATTACTCCCCAGCATTTTGTGGGCGAGGCTGAACTCAGCGACCGCCAGGGACGCATTGAATGGGCGCTGGCCTGGACTTCCGATGACGATGAAGGCAGCACACGTTCTTATTGCAACACCATTCATACGCCAGAGGGCGGTACGCACGAGTCCGGCTTCAAGAGCGCCGTCACCAAATCCATCAAGGCTTATGGCGAACGTTTAGGCAATAAAAAGGCAGGAATCATTACCGGCGATGACGTCTTCTCCGGCTCATCGCTGATTCTTTCCCTTTTCATTCGCGATCCACAGTTCCAGGGACAGACCAAAGATAAACTTGTAAGCGCAGAAGCCGCCAAATGGGTGGAGAATGTCGTGCGCGACCATTTCGACCATTGGCTTGCCGGTGACAATGAAAGCGCAAGCGCATTGATCAATTACGTCATCAATAATGCCGAAGACCGCCTCAAGCGCAAAGCCGAGAAAGATGTCAGCCGTAAATCCGTTACGGGCCGTCTGCGACTCCCTGGCAAACTCGCCGACTGTACACGCAGTCATGGTAAGGATACGGAAATATTCCTCGTGGAAGGCGATTCGGCAGGTGGTTCCGCCAAGCAGGCGCGTAGCCGTGAGACACAAGCCGTATTGCCGTTGCGCGGCAAAATTCTGAACGTTGCCAGTGCAACATCCGAGAAGATCCGTGCGAATCAGGAAATCGCCGATATGATTCTTGCCTTGGGCTGCGGCACGGGCAAACATTATAACGATGCGGATTTGCGTTATGAACGCATTATCATCATGACCGACGCTGACGTGGACGGTGCGCATATCGCTTCGCTGTTGATGACGTTTTTCTACCAGGAAATGCCGGGCCTCATCCGGCACGGACATTTGTTCCTCGCATTGCCGCCGCTTTACCGCATTACGCATGGTACGACCACGCATTACGCACGCGATGACAAAGAAAAAGATGCGCTCGTTGCTACGCTGAGTAAAAAGCCCGGCAAGCTGGAAATCGGTCGTTTTAAAGGTTTGGGTGAAATGACTGCAGCGCAGCTTAAGGAAACGACAATGCAATCCGGTAAGCGCGTATTGCTTCGTGTAGGCATTGCCGAGGATGAAGCAGATGATACGCGCGCGCGTGTAGATCAGTTAATGGGTAAAAAGCCGGAATTCCGTTTTCAATTCATTCAGGAAGAGACCGCACGGCGCGGCAAGGAAATTTCAGAGCAATTGGATGTATAATTTTATACGCGCGGTGTCGGGCCCATATTTCCGCCACGGCCACCATATTGGGCCTGGAAATAACCATCCGGTTTTACACCACCGTTTCCGGCGCCGATAACCTGCATCTGAGCGATAGCTTCTCTGCGCTTTGCTTCAATCATGTTATCAATATTCTGCACTTCTTTTTCTTTTACGCCGAACAGGTTTTTTATTCCTTTAATCAAAGCAGGACCAATTGCGAAGGCCGCGACGACTGACATAATGATGCCGTGATTACGGAACATTTCACCGCCACGGTTCAGCGTGCTGGCAATTCCATTTACGGCCGGATCTACCCCTACTCTTCGACCAGCATTGCCTGCGCCGGTAACGCCATCACGCACACCACTGCCAAGGTTTTTTACCGAGTCGAGTAAATTAGATCCTGCCTGCCATGCCATACGTTACCTGTCACTTCCTTAAGGAATAAAGCTTGGAGCGCGCATTCCCTGCTGCTGTTGCTGTTCTTGCTGTAATACCCTGGCGCTATGCGGGCCGTATGCTACACGCCCTGCATCCTGTTGTTGAGCTCCTGCAGCGGCGCCCATTGCCATTGCTTCCATATAATCGGAGCGCATCTGGTTCTGAGCTGTCAGTTCGGCCAGTTGCGCACGCTTATTATCCATCGTTATTTCTTGCTGCTGCTGTTGCGCATTCTTTGCGCCTTTCCCCATCCCGAACAGCCCGCCAAAGAAAGAAAATGTCGGCCCTAATATCGTTGCTCCCAGAGCAGCCGTTGCACCTACCGCACCTAATGCCAGCAACCCAAGGCCAACCGGTCCCGTCAGCAGTGCAACTGTTGTTGCCGCAGCGGCGGCGGCTACCCCGATAGCGAAGCCCAAAAGGCCGCCTCTGGTCCCGCCTAACATTCCCGTCAGTCCGCCGATTACAGCACCTGCGGCCAGCCCAACAGCTAAAGGACCTGCAAAAGCAGCTGCAGCCAATCCCAACCCTGTTAAGGCGGCAGGCCCCAAGGTAGCCCAGCCGAAGCCTTTCAGGCCCCCTTTGGCTGCCCCACCTGCTGCCTGCAATGTTGTATCGAGTATCGCCATTTCTTACCTATCAAGCAGATTCCCTGCTTATCCTATCTCATCTTACCACATCCTGCTCCTGCAACAAATTAAGCTTTTGTTACAATTTCCCGGCCTACTTACCGCCTACCCCTGCATACGCTCCCTGCCCCTGCGAAGCAGCAGTGGTTGGCGTGGGTAACGGTGCTATTGCGCCATTCCCATTCGCAGGCGCAGATTGAGAAGCCTGTATTCTCTCCTGCAATTTATCCTGAACCATCTGTGATATCTTCTCTCTATCACCTGTGACGACTACATCATCCCATGTTGTGTTGCCCTGCAGTCCCAATGCCCGCCCTGCAGCTATTATTTCTGCGAGCTCTTTATCCTGCGGTCCAGATTTCTCTGAAGTGCCAGCCGGTGCAGCCGCTTTATTCTCCGCCGTTGTTTCACCAGCCTCTACCGGTTTTCCAAGCACTCTGGCTGTTGCAGCCTTTGATTTCTCTTCTGACAGATAAGTTACACCCGCCACTTCGATTGGCGGGATCACATACCCTTTTTCTTCCATCATTTGCTCGGTATTCTTTTTGGTAATCGATATGACGCTATTTATCGCATCCTGACCGTAATCATTCTTCAAAGCGTTTTTACCTGCAAAAATCAGTGGAAGGAATCCCAGCGGATTGCCTACTCCTAAGCCTGCTGCTGCGGTATCCGCACCAAACATTCCCAATACACCAGCCAGCAATTTACCCTTAAAAAAACCAGTACCGGCATGTGCCGTCCGCCCGAGTGCGCCTACGCCATGTTTTTCCTTGGCGTCTTTCATGGCGATTTCTTTAAAATACGCTGCCCCCTCCTTATCGCCCGCCGCTTCCAGCATGCCAGAATAGACACATAAATCGTATAAACTATGACGTTCGCCGGTTCCTTCGTCGCGCCATTCCATTTTACGCAAATGTTTCAAATCAGCCGCATTTACTCTTTCCAGATGCCCGGTGACAGGCGCGGCTTCATATTGACTATTCATATAGTCAATATGACCTACCGTACGATTATCTATTTTTTTGCCCATTGAATCGCCCTCATCTATCCAAGTGGATTCATGCCACCCTGTTTATAGACCTGTAACATCTTCTTCATATTATATTTGATAAGTGATAAGAACAAGTTAACATCTTATGACAGTTTTATGACATATTTGTGACACCCGCCCCATTTAAAAACAAAAATACCCCAGCGAATTCAATCGACTGGGGTATTTTTTCAGTTCCCGCTTTTGCAGGGTATTATTGGTCGTGATGCGTCATTTCATCATGTTCGCGGCGTTCATGCTTGGCGTGGCGGTCACGGCGCTCCTGGCGGCGCTTTTCCATTCTTTCCCTGTTCATTTCATGGTTCAGCTTGCGCTGTTCGCGCTTGGTAATGTGTCCGTCATGCTTGGATTCATCACGCTGAAGCTGGTTCTGGATGTGCTGGTCGCGCTTTTCGTCGCGTTCAGCCTGTCCCGGCGTGAGCTTACCGTGATCGGCAGCATTAAGCGTATTATTTTCCTGATGTTCTACCCTTTCTTCCACCTGGTTGATACGGGGGTGGCCGGGATCGACCTGAGCCATGGCGGGAAGAGACAATGCCGTGCTGGCGGCAAGGGAGAATACTACAGCACTCAAGAAACGGATTTTCATAAAATTGCCCTCTTGTTATGTTTTCCTCAACTATGAGTCATAGCTGATGGTCTTAACATAGCAAAAGCAACATTGCAGGCCCTTGGGCAAAAGATTAAAAAGTTGCAACCTATGAAAATGAGCCCGGGAACAAGATTCGGGCGAAGAGGGTTTCCCCTCCTCGCCCTTTACACTCTTACAATCCAAACATGCTCAGCATCGGCGAATCGGTCAATTGCGCCTGCTTGTCCGAATAGAAGCCGTTGAAATTGGTCTGCATGGTTTTGCTGTACGCACCCAGCCCGCCGATTTCGATCCAGTCGCCTTCGCAAATATCCGCCGGCAACATGAACGGCCCTTTCATCATATCCAGCGAGTCGCAGGTCGGCCCAAAGAAGCCGAATGCTTCCATCTGGCCGGAGAAACCGCTGGAGATGCGTAGCGCACGTGCAGGATACACAAAGCCGGGGTAACCTGCATCGAACAGGCTGCCATACACGCCGTCGTTAATGTACAGCATGTTGCCCTTGCGCATTTCCACCTTCACGACCACAGAACCATTCTCTGCGACAATCGCACGGCCGGGTTCACAGAACACTCCATAATCTTCTGCAAAACCATATTCATTCAGCGAAGCCGAGATAACGTCCATGTAGCTTTGCAGCGATACCGGAGCGAGATCAGGATAGATGGACGGGAAACCGCCGCCAACATCGATCATATCCACTTTCACGCCTGCTTCATCGATCACAGCGCGCGCAGCGGCAATGGCCTTGCGGTAGTCTTCCGGATCCATGCATTGCGATCCGACATGGAAACAAATGCCAAGCTTCCCGGCGACACCTCTTGCTGCCCGCAACAATTCAACGGCTTCGGCGCCTTTACAGCCGAATTTACCGCTCAAGCTAAGAGCCGCATGTTCGTTGGACACAGCAAGCCTTACATACAGCGTCAGATCGCGCGCGTTGTTCGTCATGGCCTCGATTTTGGCAAGCTCCGCCAGCGAATCCAGCGAGAAGCTGCGAATCGAGAATTTATTGTAGGCGAACATGATCGAGTCGCGGCTTTTGACCGGGTGCATGTAATGCATGGTCGCGCCGGGGCATTCCCTGGCGACAAGCTCAATCTCTGCCAGAGACGCCACGTCAAAGTGCCTGACACCTGCTTCGTGAACGGTTTTCAGTGCAAGCGGATCTGGATTGGTTTTTACGGCGTACATCACCTCGCCCGGAAACGCAGAGACAAACCACTTGGCAGCAGTTTCCACAACATGCGTGCGCATGCAGTGTACTGGCATAGATGGTTTCATACGTTTTACGAGATGGTGCGCCGAATCGAATTTCGGCAGTTCTGGCTGCTTCTGCGGCAGCGGGTTATTTATAACGGAGAACTTGTTGCGGCTTGTGCGCGCGGTCTTGGCGGATGTTGTTTTTTTCATTTCTGGCTTGTGTCCTTCGATTGGAGGTTAAAATCGCTACGGAATTTTGGCACGGAAAAACATAAAAACCCTATTAGTTGTTAAAAAAGTAGCTCCTCACGACTACATATAGTAGGGACAAGGAACTATGAAGAATATTATATTAAAATTTTTTAAGTTAAAGTATTTTTTTGGCACTGAAGGTAAAATTTACCTGTTGATTTTCACAGTGTTGCCCTCATGCCGCTCTTGCCGCGCCACTCTTATCAGATTGCTGGTTGACAGGACGCTTTCAGTACCCCTAACTAACGCCTCTTACCTATAAAAAATCTACCTGTAAGTACAAGGATATTAATGACTGAAGCCTCTGTTTGTCTTCTGGGAGCACGCAGCATGCTGGGTAAACGCCTTGCAGCTATGCTCATAAAAGCCCAATTTCGCGTTGACGCCGTTACGCGCGCCGATTCTGCTCCCGCCGACATGGAAAGCCTGCCAGGCCTCGTCTGGCACACAGTGCGCCCGCCTATGCCACTTCCGCAAAGCGATATACTGGTTTCCATGATGCCTTTATGGGAACTGCCGAACTACCTTGCGCAATGTCCGGAAAGCGTCAAGCGCCTGATTTCCTTTTCTTCCACCAGCCGTCTCGCCAAAAGCGACTCGCCCGATCCGCAGGAACGGAAGCTTGCCGCCATGCTTGCGGACGCAGAAGAAAAAGTGGCTGCCTGGGCCAAAGCGCGCGGCATTCCCTGGGTCATATTACGCCCCACGATGATCTACGACGAGGGCAAGGACAAAAATGTCACCGCAGTCGCCAATTTTATTCGTAAATTCGGCTTCTTTCCTATCGTCGGCAAAGGCAGCGGACTCAGAATGCCCGTCTATGCGGAAGACCTGGCCACCGCCGTCCTCCAGATATTGCAACATTCTGATTTACCCTTGAATTATTACAATTTATCGGGTAAGGATAGCATAACTTATCGCGAGATGGTTGTGAGAATATTTGAGGCCCTTGGCAAGAAACCGCGTATCGTGCACCTGCCTGAAGCCGGACTGACATGCGCCATACGGTGCCTGCGGCTCCTGTCACGCTTCCGACACCTGACACCGGGTATCGCCGTGCGCATGCAGAAGGATCAGGCATTTTCCAGCGATGACGCGGTACGGGATTTCGCCTACGCACCACGCTCTTTCCATCCCGTCTTCACGCATTGACTTTAAGCTCATAAGTTTGAGGAAACATACGGTACTATGACAGAGATGCAGCCTCCCAGACTCACCGTCATCATAGCCGTGCGTAATGCTGTCTCCACTATTTCGCGCGCGCTTGATTCGCTTATCGCGCAGCATTATCCGAATCTTGAGATCATTGTATATGACGGGCTGTCGGACGACGGTACCGTCAAAGTGCTGGAACATTATGCGCATGTCATCACCGTGCTGAAAAGCGAGCGCGATAACGGCCCGACCGATGGATACCGCAAAGGCATTGCACTGGCTACTGGTGAATATATCGGCCGCCTGAATGCCGATGATGTCTACGAGCCCGGCACATTATGGGCCGTTGCAGATAATATTGTTAAGTATCCCGATGCCGAATTGTTCAGCTTCGGTATGATCTGCCGCGTACAGAACCGGCGCGGCCAGAGCAAGGTGCAGGGATATTTTGCCGATGAACGGCAACTCGATATCAGCCTGGAAAGCGTGCTGTCGGAAAATCCGATTTCTCTTCTGCCGCGCTTTATCCGTAAGTCGCTGTTTCAGGATGTAGGTGCCTTCAATCTCGACCGTAAATTATGGTACTACTCCAGCGACCGTGAATGGATGGCGCGGCTGGCGTTGCGCGGATGCAAGAATGTCATTATTCCGCATGCGCTATATGGTCTTACCTATCGCTGCAAGAGCCCGCATGAGACACTGGAGAACTCTGCTGCCCTCATGGAAGAACATACGCAGATCGCCCAGAGCCTGCTCGCACGCAGCGACCTTACCGCACGCCAGAAAGATGTGATTGTGAGCTGGCAATGCCGCCAGCTTGCTATCGGATTCTGGCAGGCACTGCTGGTCATAAGGCTCGATAAAGCGGAAACCTTCGTGACGCAAGGCATCGCCTGCCGGGGATGGAAGTTTGTGCCGCTGAGTCTCTACCTGCTCATCAGGAAATTATCCAAGACGATGTGCCTGTGGGTATGCGGCGGCATTAATCGCGGGATATAAAAAAGGGGGGAATGAAAATTCCCCCCTTGCTTATGTTTATCCTCCCGCTCCTGTGTACGAGATTATCGTATTACTCGACAAACGGATCGTTGACGAGGATCGTGTCTTCACGTTTCGGACTTGTGGAAAGCAGCGTGATCTGGCATTCGATCAGTTCTTCCACGCGGCGGATGTATTTGATCGCCGCTGCCGGAAGTTCCGCCCAGCTGCGTGCGCCTTTCGTGCTTTCGCTCCAGCCCGGAATGGTTTCATATACAGGCTCGATGCCCGCCTGAATCGTCTGGCTTGCAGGCAGATAGTCGTAGGTTTCACCCTTGTATTTATAACCGACGCAGACCTTGATTTCCTTGAACCCGTCCAGCACGTCGAGCTTCGTGAGCGCGATACCTTTGATGCCGCATACTTTCACGGTCTGGCGCACGAGCACAGCATCGAACCAGCCGCAACGGCGCGGACGACCTGTGACCGTACCAAATTCATGGCCGATCTTGCCGATCGTCTGGCCGATTTCGTCGTTAAGTTCCGTCGGGAACGGGCCGCTGCCCACGCGCGTCGTGTAGGCTTTGGTGATGCCTAACACGAAACCGATGGCGCTCATGCCGACGCCGGAGCCAAATGTTGCCGCACCGCTCATCGTGTTTGAAGACGTTACGAACGGATACGTACCGTGATCCACGTCGAGCATTGCACCTTGTGCGCCTTCGAACAAAATACGTTTGCCGCTCTTGCGCAGATTATCCAGCAGTCTCCAGGCCGGAACCGCGAACGGCAGAATCTTCGGAGCGATTTCCAGCAGTCCATCAAGGATTTCCTGCTTGCTGATCAGTTCAACGCCGCATTCCTTGAGCAGCGGATTGTGGTGTGCGAGGACCATATCGAGCTTGCTGCTCAGGATGTCCTTATCCGCCAGATCGCATACGCGGATTGCACGGCGGCCGGCTTTGTCTTCGTAAGCAGGACCAATACCGCGTCCCGTGGTGCCGATCTTCGCAGCGCCGCGCAATGCTTCCGTTGCCTGGTCGAGCTTGCGGTGCACGGGCAGAATGAGCGTCGCATTTTCCGCAATCTTGAGATTATCGGAGTTGATATTCACACCAAGCTTGCGAATGGTTTCAATTTCTTTGAGCAGCTCGAATGGATCGATCACGACACCGTTGCCGATGATGCTGAGTTTATCCTGTCGCACTACGCCGGAAGGCAGCAGGCTAAGTTTATAAGTGACGCCGTCGATTACGAGCGTGTGACCTGCGTTATGCCCGCCCTGAAAACGCACTACCACATCCGCGCGTTCGGACAGCCAGTCCACGATCTTGCCCTTGCCTTCATCACCCCACTGCGAACCTACTACTGCAACATTTGTCATAATTGAGCTCTATCCCTAGTCTAAATTTCCGAAATCTGTTTTCCATCCGCCGAAAGGTAAAACCTGACGCCGAGTTTTTTTGCTTCCGCTGAAAGATCATCTGTCAGCGCATATAATGTTACCCATCCCTGCGACTGTAGTTCTTTTACTTTCGCCATTGCGGCCTGTTTACCCACGAGCAGTTTTTTAGGCTTTGCCGGGCGCGGCAAAATGCCGAGCAGCGGCGTCACATAAATCGTAAATCCCGTCGCCGGTTCGCCTTCCACCGTATAACGTCCGCCGCGCCCCAGTTCATAACGCAAACCACGCGCAAAGATCGAGAAGCTGATGCCGTTATGGTAATCGAAGCCGCGATATTCGATCGGGTCGATGGTGAGTGCAAGCGATGGGCAGTGACGTGCAACACGCTGCGTCAGCTCACGTAATGCACTTACCTGCGGGATGTTCAGAGAGTCCAGCACCGTAAGCGCTTTAGCCGCAGGGCCTGCCGCTCCAACCAGCGCAGCCAGCGTGCTACTTGCTTTTACGGGCAGCTTCGCGATCATCTCCGCATCTTTGCGTGTCACCGCATCTTTAATCCGGGCTTGCAGCGCCGGATCGTTTTTTGCTTCAGGGCATAATTCAGCCACCAGCCCCGGCAGGTTGATGTCAATCGTGATATCGGTAATGCCAAGCGCTTCAAGCGACCATGCAGCAATCGTAATAACTTCGATATCGGCCTGTAACGCGTCCGAACCGATCAGCTCCATGCCTGCCTGTGTCAACTGGCGTTCATTCCTGAGCGCTTCCGGCACGGTCTGAAGTATCTGCCCCGCATAGCACAAACGTAATGGCCTCGGCACAGAAGCCAGACGAGAGGCCGCAATACGCGCGACCTGCAGCGTCATATCCGCGCGCACTCCCATCATGTTTTTGGAAACCGGATCCAGCACGCGGAATGTCTGCCTGGCGAGTTCTTCACCGCGACCTTCAAACAGGCTTGTTTCGAACTCCATCAGCGGCGGCGATACCTGCTCATAGCCGAATGCAGAAAATGCACCGAGCAGTCTGGAGACGCAACCGGACTCCAGAGCCGCATCGTCCGGCAGCAGGTCGTAAAAGCCTGCGGGCAATAAAGGCGCTGTTTTACTCATAAGGTGCCTTTATAGTCACTCTTGTTTTTTTCACAAGGAACTTCTGTGAATCGGGGAGGAAAAAAAGCGGTTTTTCAGGGCATATTCCCCTGCTTAAAATTCCATCCACGAACCCTGTGGATAACTCTGTTGAAAACCATAGGTTAATAATATATTAACCAAGCAAAATAAGGGTTCTCACCGCTTTTGCCTATTTTTTAGGCATAAAATAACACATTGTTATTTATATATTTTATCGGTTTTCTGCGGTTCCTGTCACATTTCTGTCATAAAACTACGGGTTTGCTTGATCTTTTCTTTATGCCTGTGCAAGAACCGTCGGAAAACCCTAGAGCGAAACCGCTGAAATTACTACAAAAGCCTGTGCCATCGGATACTCGTCAGCCAGACTCAAATGAAGTCGCGGTTGCATCCCTTGAGGGATCATCGCCTGCAATATTTCACGTGCCTTTCCGGTAAGCACAAGTTGCGGTGCACCGCCCGGCAAATTCTCGACAGCGATTTCATGCCATTGAATGCCCTGCCCTATGCCGGTGGAAAGCGCTTTCGCACAAGCCTCTTTCGCCGCGAAACGCTTGGCCAACGTCGCGGCCTTGCCTTTTAATCCTGAACGGCCGCGCTGTTCGGCGATGGCAATTTCAGTGGGGGTAAAGATGCGCTGTTCAAAACGCATTCCGAAACGCGCCAGCGATCTCTCGATCCTGCGTACATCTACAAGATCATTACCGATGCCAATGATCATTTCCTGGCGTCCTGCATGAGGCGTCTCATCTTGCCAATACATTCCTTCAGCCCAATGAATATCGCTTCCCCGACAATGAAATGCCCGATATTGAGCTCCATGACCTGCGGGATCGCGGCGACAGGGCCAACGCTTGCAAAAGAAAGTCCGTGACCTGCATGGCACTCTAGACCCGCTTGCGATGCAGCTCGCGCAGCTTGCTGTATCTGCGTTAAATATTGCTGCGCTGCTTCGCTACCGTTTTCTTCGTATACTTCACAGTATTTGCCCGTGTGCAATTCCACCACCTGCGCACCTGCTTCCGCTGCAGCCATGATCTGTGTTTCGACAGGATCGACAAACAGCGAAACTCTGATTCCCGCATCACGCAGCGGCTTGATATATTCTTTCAGGTGCTTCAGCCCGCCAATAACATCCAGGCCGCCTTCCGTTGTCACTTCCTGACGCTTTTCCGGAACAATACAAGCCGCATGCGGTTTTGCTTTCAGCGCAATCGCCTGCATTTCCTGCGTCGCCGCCATTTCAAAATTCAGCGGCAGTTTGATCTCACGCATCAGTCGTTCAATATCCGCATCGCGTATATGCCGCCTGTCCTCGCGCAAATGCGCTGTAATGCCATCCGCCCCCGCTTCGGCTGCAAGATGCGCAGCCCGCACCGGATCGGGATGCAGTCCACCACGCGCATTACGCACAGTTGCTACATGGTCAATATTGATTCCAAGACGTAAGTGTTCCATTGCTGTCCTACTTTAATATAACCGGAGGCGCTTTGAATACCGAGCCCTCGACGCTATCGCCCGGACGGATGTCGCTGGCCTGTGCAGCACCGTCTTTCAAAAAAATGAATGCGCGGATAGGCTTATCGCTGTCGATCGGTTCGCTCAAATCCGGCAGGGAAAGCTCGGGCGCGATTTTGTCGATAATACCGTCTTCCTTGACGAACAGCACATCTACTTTACCCAGCAGGTTAGAGGATTTCAACTGCGCTTTCGCCGGAGGATCAATCAGGGTCATCATACCTTCACGATCATTAAACGGCTGGTGAGCAATAAAATCATGCTGCTGCAGAAAGCTCAGAGGGCGTATTTCCACCGTGAATTCCTTTACCACGCGGTGCAGTATCGGCATGAAATCGGCTGCACTGCTGTCGCCTGCTTTTTTATTCGTATCCGTCTTACTTTTTTCAGCTTCCTTCAGGCTCTCCTCTTTGAGAGATGCTGGAGACGGAACGATCTTGATCACGGCCTGGCTGTAAATAATAGGCGTATCGGCATATGCAGAGGAGAATGGAAGCAACGCACTTAATGTCAGAGCAGCAAAAAGCCTCATTGTCTTCCTCATTTCAATATTATGCGGTCGCCTTCAGCGATATGGTATTCATCCACAGCGCCGCCATTTATTTCCAGTATATATTGCACCGGTCCGCCGGAAGGAATCGGCGCGATCGATCCCGGCGTCGCATTTTTTACAATATGGCTTACGACCTGCTTGTCGTTAATGAACAGCATATCCAGCGGAATTAAGGTGTTCTTCATCCACATGGCAGTGGCTTGTGCTTCAGGGAATTTAAAGAGCATGCCATGCCCCTTGGGCAGGCTTTCACGAAACATCAGCCCTTGCCTCATTTGTTCTTCATTCGTGGCCACTTCCACCGTCAATGGTATATGCGCGCGACTTGTGATAATCGTCACATGTCCCGCGGGAAATAATGGCGCGGCTACAGCGCTTGTGCATTCCAGCAAAAAAACCGCAAGCAGCAAAGTCTTGTATATCTTCTTCATAAGCCGTTCCTAGAAGTCCGGGTTTTCATAATGCGCGGGCGGGCGAACGCTCGGTATGCGGTCGGCCAGCACGGCACGCATGGAAGGGCGCGATTTCATGATCGCATACCATTCCTTCGCTTTCGGGTTATGTTCCCACGGAACATCCCCCAGATAATCCAGGGCCGAAAAATGCGCTGCAGCCGTAATGTCCGCCAATGTGATTGTGTCACCAGCCAGATATTGCTGTTCCGCCGTCAGATATGCAATATAGTCCAGATGATATAATATATTCTTTTTACCGGCGCGAATAGCCTCGGATTGCGGCTCGCCATAGCTCATCAGGCGCTTGAACAGTTTCTCGAACAGGATATTCTGTGTGACTTCATTATCGAACTTACGGTCGAACCAGTCGATGATACGCCTTATCTCAGCACGCTCGCTGATGGAGCTGCCGATATAACGCTTGTTATTGTCGCGATAAGCTTCTTCCAGATACTCCATGATCGCGTAACTGCCGCAGACAAGTTCGCCGTCTTCTTCCTGCAATACAGGCACTTCCCCTGCGGGATTCAGCGCGAACAACTCCTGCCGGCGTTCCCAGAAATTTTCCTGTACGAGGTCGAATTCCAGTTCCTTCTCGCGCAGCAAAATGCGTACCTTGCGGCAATACGGCGATAATGGAGTATGGTAAAGTGTCCGCATCGTCTCTCTGTCTACTTAGGAAAAACTGCAAAGTACCTTGCATAATTCGGCACTAGCACTATACAACAGTCTGAGGAAAAACAACCGCAAATAAATACATACCCATGCCCAATGTGTTAAAAAATGACTTGACCGTGCCGGATGCTTCCGGCCACTTCGGAATTTACGGCGGACGCTTCGTCGCCGAGACACTTATGCCGCTCATTCTTGAAGTGGAAAAGGCGTACGAGCAAGCCAAGAGCGATCCTACGTTCCAGCAGGAACTCGATTATTATTTTACACATTATATCGGCCGCCCGAGCCCACTTTATTATGCACCGCGCCTGAGTGAACATTGCGGCGGAGCGAAAATTTATCTTAAGCGTGAGGAACTGAACCATACCGGCGCGCACAAGGTCAATAACTGTATCGGTCAGGCGCTGATTGCCAAGCGCATGGGCAAGAAGCGCATCATCGCGGAAACCGGCGCGGGCCAGCATGGCGTTGCAACGGCGACCGTCTGCGCACTGTTCGGCCTTGAGTGTATTATCTATATGGGCGCGCGCGACATTGAACGACAGATGCCCAACGTGTTCCGCATGAAACTGCTCGGTGCGAAAGTCGTACCGGTGGAAAGCGGATCGCGCACGTTGAAGGATGCGATGAACGAAGCGCTGCGCGACTGGGTCAGCAATGTACATGATACATTCTATCTGATCGGCACCGCCGCAGGCCCCCACCCTTACCCCGCCATGGTGCGTGATTTCCAGGCTGTGATAGGCCGTGAAACGCGCGAACAGATCATGGCAGTGGAAAAGCGCCTGCCTGATACGCTGGTTGCCTGCATCGGCGGCGGCTCCAATGCGATCGGGCTGTTCCACCCGTTCATCGAAGACAAAGATGTTAAAATGATCGGCGTTGAAGCGGCGGGTCATGGAATTGACACGGATAAGCATGCTGCCTCCATTGCACGCGGACGCGCCGGTGTGCTGCATGGCAGCCGCACTTACCTGCTGCAGGATGAAGACGGCCAGATTCTGGAAGCACATTCCATTTCTGCAGGGCTTGATTATCCCGGCGTCGGACCCGAGCATTCCTGGCTCAATGACACAGGACGTGTGCAATATGTTTCCATCACGGATGACGAAGCGCTGCAGGCGTTCCAGCTCTGTGCGAAGCTGGAAGGTATCATTCCCGCGCTGGAATCAAGCCACGCGATTGCGCATGTTTTGAAAATCGCCCCCACGCTGCCGCGCGACCACCTGATCGTGGTGAACCTTTCGGGACGCGGCGACAAAGACATTTTTACCGTAGCGAACGCTTTGGGAGTGAAGATATGAGCGGGCGCATTGAACAAAAATTCGCTTCGCTTGCTGCTGCAAAACGTAAAGCGCTGATAACGTTTATTATGGGCGGCGATCCTACACCGGAAGCATCTTCTGCCATACTTGCAGGCTTGCCTGGAGCAGGTGCTGATATTATTGAAGTCGGCATGCCGTTTTCTGACCCGATGGCAGATGGTCCAACGATTGAGGCTGCAGGCCTGCGTGCACTTGCTGCAGGCATGACGCTTAAGAAAGTGCTGGCGCAGGTAGAAACATTCCGCAAGCAGGATACCACCACTCCCATTATTCTTATGGGCTATTACAATCCGGTTTATGCTTACGGCGTGGAGCGCTTCTGCCAGGATGCGCAAAAAGCAGGTGCCGACGGCGTGATTCTGGTCGACCTGCCCCCGGAAGAAGAAAACGAGTTTATCGACACGGCAAACCAGCATGGCATTCGTCTCATTCGTTTGATTGCTCCGACAACGGATGATAACCGTCTTGCGGCCATCGGCCAGAATGCAGGCGGATTTCTTTATTATATTTCCGTGACCGGTATCACGGGCGGCAAGTCCGCCGATATGGAGTCGCTTAAGACTCGTGTGCATCATTTGAAGTCAAAGACAACGCTTCCCGTTGCCGTCGGATTTGGGATTAAGACACCGCAGCAGGCTGCGCAGGTCGCTGCGTTCAGCGATGCCGTCGTCGTCGGCTCGGTGCTTGTGGATTATATCGCTAAAGGCAACCCAGCAGAAGCACTTGGATTTGTCAGCTCACTTAAGAAAGCCATGGAGCCGTAATTTTTATGATCAAATATCTCGTCATGACCACGCGCAAACCGACCTTCCAGCAATCCGCCATTGAACCGCACTATGCATTCCTGGATGAATTGCGTAAGCAGGGCAAGCTGGAATATGCCGGGCCGTTCACGGATAAAACCGGCGGTGCGTACCTGCTGAAAGTGAAAGATATGGAAGAAGCGAAGTCCATCGCGTTTCGCGATCCGGTCTACACGACCAATTCTTCCGACATTAAAATTTACGAGTGGGATGCGAAAGCCTAATCAGCCCCGGACGTTAACGGGCTGCCTTGCCTGAGGTGGATAACCACCTTGCGGCGCCACCACGGTCTGGCCACTATTTACGTTATATCCGTTCTGGGGAAGGCTCATGTTATCCACCTGCCCTCTGGCTCTTGTCATGGCTTGCTGCTGATCGACCGAAGGACCTTCCCGCTCACGCTCGCGTCCACGTCCGCGTTCCGGTTGCATTTGCTGCTCCGGTGATGGAGCCGGTTCGACATGATCATTTTTATGGCGGAAATGATCCCATACTTTCTTAGCCGCCCAAAGCCCGATACCTACTGCCGCCACCGGAAAGGCCACCGCGCCAAACGCGCCAAGCGTTGCGGCTGCTGTTGCCCCCATGAGATGCGTCACAAATGCGCCGCCCATCACCTGGGTTCCCAAATGACTTGCGCCTGTTAATATAGTCGATGCCACTCCGGGTATATCCGCGACCACATGGCCGATTGCCGTGGCCACACCGCTGATAGCATGCCCTGCTCCTGCCCAGAACGTACCCCAGCCGGGATTGCTGGCAGCTACAGCATTCATCGCGTCAAAGCCCCCGACTGCGCCGATGCCTACTGTGCCTACCGATCCGACTACTGCTGCTTTACGCCAAAAGCCCATATTATTCTTTTAGATAGATTGCCATAGCTTGAATTATAGGTGGAATCCCCTGCAAGTCCAAGTGAAGGTTTCGTTACAATCAAGAAATATATTGAATTATCTCAATAATCTGTTGAGGCTTTCACATTGTTGGCAGCCTCTTCCCGGTATTTTGCAGCTTCCTCGATGTTTCTGGCCAGCAACGGCAGGTTATATTGCGGCAGCGAAGCGTCGCCATAGATCGGCTCGCCAGGATTGCAGCGCTTCTCAATTCCATAGAAAGCGCCAGCCAGAATGACTTCTATGACCTGCAGTATATTCGCATCGCTTCCGGCCACACGATGCTCAATATGTTTGTTGTTAAGCGGTTTATTGGGAAGACGCAAAGCGGTGGTACGATTGTTCGTACCCCAGCTTACTGTTGTAGGCGCATTGGATTTTCCCGTGAAACGCAAATAAGATTCAGGGTAAGGTGCAAACACCATCATATTCGGATTCATTCCTGCCAACAGTCCACCCATAGCATGCAAAAGCGGCGCGCTGAAAACATCGTTCTCGCGAGTGAAAATATTCACTCCCTGTGTATCTTCCAAATGCAGGTGGATATGCAATCCGCTGCCCGGCTGATCCGGTAGCGGCTTCGCGGAGAAATCATCCTTGATTCCGTGGGGCAGGAATGTATCCGCAAGCACGGTTTTGAAATATTCTGTCGCAGTTGCAACTGACTTATAATCAGGGGAAGGATTCAGCGCTATTTCGTATTGATTGCGCCCGCGCTCCTGCTCGGCGGAAGCAAGCCAGATACAGGCTTTATCACAGCCTTCTTTTACCAATGTTATGATTTGTTCCGGCGTGAATTTTTCATCTGCGCCATGCAGGTAAAATTCTATTTCCGTCGCTATGACCGGCGTAAACATATTTGGTTTTTATATATGGGGGAACGCTTCCCCATCCCGGCTCCGCCGGGATTCCCCGTGGGGTCGTCGTATAGAACTCCTCCGCGTACCCACGCGGAAGAGCCCATACTGATAATTAATTAAGCAACCGATTCAAGCCACTCGACCAGCTTGCTCTTGGGCATGGAGCCCACCTTGGTCGAAACAGCTTTGCCGTCCTTAAACAGGATCAGGGTGGGAATACCACGCACGCCATATTTTTGCGGTGTTTCGGGGTTCTTGTCGATGTTCACTTTGGCAACAGTGACCTTGCCTTTCATCTCGCCAGCGATCTCGTCGAGAATCGGAGCGATCTGCTTGCAGGGGCCGCACCATTCCGCCCAGAAATCCACCAGCACTGGGCCGTTAGCTTTCAATACGTCTTTTTCAAAATCGGCATCATTTATATGTACAGTCATAAACACATCCTTTATGCAGTTGTCCTTTTATATATAGGTCAGGAAAACGGGTGCCGCAAGTGCTATCCACCGCTATTGCGCCACCTCCTTTTTTTCCTGCTCGCGGCAGAAAGTACGCATGCTGGATAACGCATTTCCCAGTGCATCAAATGCGGCACGCACATACACAGTGATACCGTTGACCGGCAGCCCCATGCTTCTTCCCGCATCGATAGCCGCTATTTCCTCAAAACATATTTTGCTGATCAGGTTTCGCTCGCGCGCGTTCAATGCATCCATTGTCTTATATAACTTATCCTCGGCGCTCATGCGGCTAAGATTGATAAACTCCAGACTTGAATGAGTCTTGCCGATACGCGGTTCATAAGACGGTCCGCGCAGGAAAGGACGGTTCGCAATCGTCCAGTAAGTGATGATCTGCAGACCATACAGATGCTGCATTTCATCTATAATGCCATTACGGAGCAATTTATCGATTCGCAGCGGCTCATCCACAATCCCTATATTATTCCTGATTAGCACCCCTCCTTTGACGATTCGTTCCTGTGTCGGCAGGTTCGGGTAGCCATCCAATTGTTTCAGAAGTGCTTTATTATGCTTTTTCCTGCGCGCCATCCTGTGCTCCATTGATTGAAAATGATTGAAAAAGGTTATTGTCTTCAAGACACCCTTAAATTTACGGGAAATATCCCACAACTGTCAACGGGAATCTTCCCCAGTGACTTGAAGGGCAGAATGAAGGAAAATTACCGTTATGGAAATTACTCGTGAAAATTTGTTAGCACTCATCAAGAACGGACTTGCGCAGAACAAGCTGAGCATCTCCGCACTTGAACGCCAGGCCGGTGTTCCCAAGGACACGGTGCGGGATTTTCTGCGCGGGAAAACTCAGGTATTGCGTGCGGACAAATTGCAGAAGATCATGCGCGTCCTGCAGCCGGAAGAAAAAATTCATATCTCTGGCGAAGCCGGACGCGACGCAGAAATTTTTCCCATCTCACCGAGCGCATCTGGCGCACTTGAATGCCCGCCGGGATTCTCTCCTTCCGACGTTGCAGCAGTGCGCGTAACTTCCGATGCCATGCTTCCCGTCTTCCATGAAGGCTGGATTATTTATTACAGCAGCAAGGCTGGCTCAAGCACGACTGAACCGGTTGAGGGCTGGCAGGTCCCCTATAACAAAACCGGTACCGGACCGTATTCAGAGTTTCTCGGCAAACCCTGTGTGGTGAAGCTGACGGATGGACGGGTTTTTCTGCGTACACTGAAAGCTGGCAGCGAACCGGGGCGCTATAATCTTATCGCTTATAATGCGAGCGACATTACGAATGTGGAAGTCGCCTGGGCTGCAAAAATCGTCTTTATCAAGACGTAAATTTTATACGTTAACGCCCGCCAGGCACAGCAGATAGTATAATATTCTTCCTGTTACAATCAGCGCAATTGCTCTTCGCGGCGCTATGCGCAGGAATCCGGCAATCAATATATAAAGATTGAAAAACGTCCCAATGACCGGAATAGCGGAGAACGGAACCATCAATACGAACATGGTATAATTGTTATAGCGTGTTATGCGCTGATACCATTGCTCGCTAAACGCAAACCAGTCGCCACGTTTGCCGCCGACATAATAACCCAGAGTAAAATTCAGCAGTGCGCCACATGCTGATCCGATCACCGCTGCAAATGTGGCAAACCAGAGATTATGGCTGCCGAACTGCACGGCTGCAAACCATGCATTTTCCGACACCGTAGAAAAGGCAATGGCGGATTTAAAACTGTTTATGAGGATCAGTGTATAAACGTCCATCCGCTACCCCAGCCGTCATGTATCACAGGCCCGCATGATCTTCTCATACGGGCCTGGATCATCCTTAGTTATTGCTTGGTCTTGCTGCGTTCACCCAGCTGATTGATCAGGTAATCGAACCCGTTCTGTGCAATGGCGGAAGAAAAGTCCGAACGCTGGGTCGTAATCATGCTGACACCTTCAACAATGATGTCATACACCTTGAACTGTCCCGCATCGTTTTTCTTCACGGTATATTCTGCAATTACATCTTCCTGCTGCGGACGCTTAATACGCATCGTCACTGTCTGCCCGCCTCTGTTGTCCGGCACTACGCGCGTAACTTCAAAATTCGCATTCGTAAACTTCGCAAAATCCGACGTGTAATGCGCAATCAGAAACGCTTTATAGTTCGCAAGATATTTCTGCTGCTGTTCCGGGGTTGCCGCCTTCCAGTTACGGCCGACTACGAATTTTGCAATCCAGTCGATATCGACATTTTCCTGGAACATTTTTTCCAGTGCCGATTCCTTTTCCTGAT
Organism: Rickettsiales bacterium; assembly: GCA_035765535.1. Taxonomy (NCBI): domain Bacteria; kingdom Pseudomonadati; phylum Pseudomonadota; class Alphaproteobacteria; order Rickettsiales; species Rickettsiales bacterium. The sequence continues at coordinate 39,420 of DASTXE010000001.1, read as the reverse complement.
CGCTCTGCGATCCTTTCACAACAGACAATGCCTGCTTGCCCAGGTTATTGACGAACGCGCTTGCGTCCGCCTTGTCATCTGCATAAACAGATGCGGAAAACATTCCCGCAAACACTACCACTAAAACCGCAAGCCAACGCTTTGCACGCATATCGCCCTCTCTTTCTTGGAATTCCAATCAGGTCCTCTTTTAACAGGCAGAAAGCCTGTTTCCCAGAACATTCTATGAAGAAAACCTATTTTTGCTCCCGCGCATCATCCCCGAGATAGTTCTTCACGAAGCTGCCACGGTTCTGCAGATACATGCTGCGGAATGTCGCATACGGATCGAAGGAGTCGCGGTAAACGCGATCCGTGACCGGCAGGTAATCCGCACGCTTCACGAGACCGTCCACCGCGCCGCGCGCGAGCGACTCGTTCGTCGTCAGGATATAGGTGAACGGATCGGATGCGATGTCGACCAGCAGACCGAGCGTATCACGCGCATCGGACGGACCGAGTACCGGCAATACGATATAGGTTCCCGTACCGGCGCCATAGACGCCCATCGTCTGGCCAAAATCCTTGCGGCGCTCTTTCTTGATGCCGAATTCCGTAGCCACGTCGAACGCACCGGCCACGCCGAGTGTGGAGTTCACGACAAAGCGACCGAATGTGCGCTCAGCGTTATTGACGTCACCCTGCAGCGCCGAGTTCAGGAATACGACCGGCGAAGTCAGGTTGGTCAGCACGTTCCTGACCATCTTCTGGCCGTATTCCGGCATGACGCCGAGATAAATATGCGCAAGCGGCTTTAACAGCACGCCGTCCAGCACTTCGTTAAACTTGAAGATGCCACGGTTCAGGGGTTCCAGCGCGTCCCGATCCTGCGGAGTGGGTTCTTCGCGATCCTGCTGAGCTGCAGCCTTATTATTATCCGCAAGGTCTACCTTGAGAGGTTCTCCCGCTTTCTTTTCTGCACAGGCCGACAATACCGTTGTAGCTAAAAGCAGAAGACCAGCGATAGCAACTTTGCTGGCAAAATTCCGCCCGTTTTCATTTCCGTTCATGGCTTTTCCGTCGTTGTTCTTGTTTTTATGCCCAGCTTTTATACATGCCGCACTATTTTGGCAATATTGAGAGTACATGATAATTGCTAATTATCGATTTATATTCTATACAATACAGAGCTTTTCCTAGTGGATATGAGACTATTTTGCACGCATAGTTGCATAATTACAACAAATATAATCCCCCTATGAATCCTACCCGTTCGTTTTTTCATCTCTTCTATCTGCTGCTATACGCGGCAGTATGTTTTTTCTCGTCCTCCGCTCATGCCATTTCACTGATACGCGATGCGGAAATTGAAGACACGTTGCGTGCGTATGGCAATCCCATTTTCAAAGAAGCAGGGCTTAACCCCAAGGCTGTGCATCTCTTCATCGTCAACGATTCCAGCATCAATGCCTATGTAGCAGGCGGACAGAATATGTTCATTCATACGGGCCTGATTCTGAAGACCGATACACCGAACATGCTTATCGGCGTTATGGCGCATGAAACCGGCCATATGGCGGGCGGCCATCTTGCGCAGGGCACGGAACAGCTTAAGAACGCGCAGATGGGAGCCATTATTTCCGCGGTTCTGGGTGCAGCGATGGTGGCTGGCGGCGGCGGCGAAGAAGGCATGGCCGTCATGAGCGCGGGCCAGCAAGTGGCTATGCGCAATTACCTGCATTTCAGCCGTGGAAATGAAAGCGCCGCAGATCAGGCGGCACTTGACTATCTCGACCAGCTCGGTATTTCCGCTTCCGGCATGCTGCGAATGATGGAAATACTCCGCCAGGATGAGAACCGCAGCTATGGCAGCCCCGATCCCTATACGCGCACCCATCCGCTTAACATCGACCGTATCACCCATATTCGCGATCACGTCATGCATTCCACTATCAGGGAAGACTTCGAGCCTGCAGGTTTTAATGAACGCCACGCCCGCATGATCGCCAAGCTCAGCGGCTTTATCGATCCGCCAGAGCAAACACTCAATACCTATCCTAAGACGGACCACTCCGTCCCTGCCCGCTATGCGCGCGCCATTGCTTATTACCGCCTTCCGGATTTGCCGCAGGCGCTTGCGGAAATCGACAGCCTTATCAAGGAGTCGCCTAAAGATCCTTTCTTCCATGAACTGCGCGGACAGATACTGTTTGAAAACGGCCGCGTCGCCGAGGCACTGCAATCTTATGCAAGAGCAGCCACTCTTCTGCCTAATTCGCCTCTGATCCTGACCGATTACGGCAAAGTGCTGCTCGCCAATCAAAGCAAAGACAATCTTGCTAAAGCTATCCATGTACTTGAACATGCCAACATCCTGGACAGCGCCGATCCTAACACCTGGCATCAGCTCGCACAGGCATATGCACAAGCTGGTAATATGGGGAAATTTTATCTGGCCTCCGCCGAAGAATCTTCACTGGAGGACAATCCAGGCGAAGTTATACGCAATGTCAATCTTGCGCTGAAGAACCTCGGCAATGACCGGACTGCAAAACTGCGGGCAAACGATCTTCGCCTTTATGCTGAAAAGGAAAGACAGGAGCATAAGGAAGATGGTTCACAATTTCATTTGAGCGCGGGACATGGATAAAGATAAAAATCCCGCCATCAAGCGCTATTCACTTTTCCCGAAGCCATTTGCAGCTTCTGCCGAACCTGTGCTGAAACCAATTTATAAAAAATACGGATTCGCCGAACACCGCATACTGACAAAGTGGGCAGAGATTGTCGGTGCTGAACTTGCCGCCTGCTGCATTCCTCAGAAGCTTACACTGGGCAATCGCAAGACCGGCGGCACATTGCACGTGCTGGTCGCAAGCGGCCGTGCACTTGAGCTTCAGCATATGCAGCCGCTGATTCTGAAACGGATTGCGGTGTATTTCGGCAGCAGCGTCGTGCAGAAGATCACATGCATGCAAACCAGCTCCGCATTACTACGCAAGCAGCCGCCCGCTTCGCGTTCCAAGCCATGTGTGCCGTCGGAAACGATCTGCGAGATCACGTCATCCTGCGCTGACGAGGCGCTGCGAAACGCTCTTATTTCACTTGGAACAGCTATGAAATTCAACAACTAAGACTGGTGCAACAATTATATTAGACAAACCATTTTCACTATGCTACTTAGCATCTGTAATTTGCAAACAACTAAGGATTTTAGACTTATGACCGATATCGCTGCACGTGTAAAAAAGATCGTAGTAGAACATCTTGGTGTTGACGAAGCGAAAGCAGTCCCCGAAGCCAGCTTTATCGATGATCTCGGAGCCGACAGCCTTGACACGGTAGAATTGGTTATGGCGTTCGAAGAAGAATTCAACTGCGAAATCCCGGATGAAGCTGCTGAAAAAATCCTGACGATCCAGGATGCCATCAACTACATCCAGCAGCACAGCTCCGCTGCCGCTTAATATTTAGTTATTAATTAGTACGTTTATATTCAGATGACTCGTCGCGTTGTAGTTACGGGGTTAGGCCTGGTTACTCCGCTGGCTTGCGGAGTTGAAGCAAGCTGGAAAAAGCTCATTGCCGGTCAGTCCGGCATCGGACCGATTACCCAGTTCGATGTTTCTGACCTCCCTGCCCGTATTGCAGGCATGGTTCCCCGCGGCGAAGACGAGCCTGAATTCAATGCCGATAAATGGGTTGCGCCGAAAGAGCAGAAGAAGATGGATGATTTCATCATCTTTGCTATTGCGGCTGCAACTCAGGCTATTGAAGATTCTGGCTGGAAGCCTGAAACGGACGAAGAAAAAGAAATGACCGGCGTCATGATTGGCTCCGGCATAGGCGGTCTTGCCGAAATCGAACGCACTGTACTCGAAATGCGCGAAAAAGGTCCGCGCCGCGTCAGCCCGTTCTTCATTCCCGCAAGCCTTATCAATCTGGCCTCGGGTCATGTTTCCATTATGTACGGCTTCAAAGGCCCGAACCATTCCGTGGTTACCGCCTGCGCGACGGGCGCTCACGCCATTGGCGACGCTGCCCGCCTGATCCAGTTCGGCGATGCAGATGTTATGGTTGCAGGCGGGGCGGAAGCTGCCGCATGCCGTATAGGCATTGCAGGATTCGCGGCTGCACGTGCGCTTTCCACTTCGTACAACGACACGCCGCAGCAGGCATCCCGCCCATGGGATAAAGGCCGTGACGGTTTCGTCATGGGTGAAGGCGCCGGTATCGTGGTACTGGAAGAATATGAACACGCCAAGAAGCGTGGCGCAAAGATTTATGCTGAAGTGGTCGGTTATGGCCTCTCCGGCGATGCAAACCACATTACCGCTCCGGCCAGCGATGGCAATGGCGGTTACCGCGCCATGAAGGCCGCGCTGAACCGTGCAGGCCTGAAGCCGGAAGATGTCGACTATATCAACGCACACGGCACCTCAACACCGCTGGGTGACGAGATCGAACTGGCTGCGGTAAAGCGCATGTTCGGTGAACATTCCAAGAAGCTTTCCATGTCCTCCACCAAGTCGGCTATCGGCCATCTTCTCGGCGCAGCTGGTAGCGTGGAAGCAATATTCTCCATTCTTGCCATCCGTGACCAGATCGCTCCGCCGACACTGAACCTGAACGACCCTTCCGAGGGCTGCGATATCGATCTGGTGCCGAATAAAGCCAAGCCGCGCACGATTAATGTCGCGCTCTCGAACTCTTTCGGATTTGGCGGCACGAACGCTTCGGTTATCTTTAAGAAGATATAAGGTTCATTGGTATATTAAAATATGAGGGCGCGATTATTTCGCGCCCTTTTTATTTGTGCTCTTTTCTACGCCGCCATATCGCGACTTGATCGCGGTATCTCTTTGTCCATTGCATAAGATCCCGCTGTCAAGCAGCGGGATGACGATAAGAGGATTCAGCCACAAAAAAAGGCGGTGGTATTCCCACCGCCTTTTTCTTAAAACGTAGTAGCTTAGCTTGCCATTTTCTTCTGCTGCAGTTCGCCGCGCAGCTTTTCGGCTGCTGCGACCATTGCTTCCAGCGCAGGCTTCACTTCCGCCCAGCCGCGAGTCTTCAGACCGCAATCCGGATTGACCCAGATCTGTTCAGCGGAGAGTACGCTGAGCGCCTTGCGCAGCAGTGCTTCCATTTCTTCCTGCGACGGAACGCGCGGGCTGTGAATGTCATATACGCCCGGCCCGATCTGGTTGGGGTATTTGAAGTTCACGAATGCATCCAACAGTTCCATCTGGGAGCGCGAGGTTTCAATCGAGATCACATCCGCATCCATATCGGCGATGGCAGCGATGATATCGTTGAACTCCGAGTAGCACATATGCGTGTGGATCTGCGTTTCGTCTTTGGCAACGCTTGCCGAAATACGGAAGCAATCGACTGCCCAATCCAGATACGCTTTCCAATCGTCACGGCGCAGCGGCAGCCCTTCACGGATTGCAGCTTCGTCGATCTGAATGATCTTAATGCCTGCGGCTTCCAGATCCGCCACTTCGTCACGGATCGCCAGAGCGATCTGGCGGCAGGTTTCGCTGCGCGGCTGATCGTCACGCACAAAGGACCATTGCAGGATCGTCACCGGTCCGGTCAACATGCCCTTCATTTCTTTCTTCGTCAGTGACTGCGCATACTTTGCCCATTCAACCGTCATCTGCTTGGGACGCGCTACATCACCGAAAATTACCGGCGGCTTCACGCAACGTGCGCCATAGCTCTGTACCCAGCCATTCTTGGTGAAGGTGAAACCGTCAAGCTGTTCGCCGAAATATTCGACCATGTCGTTACGTTCGAATTCACCGTGAACGAGCACGTCGATCCCGATCTCTTCCTGGTACTTCACGCAGCGCGCCGTTTCTTCCTTCAGGAAGGTATCATAGGCTTCCGCTGTGATTTTGCCTGCCTTGAAGTCAGCACGCTTAGCACGCACTTCCGCGGTCTGCGGATAGGAACCGATGGTCGTCGTCGGCAGCAGCGGCAGGTTCAATGATTCCTGCTGTTTCTTGATACGCGCTGCAAACGCACTCTTACGGCTGCGCATGGAAGCATCTACCTTCGCTGCGCGGTCTTTCACCTGCAAGTTATGAATGCGGGTCGAAGTGCGACGCGCTTCCTGCGCCTTGCGGCTGGATTCCAACTCCGCTTTCACTGCCGCATGGCCTTCGCTCACCGCTTTGGTGATGATGGCGATTTCGGCCAGCTTCTGCTTGGCAAATGCCAGCCAGCTTTTCAGCTCTGCATCGAGCTTGTCTTCAATATCGAGATCCACCGGCGAGAATTGCAGCGAACAGGATGCCGCAACCTGTACCCGTTCCGAACCTACTTTGGATACGGCCTTTTCAACCAGCTTGATCGCCGCGTCGAGATCCGTACGCCAGATGTTGCGGCCATTCACCACGCCAACCGACAGGCTCTTCTTGGCGGGCAGTTTTGCCAGCACTGCATCCAGCTGTTCCGGCGCCCGTACGAGGTCGATATGCAGACCGTCCACCGGCAGTGAAACAGCCGTGTCGAGATTGTCGCGCAGATCGCCGAAATAGGTGGTCAGCATGATGTGCAATTCCGGTGCAGCAGCAGCCAGTTTTTCGTAAGCGGTTTTGTAGGCTGCACGCGTTTCGTCGTTCAGATCGAGCACGAGACAGGGTTCATCCACCTGTACCCAGTCAGCGCCCAGCGCAGCAAGCTGCTTCAATACGCGCTCGTAAACCGGCAGAAGTTCCGGCAACAGTGAGATAGCAGATTTGCTGCCGCTCTTCATTTTAGCCAGCAACAGGAACGAAACCGGCCCCAGCAGCACAGGGCGCGTATGCAGGCCCTGCAGTTTGGCTTCCTTGAATTCGTCGAAAATCTTGTCGGATGCCAGGCGGAATTTCTGGCCTTCATGCAGTTCCGGCACGATATAATGATAGTTCGTGTCGAACCACTTGGTCATTTCCATCGCCGATGCGTCATGCGCATGCGCACATGTTTCCCCCGCTTTGTGTTCGTGCTTATGCTGCACGCCGCGCGCCATTGCGAAATAGGTGGCGAAATCCACCTTCTCACCGGTGAAGCCGTAACGCTCCGGAACAGCACCGACCATCGCGATCGTGTCCAGCACCTGATCATAGTAGGAGAAATCGTTCGACGGCACGTGCTTGATTCCGGCACGGTGCTGCATCGTCCAATGGGTCTTGCGCATTTCCTTGGCAACATCCTTCAGCGCCTGTTCGGTCAATTCACCTTTCCAGTAGCTTTCCAAGGCTTTTTTCAGTTCGCGGTTTGCCCCGATACGCGGGAAACCCAAATTTGCAGCAATCACCATTACTCTCTCCTTGACTAAATGAGGGGGACGATATTTATCGTAATATTCCATCATTAAATCAACGGTTTTCTTATGTCGGACTGCCATTTGTATCTTGTTTCCCCTCCCCGCCTGCAATTGGAGGGGTTCCTCCCGCAGCTTGAAGCCGCATTGGCTACGGAAGCGGTAAAGGCTTTCCAATTGCGCCTGAAAGAAGCAGACGATCAGGAAATCTTAAATGCGGCCAGAGAGATAGTACCTTTATGCCGTGAATATGACATCGCGTTCATTCTGAACGACCGGGCTGACCTCGCCGTGCAGTGCGGCGCGGATGGCGTGCATCTGGGACAGGAAGACATGACCGTAGCGGATGCCAGAAAGATTCTTGGCGATGAGGGAGTGATCGGGGTGAGCTGCCACGCTTCAAAAGACATGGGAATACGCGCAGCCGAAGAAGGCGCAGATTACGTTGCGTTCGGCGCTTTCTTTCCGACAAAGTCCAAACCGCAGGAAAAAGTGGAAAAATGGGGTATCCCGACGCCGGAAATCATCGAATGGTGGTCCACCTATACGACCATACCCTGCGTTGCAATCGGCGGCATGAAGCCGGAAAATTGCGGCCCACTTGTCACTGCAGGCGCGGATTTCATCGCCGCGATTACTTCCGTCTGGGAACATCCGCAGGGAGCCGCCGAAGCTGTCAGGGAATTTGAGCAGGCTATTGCCAAGGCAAAAGCTTAGGCGGCCGTCTTTTCCTGCGTCAAGAGCAGCATCTCTTTCTGCAGCTTCTCGATCGCCCGGCTTTCAATCTGGCGGACGCGTTCGCGTGAAATATTATAGGTCTTGCTCAGGTCTTCCAGTGTAGCCGGCTGTTCTTTCAGGTGCCGTTCGCGAATGATATCCTGCTCACGTTCACTGAGCTTGGCAATCGCACTTTCCAGCATACGGCTATTCAACTTGCGCTCCTGGCTTTCCGCAAGCAATGTTTCCTGATTGTCCGACGGTTCCGCCAGCATATCCTGCCATTCATCGTCACTGTCGCCCCCAACTTTGCTGTTCAGATGCTGGTCATGCGCAGACATGCGCGTATCCATGTCGATCACGTCTTCTTCGCTGACACCCATCTTCGCCGCAATCTCCGTCACTTCTTCCGGAGTCAGCACACCGTGCGTGAGCTCATTCGCAGCCTGACGCATGCTGTTCTTGACTTTGCGCAAACCGAAAAAGAGCTTCTTCTGGGCAGCGCTTGAGCCAAGCTTCACCAATGACCAGGAGCGCAGGATATATTCCTGAATCGCCGCCTTGATCCACCACATGGCGTAAGTGGCCAGACGAAAGCCGCGGTCAGGGTCGAAGCGGCGCACGGCCTGCATGAGGCCGATATTGCCTTCCGCCACGAGCTCGCTTGAAGGCAGGCCGTAACCGCGATACTGCCCGGCAATCTTGGCGACCAGACGCAGATGGCTTGTGACAAGCCGGTGCGCGGCCGCAATATCATTATGTTCCTGAAACCGCTTGGCGAGCATATATTCTTCCGCCTCGGTCAGGAGAGGTATTTTCCGTATTTCGGCCAGATACCGGCGGAGCCCGCCTTCCGCCGAAACGACAGGAAGCTGATTCGTCATGCTGTTACCTTATGAAATCGTGCGAACTGCACATGGAATTAATCTTTTGTTAATATAATCCCCTGCCCAGGATTTTTCAAGTCCAACCGTATTTTATTCAATTTAAGCGCAAACTCAGCGATTTGGGGATTTACATTCCGCAAGACTGTTACTATAAGCATGGCGAACGATGCAATAAAGGGGTGTAGCTCAATTGGTAGAGCACCGGTCTCCAAAACCGGGGGTTGCAGGTTCGATTCCTGTCGCCCCTGCCATTTATATGGCACCATCAATAGTATGGCTGGAATATTTTCTCCTTTACCCCTAGGTCGTTTCTCCTCCTTAGCCCTTTCTATTCCTGATACTTACAAAGAATTATCCTCTTGTAATAAGCGCGCTTCGTCTTATATTAGCTTCATTGGTGATTACACCCTCGGAACCTTACGCAAAGCAAGCTTTTCCTTGCACTTTGTCGGTGCCGAACTGAGCTTAGTGAGAATCAAATGGCTACCGATACAAAAAAAATAATGCTGAAACTGGGTGCAGATGCACGTGAAGCTTATGGGCTGCTTGCAGAGTCCTCCGCCAAACAGCGCAATCAGGCTTTGACGGAAGCCGCCGCCGTTTTACGCGCAGACAGCAAGAAGATTCAAACTGCGAATGCCAAAGATATGGCGGCTGCGCGCAAGGCCGGTATGGGAAAAGCCATGCTCGACCGGCTGGAACTTACGCCCGCACGTATTGAAGCAATGGCGAAATCGCTTGAGGACATTGCTAAATTACCGGACGCACTTGGTAAAACGCTGGCCACGTTCAAACGCCCCAATGGCCTCGTGATTGACCGAATCTCCGTTCCCCTTGGTGTCATCGGCATCATCTATGAATCGCGCCCAAATGTGACGGCGGATGCAGGGGCGCTGTGCCTGAAATCCGGGAACGCTGTTATCCTGCGCGGCGGTTCCGACAGTTTTCATTCCTCAACCGCTATCGCCAACTGCCTCAAACAGGGCCTGAAAGCGGCGAGCCTGCCTGAACATGCTGTACAGCTTGTCCCCACAACGGATCGCGAAGCTGTCGGCATGATGCTACGCATGACACAATATCTGGATGTCATCATTCCCCGTGGCGGCAAGTCGCTTACGTCGCGCGTGATGAAAGACAGCCGCGTCCCTACCCTGCTTCATCTGGACGGTAACTGTCATACCTATATTCACAAGAACGCCGATCCCGCCATGGCGCAGGAAGTGCTGCTGAACGCTAAAATGCGGCGCACGGGCATCTGCGGTGCGACCGAATCACTTGTGATCGACAAGGAGATGCTGCCCTTGCTGCCCAAACTGGCGGATGCACTTATTAAGGCAGGCTGCGAATTACGCGGCGATGCGGAAGCCCGCAAGGTGGATGCGCGTATCAAACCCGCCAAGGCCAGCGACTGGAGTACGGAATATCTGGATGCGATCCTGTCCATTAAAACCGTTGGCGGCATTGATGAAGCCATTCGCCATATCAATACTTACGGTTCGCACCATACGGATGCCATTATTACGAAAAACGCTACCGCCGCGGCAAAATTCCTGAAAAACGTGGATTCGGCCATTGTGCTGCATAACGCATCCACCCAGTTCGCCGATGGCGGCGAATTCGGATTCGGCGCGGAAATCGGCATTGCCACCGGCAGGCTGCATGCACGCGGCCCCGTCGGCGTGGAGCAGCTCACCACGTTCAAATACGTCGTCAGAGGTAACGGACAGACAAGGCCAAAATGACCTCCCGCTTACGTATCGGCTTGCTCGGAGGCTCATTCAATCCGGCGCATGAAGGCCATCTGCATATCAGTCGCGAAGCCCTTAAACAGCTGAAGCTGGATCAGGTGTGGTGGCTGGTTTCACCCCAGAATCCCCTTAAATCCAGGACGGACATGTCCAGTTATGAGGTTCGGCTTGCTTCTGCCCGCTCCATGACCCGCAACGACCCGCATATTACCGTCAGCGACTTCGAGCAAAAACATGGCCTGCAATATACTTATGCCACGCTTGCAGCGCTGAAGAAGCATTATCCTGGCACTAAATTCGTCTGGATCATGGGGGCAGACAACCTCGCGAGTTTTCACCGCTGGCAACGTTGGCGCTCCATTATTGAAATGATGCCGATTGTTATTTTTGATCGTGCGCCGTTTTCCCATATCGCGCTGCGTTCCAAAGCCGCGCTCGCCATGCAGCGCCTGCGCCTGCCGGGACGAGGCATTTCTGCCATTGCCGATAAAGCGGGGCACTGGGCCTATATGTATATCCTTGCTCGCCGTCACCCCGCTTCTTCCACAGCAATCCGTGCCCGCCGCAAGGCCAAAACCACGTCATAAATCTTTCACAAGCTCGTCATAAACCCGTAACAATAGTTTGCTATTCTTTTTTCTCTACAGGAATAAAAGCTCACGGGAAAGGAAGAGTTTATGGACGCTATTACAACACTTTACAGCGCAAATGGTCTCATATTCGGTGCCGCTTTCCTCCCGCAGATAGTCACGCTTATAAAAGACAAGTCCGGTGCGCTGACCATGAACCTAGCGACCTGGTCGCTGTTCTCAGCCTGCAGCCTTGTCACCTTTATCTATGCCTGCACCCATAACGGCGATCATCATTTCATTTTTTGCAGTGCAATAGGAACGTTTGGAAATACAAGTATTTTACTGCTCGGAACGATGCGGAGGATGCAATATGCGCTGGTTACAAGGCGTTCCGGGGATCTATTAACAGCCAGCAGTTCAGTTAACACTTATTAAACCATTAAATCAACGCATAATTTTCACGTATTTTTTCATACCGCCTCTTGATTATTCTCCCAGTTTTTGCGATAATCGAATTTGTCGGGAAAATAAAGCAGAAGGTGGGCAGGAAATGGCAAGATTTGCGAAGAACCATGTTTTTGTTGTGGCATCGTTCCTCGCTGCGCTGAGTATTTCCTTTGCCGCTCCTCAATCTGCATATGCTTCCAGCAAGCATCACCACCACCATCACCACAAAAAAGCATACCATGCGGTCTACAAAGCTCCGCATGTTGCTACGATCGTAGTGGATGCAGATAGCAACCAGGTGCTGGAATCCGAAAGCGCCGACGCTTTGCACTACCCCGCTTCACTCACCAAAATGATGACGCTGTACCTGACCTTTGATGCGCTCAAGCATAATAAGCTTTCGCTGGATCAGGACATCATCGTCTCGCGCCATGCCGCTGGCATGCCCGCTACCAATATCGCTCTTTCCCCCGGCGAACACCTGAAAGTGAAAGATGCCATTCTGAGCATCGTCGTCAATTCGGCTAACGACTCCGCGACCGCGCTGGGTGAAACGATCGGCGGAACGGAAAGCGACTTCGCTCAGAAAATGACCCGCAAGGCGGCTGAACTGGGCATGAAAAACACCGTATTCCAGAACGCTTCCGGCCTTCCCAATCCCCGCCAGCATACCACGGCACGCGATATGGCAATGCTCGGTCTCGCTCTGAAGCGCGACTTCCCGCAGTATTTTCCGTTCTTCAAAACGGAATCTTTTACGTTCCGCGGCAACACCTACGTCACGCATAACCATGTCATGATGCGTTATGCCGGTGTAGACGGCATCAAGACCGGCTTTATCCGCGCTTCCGGCTTCAACCTTGTGACCTCTGTCAATCGTGACGGACATCATCTGGTTGCCGTGGTACTGGGGGGCAGCACTTGGCGCTCACGTGACGACAGGATGATCGCGCTGCTGGATAGAACCTTCAATCACCTCGCCATGCTTCCCGGCAGCAACCGCGTGCGCCTCTCTTCTGCCATTCGAAACCATCAGGCTCAGCCTGCTTTTGCTGAAGAACAGCAACAGCAGCAACCTGTGACCAATGGCGAAGGTGACGAGAGCGAACGCTAATATTTCGGCGCGGCTCATTTGAATCTACTGCATTCGTAGCTTTTACGGTTTTCTATCTGTTAGATAGCAGCACATCATTTTCTGTTTTTGCATTTTCACTGAAGAAAAACGCCTTCCCGTCATAAAACCTTAACCATTCGGTGCTATTATCTCTCTAACAAGAGAGGAATTATCATGGCTGAGTTCATTCAGGAAATATCATTGGAACAACTGGCAACCGAATTAAAGCCTGTTGCGGCTACTGTTCCAGGCCATACTATTACCTCATCACAGTTTCCGCGCACGGTCGATACAATTCATATGCTGCAGCGCGCAGGCGTTATCCAAGGCGACCATGTCAGAGTGATTCTTCACTCTTCTTCCGAATCAAGACACTGATTATTGCGGCCTGCGCAAGCGCTGCTCTACGACCCTGATCAGCAACGGCACCATAAGCGATGTAACGATAGAGAGCATGGCGATATGATCCATGCCATTGAGGCTTTTATCGCTATTTTCACTCAGCAGACGCGTGGATAAAAAAGCACCACACGCCATTCCTATCCCCTGTACACAAGAAAAGAGCGACATAAAGCCCGCCCTTTCCTGTGGGGGTGGAATCTTAGTAGCCAGTGTCGTAGAGCTTACATTGCGCATTCCCATGGCAAACATTGTCAGCATGAAGAAAGCTGTCGCGGACATTGCCTTAATCGGCATTATGAACGACACAAACAGCATGATTATAAATACGGTCATGCTGATAAAGCTCGTGATGAATGAGTTGAAACGATCCACAATCTTGCCCGTCATCTGCACCGTGATAAAACTCACCACTCCGCCGACGCTATACAGCCAGCCCAGATCGGCGCGCGGATAATGCATGTTGTACTGCACATAGGCGGAGAGATTCGGAATCAAGGTAAAACTCGCGATCATGGCGATGAAGACGTACAGATAGGTGAGACGGTTGATCGGCTTGGCCAGAAGTTTCAGCAGATAGGAAAGCGATGTTTTCGTATGCACATGTGCGAGATGCGCTTTCATTTCCGGCATCAGTTTTGTAGCAGCCAGTATGACGATCACCCCGAGAGCGGCTGTGGTAAAAAATGGTGTAGCCCAATTTCCCAGATGCGCCACTTCCAAACCGAACGGCACACCGAATATCGCCGCCAGAGAGAAAGCCGACATGATCTTGCCCATTGCATGACCGCGGCGCGCTGGTTCCACGACATCCGCCACAATTGCCCATGCCAATGAAGTTGCCGGACCGCCAAATATTCCGGCCAGAATACGGCATATCAGAAGCGACGAAAAACTCCACGCGCAACCGCCGAGCGCCGTGGCAATCATCAACCCACCGAATGCAGTGAGTATGGCTTTCTTACGGTCAAACCCATCGATGAACAATGAACACACAATACCCGACACTGCTGCGGCCGCCGTATAGCTGCCACCGATCCAGCCGAGATCGCTCTCATACATTCCAAGCGCTTTGGCAAAGTCCGGCCCCAGCGGCATAACCATCATGAAATCCAGAATATTCACAAACTGAATCGCACCGATGATCCACAATATGGAACGCTCGGGAATATGCGGATAAAGTGAAGAAGACATCTTTTATATTGCGGCGAACGGAAAACTGTTTTATTTGGCTATATCGCATATATACAAACATTTCGCAATCGCCATGAAACTCATCCCGCTGCATATTTTCTCCAACAAGACGAAGATCGATTTCATAGGCACACGTTGGTTCGGCTTCGGCATATCGATCCTGTTCACGCTCATCTCTTTTTTCGTGCTGGCAACGCACGGTCTGAACTGGGGCATTGACTTCACCGGCGGTGTGCTGGTGGAACTGCGCACCGAACAGCCGGCCGATCTCGCCAAGATGCGCGACACGCTGGACGGTAAAGGGCTCGGTGAAGTTTCGCTGCAGAGTTTCGGCGATCCGCGCGATGTGATGATCCGCATTCAGTCGCCGAAAAATCAGGAACAAAACACGCTCGTGCAGAAAGTGAAGACGCTGCTGGCGGACGCTGTGCCGGGCAAGATCGATTACCGCAATATGGAATTTGTCGGTCCTACCGTTGGGCAGGAATTGATCCGCAGCGGCGTTCTGGCTACTGTTTTTGCCTGCCTTGCCATTATGGGCTATGTCTGGTTCCGCTTCGAATGGCAGTTCGGCGTGGGTACGCTGCTGGCGCTTGTGCATGACACGGTCATGGTCATTGGATTCTATGCGATCTCGCATTTCGATTTTGGATTAAATGCGGTCGCCGCTGTTCTTACGATCATCGGTTATTCGATGAACGACTCGGTGGTGATCTATGACCGTATCCGTGAGAATATGCGCCGCTATAAGAAAATGCCGTTTGACGATCTGCTGAATCTCAGCATGAACGAGACGCTTGCACGTACGGTGCTCACCTCTTCCACCACCTTGCTTGCCGCACTCGCACTTGCGCTGTTTGGCGGCGAAGTAATCCGTGGTTTCAGCTGGTCGCTCGTGTTCGGCATCGTTGTGGGCACCTACTCTTCCATTTACATTTCCGCACCGACGCTCATTTATCTCAAAATCCGCGAAGCTAAAGAAGCCAAGGCTGCATAACCCATGGAAACCATCACGCAGAAAAAACACGGCGTTACGCTGAAATTCGAGTTTGGCGATGAGGATGCGCTTTTCAGCTATAATGATCGCAGCGGAGCCCTCAGCAGCAGGTTTCGTTATGAAGATGTAGATGTCGCCAAGCCCACCAGCGCCACTATGCGCTACAGCTATTTTTACCGCACCGGTATGTTCCTCTATATGTTCTCGCTGGCTGTAGCGTTGCTGCATCCGAGCTTCTTTCCGCACCTGACGGAAGTTGCGGGTACGGCAATCGATGTTATCTCAAGCGTTCTTATTCTTTCCGGTATCGCACTTTGCCTGTGGAGAGTAGAAGTTAGATATACCTTACTGAATGTTGCCGATGGAAAAATCCGTATCATGGATGGTACGCACCATGATCGCATCATGGAAATGATTAAGACGCGCTGGCGCGCGCGTATGCGAGAATTGCACGGGTTTGTAAATTTTGCCAATGACCGTGAAAAAGAAATGCAGAAATTTGCCTGGCTCAAACAGATAGGCGTTATTGATGCTGAGGAATTTCAAAGCTTCACGGAAAAGCTGCGTCTGTTCATGCCGAAAACATCCTTCCGCAATCCGGTGACAAGACCGGAAAATCTAGTGCACTAGGAACACTTTAATGTGACCTGCTGAAACCGAATCTTCCGGTCTTTTCGGCTCTTTATTTATCTAAAGTATATGCCACTTCATATAGGCATGGATGGGCAACTCCTAATCGGCTGTTCCTTTCAAAGAAGCCACCCTTTCTAAGTTTATCCATGACCGCTTCCTGCGCTGTATAATTCCGGCATTGCGCGTAATTAACCACCTGCCTTCCATCAAGACTGCGATGCAAAGAAGCGGAAACCCAGCCTGGTACATCGCTGACATAATGCGCAGCTTCTTTAAGCAACTCTATGAGTCTTTCCTGATTTTCAGGTTGAACAGTAAATACATTGATCTGCGTTATAAGACGCTCACTAACATCAATTACAGGCATGACTAATCCTCCTTAAGGTTAAATAATAGCCTGGGAGAAATTTGTCAGATAATACCTTTAATATGACAAAACCCGCCCAAGCTTCGGCACATTGTGCCTAGCTTGCCGCGGGTTCACACTTATAATGAGTGGAACAGGACGCTTCCTTTCGAGAAACGGATCGGGCTTACCATTGCCGATCATGTCCTTTGTCGACTATAGAAATATATAACAATCTGCGATTCACAACAACCTGTAATCGCCATGTTCATGCCCCGCGCTTTCACGCGAGGCATGAATCGCTCTTATTACGCCGCGGCATGCTGTCCCGGATGGTAGCCACCGACTTCAGGACGGAAGCTGATGACAAGGCGGTTCCATGAATTGATTGTGTTAATGACCAACGTCAAATTAACCAGTTCCTCTTCTGTGAATTGTTGCTTTACGCGCTCATACACTTCATCCGGTACATGGGTCTGCGAAACCAGCGTCACCGTCTCCGCCCATTCAAGTGCAGCGCGTTCACGCGGTGTATAGAACGGCGCCTCCCTCCAGGCTGGCAAAACATATATACGCTGTTCCGTTTCCCCTGCCGCACGCGCATCCTTCGTATGCATATCGAGGCAATAGCCGCAGCCATTGATCTGCGAAGAACGGATTTTGACCAGTTCGATCAGTGGCATTTCGAGTCCACAGTTACGGATATATTGTTCAAGCTGGCTCATGGCCTTGTAGGCACTTGGCGCAGCTTTGATAAAATTCAGGCGTTCCTTCATGGTCTTATCTCCTTTTCGGTTAGTTGCACTATACACTTAAACGCGTTATAATCCCGGATAGGATTTAACCAGAATATAATATCGTGGATATAAATTGTCCATGATAAAATCCGATAAAATTATTCTTATGGATGAGATATGAAATTAAACGAAGGAATTGAGTGGGCTGTGCATTGCGTCAGCGTACTTTCCGGCATGCCGACCGGGGCGACGTTGCCAACTAAAGTGCTCGCGGAATATCATGGCCTGTCGGAAACCTATCTCGCCAAACATCTTCAGGCGCTGGCCAATGCGGGTATTGTGGAATCGGTTCCCGGCCCCAAAGGAGGCTATCGCCTGTTGCGGGCAGCGGAGAATATTACACTGCTTGATATAGTGGAAGCCATCGACGGGAAAGAGCCCACGTTCCGCTGTACGGAAATTCGCCAGCGCGGCCCCCTTGCCTCCTGTAATCCGGATGGCTACCGTCTTCCTTGCGGTATTCATGTCGCGATGATGAAAGCCGATAAAGCGTGGCGCGATGCGTTACGCGCGCAAACCATTGCGGGGCTCGCCGGTAATTATGTAAAGACGGTCAATCCCGAGCATCTACAGCGCGTGATCGGCTGGTTCGGTGAACGGCTGCGCCAACCGGGAAAACCCAGCTAGCATATTAAGCGGCTATCATCGTGCCCGCACCGTGCGCGGTGAAGGTCTCGATCAGCATGACATGCTCTACCCTGCCATTCAGGATATGTGCAGCACCGCAGCCATTCTCCACCGCGTGCATGCAGGTTTCGATCTTCGGTATCATGCCGCCTGTGATCGTGCCGTTTTTGATGAGCTTGCGGGCTTCTTTCGCGGTCAGCTCACTGATCATGGCGCCTTCCTTATCCAGCACACCGCTGACGTCAGTCAGAATAATCAGCTTGCGAGCTTCGATGGAAGCGGCAATCGCCCCGGCCACTGTATCGGCGTTAATATTGTAAGTTTCGCCATGCTCGCCAAGGCCAATCGGCGCGATGACCGGAATGATATCGGACTGGTAAAGCGTATCGAGGATCATGGGATCGATCACTGACGGTTCCCCGACAAACCCCAGATCGAGTGCACGCTCGATGTTGGAGTCCGGATCTTTTATTTTACGCGTGACGCGCTTCGCCTGAATCAACCCAGCATCTTTGCCCGAGAGACCGATTGCCTTACCACCTGCTGCGTTAATTGCAGTTACGATCTGCTTGTTGATAGAGCCAGACAGTACCATTTCCACGATTTCCACTGTCGCCGCATCCGTCACGCGCAGACCGTCCACGAATGAGCTCTGGATTTTCAACCGATCCAGCATCTTGCCGATCTGCGGGCCGCCGCCATGAACGATCACCGGATTAATGCCGACCTGCTTCATCAGGATCACATCGCGTGCAAATTGATGCGAAAGCGCTTCCTCACCCATTGCATGGCCGCCGTATTTGATGACGAACGTTTCCCCTGCGAACTGGCGCATGTAAGGCAAAGCTTCCGACAGAGTTTTAGCCGTCCTGATCCACGATTCCGTGGTTTCGTTCATATGTTTCATAGCAGTTCCGGGGAATAAATTTGAATTATCGCTTTAATTACTATGGAACTGGCTGATGTCAATAGATTTGACCCCGCTGCAGGCAATTATTGGATGCGCAATAATCTTCGCAGGCGCAACAACGCTACAACCAATTGATATAGTTGTATTTAATCAGGTATTGCTATTAGCCGTTTTCAGTGCTTCGCGCGGATCGATTGCGCCGTCATAGAGCGCCCGGCCAATAATCACGCCTTCAATGCCCGCATGCTGCTTCTTCTTAATATCTGCAATATCAGACAATTTGGAGATACCGCCAGACAGGATCACCGGTGTAGAGAGACGTTCAGCGAGCTTTGCCGTTTCTTCGATATTGGGGCCCTGCATTGCGCCGTCGCGATTGATATCGGTGTAGATGATCGCGCTCACGCCTGCATCCTCGAATTTCAGCGCGAGGTCAATCGCCGACATTTCCGACACTTTCGCCCAGCCGTCAGTGGCGGCCTTGCCGCCTTTGGCGTCGATACCCACAGCGATCTGGTCCGGGAAAGCGCGGCAGGCATTGATAACCAGCGCCGGATTCTTGAGTGCAATCGTACCGAGGATAACGCGGTTGATGCCGACGGAAAGCCAGTTCTCAATCGTTTCCATATCACGGATGCCACCGCCAAGCTGCGTCAGCATATTAACGTTCGTGATGATGGTGCTCACGGCCTTGGCATTCACCGGCTTTCCCTCAAATGCGCCGTTGAGATCCACCAGATGTAGCCAATGAAATCCTGCTTCTTCAAAGCGTTTAGCCTGTTCGTGCGGTTTATCGGAAAATACCGTCGCTTTATCCATTTCACCGCGTAGCAGGCGCACGCATTTTCCGTCTTTGAGATCAATCGCAGGGTAAAGAATCATAGGTTAGACAATTTTCATGATGGGTTTGATGTTTTTATAAAAATAATGGCCTGCAATCATCGTGTCGCCAACCATTTCGTAATACGGCATGACGCCCCAGCGTGTATAGCCATTCTCTTGATAGAGCTTTAACGCCGCTTCCTGTGTCTCACGCACGTTCAGCACCAGTACGGAGAAGCCTTGGGAACGCGCTTCCGCTTCGGCAGCCTGCAGCAAACCTTTCGCGAGTCCGTGGCCGCGCGCCCAGGGAGCAACAAAGTGATAGCCGATAGTCGCGGAAAAAGAAGTCGTCTGTTTCGAGGGACCCGGTTTCAGCAATTGAATGGAAGCCGCGAGTGTTCCGTCCAGCCTGCCGCCAAACAGGATGCGCTCCGGTACGACCAGTACGCCGCGCCAGAAAGTTTCCAGCACATCCCGCGCGGGAGGAGAAACCCAGTTGAAGCCGATTCCGTCACGTATTGCGTCATCCGTTGCCTGGCAGAGATCTTCCAGATCGGCGGAATTCAGTTCGTAAAGCTGTTCGACTTTAATGTTTGTCATGCATGGAATATAAATAGGCGCAACGGGAAGTCAAGATGCAGTAAGAAAGCCGGATTAATGCGCTGTATTTGCTGTATAGGTCACCATTTCTTCAACCTCTTCCAGTGACATCCAATGGTTGTTCTGCAGCAGGTCATAGACCTGCCCATCTTCGCGCACGCGCCAGACGGATGGAACGCATTGATTCCAGCTCAGATCGGTCGGCGTGAAGGCGCGCGCATCCCCTTTTAGCCAGAGCACTACATAGTCCCCTTTCCTGTAGTCATACCAAGGGGCAAGATTCGCTTGCCAGCTATGGATAGTCAGATTGGGAGGAATCATCATTTCGCTATGCAGCAACTTCATCACCTGTACTTTGGTCCACGCTTTGTCCGTCTTATCGGTAAAGTTGCTGTAACTGATAATTTTAGCGTAAATGACCGCATCCGATTTCTGTGTAACATGTTCCGCAAACCATTGGTCGCTGGGCGGCGTGCAAGGCTTTGTGGCATAGGCATTCCCTGCGAGCATACAAAGCAGTGCCATACTCATTCTTGCCAAGCGTTTCATCACCGCCTCCTTCTCAAGGTTTCTATGCGCTTCCCATTTTCAGGAAATTTCCGATCAGCCGCAGGCCCGTTTCCTGGCTTTTTTCCGGGTGGAATTGCGTGCCCATGATATTGCCTTTCGCAACGACGGCAACCAGCTCCGCACCATATTGTGTTGTGGCAACTATGTCCTTATGGTTACTGCACTGTGCATGGTAACTATGCACGAAATAAGCGTGATCGCCGGGCGCAATTCCTTCCATCAGCGGGTGCTCCGGCGTCTTTATGATCAGATCATTCCATCCCATATGCGGGATTTTGAGCGGTGCTTGTTCTGCGCTATTAGCCGCGTGCCCATTAGGATCTATTCTGATTACCTCTCCGCCAAGCCAGCCAAGCCCCTTATGTACGCCATGCTCCAAGCCGTTCTCAAACAACATTTGCATGCCTACACAGATGCCGAGGAACGGTTTTTTCTTCCCAATCACTTCCTGCTCCAGCGCTTCCAGCATGCCGGCAGCATTTCTCAGTCCGTTCATGCAATCAGCAAACGCCCCTACCCCGGGTAGCACGATATGGCTGGAGGCGGCAAGCTGCGCCGGATCATTCGTCACAATAATTTTCTGCCCGCTTTGCGCCACACATTCGAACGCTTTTGCGGCCGAACGAAGGTTACCTGAACCGTAATCAATAATCGAAACCTGCATATTCCCCATCAACACTTATTCCGGTTTCTTACCGGCGGCGCGTATATTAGTAAATTTCACCAGAATATCAAACCAGAACGGCGCACCGAGCGACAGTGCCAGCGCCGTCAGCAGCAGGCCCACACATTTTGTGAGCCAGAAACCATAATCGCTTACGGGCTGTAGCTGTGCCGGATTCCAGCCGAGCGGCAGCGGCCTTAGTTCTTCTTCCAACTTCTTCACCTCGTCAGCGGCAGCAGCGGGTTCACCGGAAGCAGAGATGATCTGTGCGTATCCGTCCACCTGCTCGCGTATGGCACGATCATGCCACAGCGATTTGCTGACATTCAACGTATCCGCATTTACTATGACGGCGATGATGACAGCCACAATAAAAGACACCAGACGCAGCTTGCTTTTATAGATACCGGTAACGTGATCCATCATATGATCGTACCAGGCGGCCACGTTATCGCGCAGCTTCTTCATATCCTGATTGGACTGCATAATTTGCGTCAATAATGCATCGCGAATGTTACTGTCAGGCAGGTGGCACACGGCATGCTCGATATCCGCGAATTGCGGCATGGCTTTTTTACTATCAAGACTATCGAGCAGCGCCATCGCGAAATTCTGGGACGAAAGATAAGACATATGCCGATCCCGGCTCGCACTCCTGCTGCCGTCGATCAATCCATGATCGTAAAAATCCGCGAGCAGTGAAGGAACATCCAGCAGCTTCACGATGGATTGCTTCAGCGTTTTCGCACGCAGCTGCAGAAATGCGGCAATATATTCGTTAATCACAGTGCAGAACAGGCTGAGCACAAGATACATCATGATCAGGCCGATAGCGACATCAAGCGCTGTGTTGTTCATAACGCTCCTTCTGGTTAAGAGGTGCCTGACGGTAGGAAACCGCTTCGGCAATATGCTGTTTCTCGATATGTTCGCTGCCGTCCAGATCGGCAATCGTGCGGGCGACGCGCAATGTTCTGGTGTAGCCGCGCATGGAAAGGCGGAAGCTTTCCGTTGCCTGTTCGAGCAATGCTTTCGCGTCAGCTTTTTGCGGTGCAAAATGCTGGAGCAGTTCGCCGGTTACATCGGCATTTGTACGGAATGGCACATTTAGGGCTTTGAAACGCTCTGTCTGTATGGCACGTGCTTTTGCAACGCGCTGTGCAATCGCAGCGCTCGGTTCGCCCTGATCGCGCCCGAGCATATCCAGCGTATCGAGCGCGGGGACTTCGAGTGTTAAGTCAATACGATCCAGCAGCGGGCCGGAGATGCGGGACTGGTAATCCACTGCACAACGCGGTGCCTTACCGCAAGCGCGTCCGGCATCGTCGAGATAACCGCAGCGGCATGGGTTCATGGCAGCAATAAACTGCACATTGGCCGGATAGGTCACATGAGAATTTACGCGAGCGACGGTGATCTTGCCGCTTTCCAGTGGCTGACGCAGCGATTCTAATACAGCACGTGGAAATTCCGGCAATTCATCCAGGAACAGCACGCCGTTATGCGCGAGCGAGATTTCTCCCGGCGTGGCGCGTTTCCCACCGCCAACCATTGCAGGCAATGAAGTGGAATGATGAGGTTCGCGGTAGGGTCTGTGGCGGCTCAGCCTGCCGTCGGAAATCATACCAGCGACAGAGGCTATGGTGCTGACCTCCAGCATTTCCTCCGCCGACATGGGCGGTAGAATTCCGGGCATGCAGGATGCAAGCAGCGACTTACCCGCACCCGGCGGGCCGATCAGCAGCAGATTATGCCCCCCTGCCGCTGCCACTTCGAGCGCGCGGCGTGCCGTCTCCTGTCCACGTATGTCTTTCATGTCGGGAAGCTGTCTTTTCGCTTCATCCAGGCTTTTTTCCGGCGGTGAGAGCACCTGCGTGCCTTTGAAATGATTGATCAGCGCCAGCAATGTTTTTGGAGCCAGCACATCAATATCGCCTGCCCAAAGCGCTTCCGAACCGCACACATGCGGGCAGATAATGCCGCAGCCTGCAGCGTTGGCACCGATGGCAGCGGGTAATATGCCGGAAACCGGAAGCAGCGCGCCATCCAAGGCCAGTTCGCCGAGTGCAACGTAATGCTCCACGTCTTCCTGCGTCAGCACATGCATCGCCACCAGCACGGCCAGCGCGATCGGCAGATCAAAATGGCTGCCTTCCTTGATCAGATCGGCCGGAGCGAGATTAACGATGATTTTTTTGGGGGGAAGCGAAAGCCCGAGGGCGTGAATCGCAGCACGGACGCGCTCCCTGGACTCGGCCACGGCTTTATCCGGCAATCCCACTACCGTAAAGGCCGGAAGGCCGGGAGCAATCTGCACCTGCACGTCAACTTCCGTCGTCTCCACTCCTGCGAAGGCAACGGTCTTAACGCGAGCTACCATAGATTACCTATATAGTTAAAGATGCCATCAAACAAAAACGCCGGCTTTCCAAGATTTGAAAAACCGGCGTTTGCATTAAGACATAGTATTCAATTAGCGAGAATAGAATTCGACGATCAGGTTCGGTTCCATCTGCACCGGATACGGTACATCCGCCAGTTTCGGAGCACGCAGGAACTTGCCTTTGCATTCCTTCGGATCGAATTCGATATATTCCGGAACGCTGCGTTCTGCATTCTGCAGTGCTTCCAGTACCTGGGTGATCTGGCGGGATTTCTCACGCACTTCGATCACGTCGCCTTCCTGTACGGAATAGCTGGCGATGTTTACGCGCTTGCCGTTCACTTTGATATGACCATGGCTGACGAACTGACGTGCAGCAAATACGGTTGCTACGACGCCCATACGGTAGATAACCGTATCCAGGCGGCTTTCCAGAATGCCGATGAGGTTTTCGCTGGTATCACCTTTGCGGCGGGCAGCTTCCTGGTAAATGCGGCGGAACTGGCGCTCGGTGATGCTGCCATAGTAGCCTTTCAGCTTCTGCTTCGCCATGAGCTGCGTGCCGAAATCGGAGCCTTTGCGGCGGCGGGTTGCGCCATGCTGGCCGGGAGCGTAGTTACGCTTACCTACCGGGTCCTTTGCACGGCCCCAGAGATTTTCACCAATACGACGACTTATTTTATATTTAGCAGCAACACGTTTGCTCACAGAGGTTACCTTTACTCAGTTAATTCTGGTTAAATTAGGGGCGTCACTATATAGCTTAAAACCGTTATGTCAAACCTGTTTTTGCGGGAATGCATCGAATCGGGGCTGAAGCAGCTCGTTTTTCGTCCTTTTCTCCCTGTCCCCGCCTACTCCCAAAAAATAAATGTAATTACCCCTTGAAACGCAGGCCAGAAACCCTATATAGCTGCGTACTCAAAGATTTCTACCGTTTTACGGTATCTTACAGTGACCTAAAAGTTAACAAATAAATGGAGTTTACAGCTATGAAAGTTAAACCATTGCATGACCGCGTACTGGTTGAACGCCTCGAGCAGGAAGAAAAAACCGCTGGCGGCATTATTATCCCGGATACCGCAAAAGAAAAGCCGCAACAGGGCAAGGTACTGGCTGTAGGCACCGGCGCGCACCATGACGGCAAAGTCATTCCGCTGGACGTAAAGGTAGGCGACGTTGTTCTTTTCGCTAAATGGGGCGGCACGGAAGTGAAAATCGACGGTAAGGACCTGCTCGTAATGAAAGAGTCCGACCTGATCGCGATCATCGAGAAATAATATCAGCTAAATATTAAGGAGAGTAACTATGGCTAAAGTATTGAAATTCGGAACGGATGCGCGCGAACAGATACTGCTCGGCGCGGACATTCTGGCCAATGCAGTAAAAGTGACGCTCGGACCGAAAGGTCGTAACGTCGTTATCGATAAATCCTATGGCGCACCGCGTATCACCAAAGACGGCGTAAGCGTTGCCAAGGAAATCACCCTGGCGAACAAATACCAGAATATGGGCGCCCAGATGCTGCGCGAAGTTGCCAGCAAAACCAACGACGTAGCGGGCGACGGCACCACCACCGCCACCGTTCTCGCCCAGGCGATCCTGCGTGAAGGCTGCAAGGCTGTTGCCGCTGGCCTGAACCCGATGGACCTGAAGCGCGGTATCGACAAAGCCGTTGACGCTGTTATCGATGATATCAAGAAGAAGAGCAAAGCTATCAGCTCGCAGGAAGAAATCGCTCAGGTTGGCACCATTTCCGCTAACGGCGACAAGCAGATCGGCGAAAAGATCGCTGACGCGATGAAGAAGGTCGGCAAAGAAGGCGTTATCACCGTTGAAGAAGCCAAGGGCCTGGAATTCGAAGTAGACGTTGTTGAAGGCATGATGTTCGACCGCGGTTACCTCTCCCCGTACTTTATCACGAACTCCGAAAAGCTCACTGTTGAGCTCGACAGCCCGTATATCCTGCTGTTCGAAAAGAAGCTTTCCGGCCTGCAGCAGATGCTGCCGCTGCTCGAAGCTGTCGTTCAGTCCGGCAAACCGCTGCTTATCATCGCTGAAGACGTTGAAGGCGAAGCGCTGGCTACCCTCGTGGTCAACAAGCTGCGTGGCGGCCTGAAAGTTGCCGCTGTGAAAGCTCCGGGCTTCGGCGACCGCCGTAAAGCCATGCTGGAAGATATCGCGATCCTCACCGCTGGTGAGCTGATCAGCGAAGAACTCGGCATTAAGCTCGAAACCGTGAAGCTGCCGATGCTCGGCCGCGCGAAGAAAGTTGTCATCACGAAAGAAGATACCACCATCGTGGACGGCGCTGGCAAGAAAGAAGCGATCGAAGCACGTTGCGCTCAGATTCGCGCCCAGATCGAAGAAACCTCCTCTGACTACGATAAGGAAAAGCTCCAGGAACGCCTGGCTAAGCTCTCCGGTGGCGTTGCCGTTCTGAAAGTCGGCGGTGCAAGCGAAATCGAAGTGAAGGAACGCAAGGACCGCGTTGATGACGCACTGCACGCTACCCGCGCTGCCGTTGAAGAAGGCATCGTCCCGGGCGGCGGTTCCACCCTGCTCTACGCAAGCCGTGCGCTTGACAAGATTAAGGCTGCTAACGACGACGAGAAGGCAGGTATCAACATCGTGCGCCGCGCGCTCCAGGCTCCGCTGCGCCAGATCGTTGAAAATGCCGGTCTCGACGGCGCTGTCGTTGCAGGCAAGCTGCTGGAAGGCACCGATCATACCCATGGTTTCGATGCTCAGAAGCTGGACTATGTGGACCTGATCAAGTCCGGTATCATCGACCCGACCAAGGTTGTGCGCACTGCACTGCAGGATGCTGCTTCCGTATCCGGCCTCATGATCACGACCGAAGCCATCATCACCGACAAGCCGGAAGAATCCAAGGCTCCGGCTGGCGGCATGCCGGGCGGCGGTATGGGTGGCATGGGCGGTATGGGCGACATGGATTTCTAATCCACATCTGTTGCTTAATAACCATAGCCAAGACGGAAAGGCCGGTTTCACAACCGGCCTTTTTCGTTACATATTGATTTTCTATGGTTAATTTGCTACCTTCTGGTTGTATCATTTTAGAAGGTAAATCTATGCGCTATACGAAGCTGCTTCTCCTGCTTACTGTCGCTACTTTTTTCGGCTCCGCCAGTGCTTATGCTGAGGATGATGATTCCCCTTTTAAGGATGCGAGCGATTATACGCCTCCTCACAAAGCGAATACCTACAGCGTGGGCGTTGAAGGCTTTCATGATGTTTATCGCGAGCCGGGTCCTGATCTGGATGTGACTGACACTACTAACTATGGCTCTATCACGGGCAGTTGGAAGCATTATATGCCGATGCTCGAAAACAACCAGTTTATGGTCGGCGTAGATGCCCGTTACTCTCAGGGCAAAGATTCCTACCATTCTGTCAGCGGCAGTTCTTCTGGTGCACGCCAACAAGAATTTGATGGCAGATTACTGACAGGTCTTGAATATAACAATACTCTGCATGGTAGCCTTACACCTTACATAGGTTTGGGGTTGCGTTATTTCGTCGATAATGGAAAAGGAACCCATACCGATACGGGGGCTTTTGGTTATGATCGGCGCATTACGCAAGGGTATGCTCCGATTGGTATTACTTATAGCTACATCTCAGATAGTGGCTGGAGCCTTACCCCTAACTTCGAATTTGACGCATTGATGCGTGGTAACGTCAATACTCGCCTACCGAACGGGGGCGGGTTCTACAGAATTGGCTCCACAACATATAAAGCCTATAACATTGATAATACACAAGATGCTGGTAGTGGTTTTGGCCTCCGTGGCAGCTTGATGCTTGGCTGGAGCATGGGCAACTTAAATTTTGAAACCGGTCCGTTCATACGTTACTGGAAAATCAATACATCCGAGACAACCTTTGATCCCAATGGAATTGGCTGGATTGAGCCCAACAACACCCGCATTCAAGTCGGTGGCGCATTTAAGGTATTGTGGTAACGAAATAATGGCTCGTACGCATTTTTTGCTTCAAATTGCTATTGTTTGATGCTATAAGGCGCGTCTGGAATTTTAATCAGGAAGGATTTTGACTTATGGCAACTGCGTTGCGTTTTGCCCGTGGCGGCTCCAAAAAGGCCCCGTATTATCGTCTCGTAGCGACGGACTCCCGTAGCCCGCGCGACAGCAAATTCATTGAAAAACTGGGCACTTACAATCCGCTTTTGGCTAAGACCGATGCGAAGCGTTTCGTTGTGGACGCTGAGCGCGTGAAGTACTGGCTCGGCACCGGTGCGCAGCCTTCCGAAACCGTTGCCCGCTTCCTGCGTGCAGCTGGCCTGCTTGCTACGAAGCCGACTTTCGTTGCCAAAGAAAAAGGCACCGGCTCCAAAGGCAAAAAAGCCGCTTAATCTTTAATCTGCGGTGACTGGCACATCTGACAGGCTTGTCCGCCTTGGCGTCATCAGTGGCGCACATGGCGTACGTGGTCAGGTCAAGATCCGCAGCTTTACGGCCTCCCCTGAAGATTTAACCGCTTACGGCGCATTACGCGATACCTCCGGACGCTCTTATCGTGTCCGTGTGACCGGCAACCATAATGGCGTATTGATTGCTAATATAGACGGCGTCAGTGACCGCAATGCGGCCGAAGCCTTACGTAATATCGAGCTGTGTATTCCGCGCAGCGCCCTTCCCGAAACAGACGAAAACGAATATTACCTGGAAGACTTGGCAGGGCTTGCCGTGCA
This sequence comes from Rickettsiales bacterium, assembly GCA_035765535.1. Taxonomy (NCBI): domain Bacteria; kingdom Pseudomonadati; phylum Pseudomonadota; class Alphaproteobacteria; order Rickettsiales; species Rickettsiales bacterium. The sequence goes on along the minus strand of DASTXE010000001.1, from coordinate 10,958 downwards.
GGATGAAAGCGGCGCTCCCTATGGTCATGTACTTTCCGTGCAGAATTACGGCGCAGGTGATGTAGTGGAGATCAGGCAGGTTTCCGGCAAGGAAATCTTCTTCCCTTTTACACAGCAGACTTTTCCGGTCATCGACATTGCAGGCGGCAGAATGGTTATTGTTCCGCCTGAAACAATTGCCGGCGAAGCGGACTCACAGGAATAAATTTAAGCCGAATAAAAAGCGCCGCCCGTAACCGGCCTGAGCGCGCCCGTGGTCGTGGGCAAGGTCAGGGGCAGTTTCTTCAATGAGCGCACCGCCAGATACGCAAAGGCCTGCGCTTCCAACGCATCCCCATACCAGCCGAGTGTTTCCACCGGCTTGACGTTCGCAAAACGCTGGCCGATCGCCTGCATTAATGCCGTATTGTGCCTGCCACCGCCTGAGATATACCAGCGCTTGGCCGGTACGGGGAAATGCTGCTCCGCCATTACGATGGATTCTGCCGTGAATGCGGTCAGCGTCGCAGCACCGTCTTCCGTAGAGAGTTTTTCCAGCGCGTCAATCGTGAAGTAATTGCGGTCCAGCGATTTGGGCGGCGTCATGGAGAAGAAACGATCGGACAAATATTGTTTCAGTATGTCCGCATCCGCTTTACCGGCAAGCGCCAGCTTGCCGCCCGTATCCATTGCGCTGCCTGTGCGCTGCAACGTCCACTCGTTGATCAATACGTTGCCGGGGCCGGTGTCAAACGCAATAATATCGAGCGCGAGGATATCGTTCCCCGTGTCTTCCGAACGTCCGACCCAGGTCACGTTTGCAATTCCACCGATATTGAGCACCGCAATCGGCAATTCCATATGTCGCACCAGCGCCGCATGGTAGAGCGGCACAAGCGGTGCGCCCTGCCCGCCTGCCGCCATATCGCGGCGACGGAAGTCGCATACTACATTAATACCTGTTTTTTCCGCCAGCAGCCCGCCGTTTCCGATCTGCCATGTGATGCCCTCATACGGGCGGTGTGCAATGGTCTGACCATGGAACCCGATCACTGTGATGTCATGGGGTTTCAATCCTGCTTTCTTGAGCAGCGCCTTCACGGCGTCCGCATGCGCGAGCGTAATCTCCTGCTCGATCTTGGCAATATCGCCGCGCATATATACTGCGTCGCGTATTCTGACCTGGAGTTTTTCATCGAAGGGTTGGGTCAGCCACGCGCCCATTTCAAATATTTCGTTACCGTCAGTGCGAATCAGCGCTGCGTCCACGCCGTCCAGCGACGTACCGCTCATCAGCCCCAGCGCCCATTTTTCTGCCATATCGTTCCCCTGTCTGCTTTTCCAGCATTAGGCAACTGCTTACCAAGTGTCAACAGATTCCCGTCGTTTACACTTCGTGCTTCTTGTTACGCCTGCAATGTGTCATCACCGCAAACACCGCAATGAGTATAATTCCGAGCCACGCAAGCGCATTGGAAGACATGATGAACCCCAGATCCATCAGTCCCGGAATACGGCCCAGCATGTGCTGCTTCTGTTCGGGCAGTAAAGCAGCGTAGGCGCTCAGCGCTACAATGAGGAACAGCAGGTTTACCGCTGCAATGCCTTTGAGGATATTCTCCGTGCGCAGGCGGCTGCGCTCTCCTGTTTCCTGCGTCAGCACGGCAATATTGGCTTTGCAAAGTGCCATTTTACGTTCGACATTTCTCACCAGCTTATCAAACTTCCAGGCCTTTTCCAAAGTCTGGAACAACTCCTGCGACGCCCCCTGCAAATCCATCACCATGTCGTTGTAATTCATCTGCAGCAGCGTTATGGAATTGATGATGTCTTCCATATCGCCACCGATATTATTCAGGAAGCGACTGCTCTTACTGTTAAAGGTCGTGCCGATGTAACGCACGAGGTTGACGTTGACTACATCCATCGCGGCATAATAGTACTGCGCGGAAAGCATGACATCCCACAGCACGTCCAGATGCTTCTGTTCCATCTCCGCGGGCATGATGGCGATATTATTTCCCTGATGCAGGTAGAGTTCCGCTTCGCGTATTTTGACCGCAGTGGCTTTATTTTCCATCAACGGCTTGATCCAGTTATTCACGGAAAACTGGCCTGTGTAAAAGAGCGTGCGGTTTACCCACATCAGCCTGAAACGTGTATCCAGATTCCGGTATGGCTCGGTTGCACTGTGCGCGAGATCGGCAAAAACCGTGTACTGCGATATGTCCCTGATAAAACCGCCATGCTTTGCAGAAAACTTGCTCAGCCCCAGCAACAGCGGAAATATATGGCTTTGGTAAAGTCCACGGAACAGGTGATAGACGAGCACGGTCGTCCATTTGTCCAACCGGTCCCAGATATGCTCGCCTTTACGCATATGGGCTACGTCAATCACCAGCTCAAGCGAAAGAATGGCTATCGTATTATCATAGAAATCGATGCGGATAGCATTGATGTCGGGGATGAAATTGCGTGAATAAGGCGCGGTTTTCTCATCTGCGTGAGCCAGCGCCTCATTGTAGATTTTTTCGATATCCCCTGCTTCCGACGGCTTGAAACGCAGGGTAAAAATGCGCTGTGAAAGATACAGGCTGCCATTGGTGTTAAGGGATGTGTAGCGCGCGTCGATTTCATCCTGCTGCGGCTCCGGTGGGATATTGATTTCCACCGCGAGCGCAGAATGCATCCTTCCCTTCAACGCTCCCTGCGGATTCTGCACTTCCTCGCGTACCTGCTTCAAAAACTGCGTGAATTGTTCCGGCTCCGTTGCAATGCGGGAGCTGTCGAGATTGAAGTACACGCGAAACGGAGCGATGAGTTTTAGCATGGGCTAACGTAATCCTGGATGATTGAGAAGAGAAACACCGCACCATATGTACTGTGCGATGTCAATGTCCAGATTAGCGGGAAGTTATTAAAATTTTGTTAAGCCAGAAGAAAATCGCTTTGGGAACATTATGGAATCTGAACGAACCCGGCGATCTTCCTCCCCGTAATGAGGGGGAGGAGAAGCAGATCGCCGGGCGGTGTTCACTCAGGGACCATGCGGGCCGAGATCACCTTCCCCGTCAGGACCACTGTAGGTACTGGCGCTTCCGCGAGAGGAACCGCCGGTACCTTCCACATCGCTGCCGCCGAAGCGAGCACCGTCTGGGCCGGTGTACTGACCAGCTCCACTCTCGACAGGGTCGTCGACAGCGGGCGGGTCCGGCCGAGTTTCGTCTGCGCTCATGATTCTCCTTCCTGAGCGCCGTTAGAGCAATGGATAGGACATGCCTCTCCACAGTCGTTATAGAGCCGGCAAAAGCGGATATGCCGACCGCAGATTCCATCCCAAGGAAACCGAAGCTTCCTTATGCGAGATAGAATGCGAGACGTTAGTATTGTATCACATTTACAACTTATGGAAGAATCTAGAAAAATGAAGTTTTTATGACAATCCTGAAACTGCTGTTTCAGCAAGATGGTGCGGTCGAGAAGACTTGAACTTCCATGGGTTGCCCCACAACGACCTCAACGTTGCGCGTATACCAATTCCGCCACGACCGCACGTAAAACCGCGATACGGTTTGTATCGCAAGGCGGCCTGTTTAGCAAATCAAAACCGATTTATCAAGCTACATCTGGGGGCTTGTCCCAAATAAATCCCTTCGGCCACGCAAAGGGATGCAGAAGAGTCACTCCCCTAAAATAATACGCGGAAATCCTGTTAAACTTCGGCCTTGTAAACCATATTTTAACCAATTCCATATAAATATGGAGTCGGTGTTCCCTTGCAGCGAGGGTCGTATGCCGCACAGGTTCAGGAAAAAACATGGTGGATGCAGAGAAGAAATCATCAAAGCGCATACGTAATATCAGTACGTTCAGCATATTAATCATGCTGATATTCGCCTGGATCGTCATAGACCAGGTGCTGGAATCCGCCAAGACTGCCCGTGAAGATGCCGTTAATAACGATCTGCGCGTGCTGACGATCATGTCGCAGCAGATCGAACTGGCCTTTATCGGCATTGATAATGCGCTACGCCGCGCGGTGGACAACCGTTACTACAATGAACGTTTCGGCGGAAGTTCACCCGAATTCACCTTGCAGAACCTGCAGGATCTCGTGGAAGGATCACCGCGCCTTGCAGCCATTATCATGGTGGATGAGCACGGCCAGCCGCTCATGGCCGCAAGCAGGCCTAATTCCGTCACGCTGATGGATTACCAACATTTTTCATTCGCGGACAATTCCCAGTTCCAGATGCTGCGCGACAATGGGGACAAGGATTATTTCATCGGCAACCTGCCTTCAGGCGCCAAGGATGATAGCAGCCTCATCGTCATGGCGCGCAAGATCAAACACATGGATGGCGGCTTCGGCGGCGCGTTTATCGCCGTCATTGATCCGGCATTTTTCATCAAATATTTTTCTACCATCGAACAGGGAAGCCGCAGCTATATGTCGCTGCAGGTCATCCAGTCCGGCGCGCTGTTAGTGGAAAATCAGGCTACGGAAAGTTATTATAATGAGCTTAATGCCCTGGCCCGTCAGGAATTTGGCAAAGTTACTGATCCCTCCCGCATCACAATCCGCACCTTCCGCACCAAAGGCGCCATTGAAGTATATGGCTTCGTTAAGCTTAAATTCCTGCCGCTGCTGCTGACCATTTCGCTCGATGAGCAGGACTATCTCAAGAACTGGCATGAGAATAGTTTCAAAGATTTCGTGCTACTGGGCATCTTCATGGTATTCGGATCGCTACTCTCCTTCTTCGCTATCACCATGGCGCGCCAGATTGTGCAGGTGGAAAAATCGGAAGCGGCAGCCGTTCTTGCCAGCCAGGCCAAATCGGAATTCCTGGCCAATATGAGCCATGAACTCAGAACGCCGCTCAATGCGATTATCGGCTTTTCCGAAATGATGAATTCCGGCTATTTCGGCCAGCTTAATCCCAAGCAGAAGGAACGCATCCACGATATCAATCTGTGCGGCAGCCACCTGCTGAACCTGATTACCGATATTCTTGAATTTTCTAAAGGCGACGCAGGCAAACTGGAGCTTTTGGAAGAGCGCGTGGTGATGAAGGAACTCGTCAATGAGACCATGCGCATGATGAACAAGAAGATCAAGGAAAAGCAGATGAACATGATCGTCGAAGTCGATGATATGCTGCCAGATATTATGGGCGATAAGCGTAAGATCCGTCAGATCCTGCTAAACCTTGCTTCTAACGCGATCAAGTTCACACCGGAAAACGGCACGGTCAAGATTGCGGTAAATCAGGACGCCAATAAGAATATCTCCATGACGGTATCGGACACGGGTATCGGCATTGCGGAAAAAGACATTCCGGTCGCTCTTTCCGTCTTTGGACAGGTGCACCGCAACCAGAGCCACGAAGGCACGGGCCTTGGCCTGCCGCTTTGCAAGATGTTCGCGGAACTGCATGGCGGAAGGCTCGCACTCGGCAGTGTGCTGGGTGAAGGCACGACGGTGCGGATCACCTTCCCCGCCTCCCGCAATATCTACGTTTAAGAAACTCTCAGGCGACTTCTAAAGCACCGCTTTCGGCCTCTTCGCGTAGCACTCCATGGAGCACCACCCCCGCCAATGCCGTAACAAATAAAATGGCAATAATCGGCAGGCTGGTCTTCGCACCGACAATCGCTATCGAAGTGGAAATCAGCGCCCCCGTTCCAAGCTGTATGACTCCCATCAGAGCGGAAGCACTGCCCGCATTTTTGGTAAACGGCGCCAGTGCCAATGCGCTTGCGTTAGGGTTAGCAACGCCGACACTCGCCAGCAGCCCGAATAACAGAACTACAGTTTGCACCAGGCCAAACGCGCCGCTCCAGGTTCCAGCAAACAGCAATGCACTGCAGGCTACCTGGGCCCATAATGCATAGGCCAGAATAATTTTACTGCTGAAGCGTTTCAACAGCATCACATTAATCTGGCTTGCGCCGATGAATCCCCCTGCAAGCACTGCAAACAACACCCCGAACATTTTCTGGCTGACGCCAAACTGCTCCATGAAAATAATCGGCGCACCGGCGACATAAGAAAACAGGCCTGCAAAAGAAAATGCGCTTACGAATGCATAACGGTGAAAGCTCCTGTTCCTGAAAATCATCAGAAAGGCCGCTGCAATGTGCAGAGGTTTTAGCGAAATACTTTTGTCGGGCTTATGCCCTTCGGGTAAAAACAGCGCAATACAGGTCAACACGGCACTCGCCATTACCAGCATAAAAATGAATACCCAGCGCCAACCAAGATAAGCAGTCAGCATGCTGCCGATCGTCGGTGCCAGCAATGGCGAAGCTCCTATGTACAGAAACAGGCGTGAGAATATCCGCGCGCTCTGGTCCACAGGGAAAAAGTCATGCACCATCGCTATTGCGCCGACCTGCGCAGCGCACCCGCCAAGCCCCTGCAGCAGGCGTAATCCGATCAGCATATGGACATCATGCGTCAGCATGCAGCCTGCCGAGGCAGCACAAAATAATGCGAGACCGGCATAAATAGGTTTCTTACGGCCGTAACGGTCAAGCAGCGGTCCGTAAAAAAACTGCCCAAACGCCAGGCCAATAAAGTAGCTGGAAAGCGAGAGTGAGACGGTCGCACTGCTGGTGCCGAGATCTGCTGCAATCTGCGTAAAAGCAGGCAGGTACAGGTCAATCGCAAATGGGGTAATAACACACAGCGCGCCTAGCAGCGAGAGAATCAAAAAATTCCCTTGTTTCATAGATTTTCCTTACTTATCTGCATATTATGCTGATCAGCCACTTGCCTTGCGTGCCGCAGCGGAGGGATGTGTATAATCAGAATTCGCCGTGCTTGCAAGCCATGCATGGGCACGCAATGCGCAAAAATACGTATAATCTGGTTGCAGCCCAAGGCAATCCATGCTATCAGAACCCGCGCTTTAAGGTGGATGGCCATGTATTGACCGTGTGGTGATCCCCATTAAGTGTTTAACCAATAAAGAAAACGGTTCTTATGAAGATTCTTTCCTGCAATAGCAATATTCCGCTTGCGGAAGCTATGGCCGCTTATCTGGGCAACCCGCTTACCAAAGCCACTGTGCGCCGTTTCTCCGACATGGAAGTATTCGTGGAAATCCACGAAAATGTCCGCGGTGAAGATATGTTCGTGGTACAGTCTACCTCCTACCCGGCCAACGACAATATCATGGAACTGCTCGTCACGCTCGACGCGCTGCGCCGTGCATCCGCGCGCCGTATCACGGCGGTCATTCCGTATTTCGGTTATGCCAGGCAGGACCGTAAACCCGGTCCCCGCACTCCGATCTCGGCCAAGTTGGTGGCCAATATCATCACCTCTGCCGGTGCCGACCGCGTTCTGACGGTTGACCTGCATGCAGGGCAGATCCAGGGCTTTTTTGATATCCCGCTCGATCATCTTTATGCATCGCCCGTGGTTGTGGCCGATATCAAAAAACATTATAAAGATAAAAACGTCGTGATCGTATCGCCGGACGTCGGCGGCGTGGTACGCGCACGTGCACTTGCCAAGCGCATTGACGCAGAACTCGCTATTGTCGACAAGCGCCGTGAACGCGCAGGCGTTTCCGAAGTCATGAACATCATCGGCGATGTCGGCGACCGCCACTGCATTCTGTATGACGATATCGTTGATTCCGCAGGCACATTGTGCAATGCCGCGGAAGCGCTGATGAAAAAAGGCGCTGCCTCAGTGGCAGCTTACGTCACGCATGGTGTGCTTTCCGGTAAGGCAGTGGAACGCGTCGCCGCTTCGGCGCTTACTTCACTCGTCGTTACCGACAGCATCGCCACCACGGAAGCCGTAAAGGCCACCCCGAACATACGCGTTCTTTCCATCGCTCCGCTGCTGGCCGAAGCCGTCCGCCGCATCAGCGAGGAAACATCCGTATCCAGTCTTTTCGATTAAACTTATTACTATTTTGTTAGGAGACCACTCATGAAAATCAATGCTACACTCGAAGCCAAGACTCGCGACAACGCAGGTAAAGGTGCTGCCCGCGCCCTGCGCCGTGAATCCCAGGTTCCCGCCATTATTTACGGCAACTCGCAGGAGCCGGTGAAGATCTCGCTACCCCTGAAGGAACTGACCATGGAATACCGCAAAGGTGCATTCTTCAGCAAAATCGTTGACCTTAAGCTTGACGGCAAGGTCATTCACACCCTGCCGCGCGATGTCCAGTCCCATCCGGTGACGGATGTTATCGAACACGCTGACTTCCAGCGCGTTGACAAAGACAGCATTATCCATGTCATGGTGCCGGTAAAGGTCCTGAACCAGGAAAAATCCAAAGGTATCAAGCGCGGCGGCGTACTCAACATCGTTCGCCACGAAATCGAACTGCTGTGCAAGCCGGACTTCATTCCGCCGTTCATCGAAGTGGATATTCTGGAAGTGGACATCGCTCACTCAGTGCATATCAATGATGTGAAGCTGCCTGAACACGTCACCCCGGCGATCAGGGGCCGTAATTTTACGGTTGTCACCATCGCAGGCCGCAGCGGTAAGGATGAAGAAGAACGTCCTGCAGCTGCTGCCGCAGCTCCCGCTGCCGGTGCTGCTCCTGCCGCAGGTGCCGCTCCTGCTGCCGGTGCTGCCGCTGCGAAAAAGAAGTAAGTAAATGCTGCTCGTTGTCGGATTAGGCAATAAAGGGCAGAAATACGAGCACAACCGACACAATATCGGCTTCCTCGCGATTGATGAAATCGTGAGGAAGTTCGATGTTTCCCCCTGGACCAAGAAATTCTCCGGCGAATTATGCGACGCCCGCCTTCCCTCCCCGGAAGCACGCATATTCTTTCTCAAACCTCAGACCTTCATGAATCTTTCCGGCGAATCTGTCGGCGCGGCTGCGGGGTTCTATAAAATCCCTGTGGAAAAGATCATCGTCATTTATGACGATCTCGACCTCCAGCCCGGCAAAATACGCGTGAAGCAAGGCGGCGGCAATGGCGGGCATAATGGCCTCAAGAGTATCGACTCCTTCCTTCCTAATCCTTATATCCGCCTGCGCATCGGCATCGGCCGCCCGGAGCATAAATCCCAGGTCTCGGATTACGTCCTCAGTGATTTCACCCGCGAAGAACGTGAGCTACAGGATAAAACCTTGCACGCCATCGCCGACCATTTCCCGCTCCTGATGCAGGACGATCAGGCCGGATTCATGAATAAAGTCGCCCTTGCTACCAAGAGTTAAATAAATCTTTTGCAACACGGCGGTTTAGGCTTGCGCTCTTACTATAAGGTGCTATATATCCAGACCTTCCTTGCCGCGGGGTGGAGCAGCCCGGTAGCTCGTCAGGCTCATAACCTGAAGGCCGCAGGTTCAAATCCTGCCCCCGCAACCAAGGAATTAGCCCGGATGGCGGAATTGGTAGACGCGCTAGTTTCAGGTACTAGTGATGCGAGTCGTGGAGGTTCGAGTCCTCTTCCGGGCACCAACAACACTAATGTTGATTCATTTTCCTTATTTTAAACCTATAATGACAGCCAGGGGATTATTCGAATCCCAAGAGAAGCTTTTTCTCTTGAACTCACAGCGAAAACCGTTTCCGCGGCAAGCAATGACAGAGTTTGCTTATCCTCAATAGCAGAAAGGGCAGAATTCAATATTCTGCCCTTCCTTCTAACCACTATCACTCAATCTCAATGCCAGCTTGCTACGAGCGTGCTTTGCAGTGTCGCGTCGGTCGGCATTGCTGTGGCGGTGGCGGGGTTGAAGCCTGCGTGGTTGGTGCTATAGGTCGCCATCGCCTGCACAAGCTGGGCTATCTGGGTATCGATCACATTGCCCGCAGCGGTATAGATGCTGCTTAACTGCGAATAGCTGTTGCTATACCAGTTGTTGATCGTCATATGATCGGTTGTGCCCAAAATATCCACCTGCAGGTTATTGCCGACCTTCTCAAACCAGATCTGGTCTTTTGCAATATTTGTCCCCAAATCAAGTTCACCGCTCGGGCCGGTATTGCTAGAGAGACCATTAATAAGAATATCCTGGCCATTTCCGCGCCCGAACCGATAGGTATTACCGTTACCTTGAATCGTCAGGTTTGAACCACTGATGGTCGCCGTAGCCCCAGTTGCCAGTATAATGGTATCAGTACTTGCAGCAATCACTGTATTACCAGTGCCATTGACGGTAATATTTGCATGACCGCCACCATCAGGGTCCCCATTAAAGGTTATAGTGTTATTGTTGCCATTGATGGTTTCGCTCACACCGGTACCAAAGAATACCGCATTATTATTACCGTTGATTGTATTGCTACCGCCGTAATTTTCTGCGAAATTAATCATGGCCGCATTGGAAAGATTTACCGTATCCCCTGCCGCCCCCAGTACCAGGCTTACACCACTTCCGCCTGTTACTGTGTTGTTATTACCAACCAGTATTTCTCCAGTATTGTTTGCATTATAAGTGACATTGCTGCCTGTAGTGTTGACCGTATCATTGTTGCCCGTGACTGTGATACTCCCCGCCGTCCCCGTAATAGTAAGATTCGTACCATTGACCGTAGTAGTAGCGTTCGTTGCCAGCGTAATGCTGCTGCCACTATAAGCGTTAACGATATTGCTGTAACCGGACAGAGAAACTGAGGCAATACCGGTGGTGTTGACCGTGTCACCATTACCGGCAATGGTAACCGTATCGGATGCGATTGCATTGACGATATTATTGTTACCTGTGACGGAAATCGATGTATTGCTGCCAGTGGAAGTCACTGTGTTGGCATTACCGGAAACACTCACTGTATCGTTATTGGCTACATTGATCGTATTGCCTGAGTAATTGCCTTGTACGTCGGTATTCGCAGATACATTGATCGTGCCGTAATACATATTGACCGTATCAATGCCGCCATTCGCGCCGGTGGTGCCATTGCCGGAAAGATTAATAGTATCTCCGTTCGCAGCGCTGACCGTATTGCCACCACCATTGATCGTGATGGTATTGCCCCCG